>NZ_FSRS01000001.1:1290000-1610000 GCF_900142935.1 Rhodovulum sp. ES.010 | reverse complement strand
ACATCGCGATGGCGGGCGACGAGATCTTCATGCCGGAGAACGCCTTCCTGATGATCCACGATCCCGCCGGCCTCGTGATGGGCACTGCCGAGGACATGCGCGCCATGGCCGAGGCGCTCGACAAGGTGAAGGGCAGCCTCGTCGCGGGCTACGCCGGAAAATCCGGCCGGACGCCGGAAGAGGTCTCCGCGCTCATGGCCGCAGAGACCTGGTTCGACGCGTCGGACGCTGTGGCGCAGGGCTTCGCCGACCGGCTGGTCGAGCCTGTCCGCATCGCCGCGCACTTTGACATCGGGCGCTTTCGCAACGCGCCGTCGGACTTGGTTGAAGCTATCGAAACCGAGCCGGAGCCCAACGCTGAGTGCGACGGCCGGGAGATCGAAGCGGACGAGGATACCGACGCCGCCGCCGAAGACGACCCGGTCGAGGGCGCCGAGGACGAGCCTGCCGCCGCCTCCGACGCTCCGCGGCCGTCGGCCGAGACGCCGCCGCCCAGTGGCGCGCCGCCCGATCCTGCCGCGATCCGGGCAGAGGCCATCGGTCATGCCCGGGCCGTGGTCGATCTCTGCCGCCTCGCGGGCCAGCCGCAGATGGCCGGCCGCTTCCTCGAGCAGGACGCCAGCCTCGCCGAGGTGCGCGCCGCACTTCTCGCCGCAAAGGCAGAGGGGGAGCCGGAGATCGCACCCCATCACCCGCAGCCCGGCCGCACCTCGGCTGCGCGCCCCTGGGGCGAGATCGTCGCCCGAACCTTCAAGCTGAAAGGATGACACCATGACCACGCTGGTCGAAGGCACGCACCCCGGCGGCTTCCTTGTCTGGGAAGCCTTCCGCGACTACACCCGCGAGACGATCACTGTCGCCGCCGGCACGCTCGAGCCGGGCACGGTGCTCGGCAAGATCACCGCGTCCGGCAAGTACGCCGCCCACGATCCGGCCGCCGTGGACGGCACCGAGACCGCCGTCGCCGTGCTCTGGGGCAAGGCGGATGCGAGCGCTGGCGATGCGCCCGCCGTCGCGGTCGTCCGCGGCCCCGCCATCGTCAACCGCCACGACCTCGTCTTCGCGGGCACGCCCAGCGAGGGCGAGATCGCGGCCGCCCACACGGCGCTCCTCGCCGCGGGCATCCTCGTCCGCTGACCCAATTCCCTTTTCCACGCGCGCCCGGACGCAAAACCGGCGTCCACTTTTGCTGGGCGCGCTCACGACAGGAGGCATCCTCATGGCCACCATGGACATCTTCGAAGGCGATGCCTTCACCATCGTCGAGCTCACCCGCGCGCTCGAGAACATCCCCTACAAGCCCGCGCTGCTCTCGGGCTCGAACCTCTTCAGCCCGCGCGGCGTGCGTTCCCGCACCGTCGTGATCGAGAGCCGCGACGGCACGCTGTCGCTGATCCCGTTCTCCGAGCGCGGCTCGGCCTACGAGCAGCAGGTTCCGGACCGGCGCGAGATGCGCGCCTTTGTCTGTCGCCAGTTCAAGAAGCAGGACGTGCTCTGGGCCTCCGAGATTCAGTCGGTGCGCGACTTCGGCTCGGAAAGCGCCACCCAGCAGGTGCAGACCGAGGTCGCGTATCGGCTCCGGAAGCTCCGTCAGGACGCCGAGACCACCTTCGAATACCACCTCCTGAACGGCATCCAGGGGCTGGTGAAGGATCCGAAGGACCACGCCACGGTCGTGAACTACTTCACCGAGTTCGGCATCACGCCCGCGCCCGAGATCGACTTCGACCTCGACAACGCAAGCCCGGCCTCGGGCGCGCTCCGCAAGCGCTGCCAGGCGCTCATCGAGAGCGTCGAGGACTCGATGGGCGGGCTCTCGGCCGGTGCGGTACAGATCCGCGCCGAATGCGGCTCGGCCTTCTTCGCCGATCTCGTGGCCCACAAGGAGGTGCGGGAGACCTATCTCAACACCGCCGCGGCGGCCGACCTGCGCGGCCGCGTCGCCGACGAGGTCAGCTTCGGCGGCATCACCTTCCGCCGCTACCGGGGCGGCGTCGGCTTCACCGTGCCGACCGACAAGGCGTTCTTCTATCCCGAGGGCATCGAGGGGCTCTTCGAGATCTACTACGCCCCCGCCGACACCTTCAAGACGGTGAACACCCTCGGCCAGCCGCTCTATGCGCGAACGATCCCCGACCGGGATCGCGACGAATGGGTGCGGCTGGAGATCGAGAGCAACCCGCTCCCGATCTGCACACGGCCGCAGGTGCTGCGCTCGGCACGGCGGACCTGATGACCGCCTTCGCCGACGCCCTCGACGCGCTCTTCGCGGACGCGCATCTCGCGCGCGACGCGGTCTACACCGCCGAGGGCGGCGCGCCGTCGCTGGTCCGAGCGATCCTGCGCCGGCACGACGACGTCACGAACTTCGGCGAAACGCGCCTCTGGTCGGAGACCACCCGGCTGGACCTGCGCCTCGCCGAGGTCGCGAACCCGCGGCCCGGCGACCGCATCGAGATCGACGGCGAGGCTTTCCTCGTTCAGGGCGAGCCCGTCCGCGACCGCGAGCGGCTCGTCTGGACCGTGGATCTGAGGCCCGCGTGAAACTGAAACTCGACATCACGCCCGACCTCGTCGCCGCCATGGCTGCAGAGGTGAAGGCCGGTGAGAAGGCCGTCACCGCCGCCATGCGCGAGGCCGGGACAGAACTGAAGACCGCCTGGCGCGGCCAGATCAGCGGCGCCGGGCTCGGACGGCGGCTGGCCAACTCGATACGGAGCCAGACGTACCCGAACGGAGACGAGAGCCTGAACGCCGCGGCGCTCGTCTGGTCGAAGGCGCCGGTCATCGTCGGCGCCCACGACACGGGCCCGCTGATACGCTCGAAGGACGGCTTCTGGCTGGCGATCCCCACCGAGGCGGCCGGGCGAGGTCTGCGCGGTGGTAAAATCACCCCCGGCGAGTGGGAACGCCGCCGCGGCCTACGCCTGCGCTTTGTCTATCGTCGCAGCGGCCCGAGCCTGCTCGTCGCCGACCAGGCCCGCATCAACAAGCGCGGCCAGGCGGTGGCGTCGCGCGCGAAGACCGGACGCAACCAGGTCACCGCACCGATCTTCCTGCTGGTCCCACAGGTCAAACTGCCAAAGCGACTCGACCTCGACCGCGACGCCGAGCGGGCGCTCGACAGCGTGCCGGGGCTGATCGTGGCGAACTGGGTGGAGGAACGGTTCTCGTAAAGGCACTTCGAGAGCGCTGTTCCTGCTCGTCCAATTCCCCGATTGTCAGGAGCCTGGATGTATCTTCATAATCAAGGGTATGAAGCGCCCCGAGCAGTTAATTGAGCGATCCTACTCGATGATGATTGCCAGCTACTGGCTGGCCAGATGCGGTGTCCGTCACGAAGGCAAGCCTGCGTCACCTCCAGCAGCTCTCGGCGTAAGCACATGGAAAGCTGCATACGACAGTTTCTTCGACGCGATGGGAGATGGCCGCTCACAGACCCAATTCCGGAACAGCCTGAAAAATGCGCGAGATACGTTCGACATATTGTTCGATAACGGACGGATCGGATGGGTGGATCGCAACGGACAGCAACCGTCATTGAGCACCAATTTCACGCGGATACATGAAGAGTGGAGGGATCGTTCCGATCAGGAGCTCGAGCGGTTCGTCCTCGGGCTTCATGCCGGTATGCCGGTCGCGTTGGATGGAAAAGCCCGCAGCCCGGAGGCGCGGACGGAGGGCGGCGAAAAGGTCTACGTCTCCCTGCGGCGCGAACGTGTTCCGAAACTCAGGGAGGATGCCCTCGCGATCCATGGACTCGACTGTATGGCTTGCGGGTTCAACTTCGGCCGCGCGTATGGGGCCCTTGGTGAGGGCTTCATCGAAGTCCACCATGTAGTTCCGATCGCCGAAGCAGGTAAAACGATCACCGACCCTGCGACGGACCTTGTAGTCCTCTGTTCGAATTGCCATCGCATGGTGCATCGGAAACGCAGCGTATGTCTCTCACTGAATGAATTGAAAGCGCATTTGAGGGTCCGCGGTTCGCATTCCTGACCCGCGACCCAAGCTACGCATCACAGAACAGCTGTGGCGTTCGTCTGCCGATGAATGCCCTGGGCACAAAAGGAAGTGCTGGTGCCTACCGATCGCGAAACCATCCTCGCCGCGCTGCACGCGCGGCTCTCCGCGCTGCCCGCCACCGCCCTGCGCGGCGAGGTGCTGCCCGAGCGCGTGCCGTCTGAGGGTCTGCTGATCCTCCGCGACGGCGAGCCGGGGGAGCCGGAGGTGACGCTGTCACCGCTGGCCTACCACTACCAGCACCGCGCCGAGATCGAGGCGATCGTGCAGGGCGCTACCCGTGATGCCGCATTCGACACGCTCTGCGCCCGCGTCGGAACGGCGCTGGCTGTAGACCGGACGCTGGGCGGACTCTGCGACTGGGTCGAGGCTGAAGCGCCGCGGCCAGTGGACCTGCCAGTCGAGGGCTCCGCGAGCCTCAAGGCGGCGGTAATCTCCGTTATGCTTCACTATTCCACGTCCGATCCGTTCGGCTAGAGCCGACGGGTCAGTTGCCGCGACAGGTCCCGTAGTAGCCGCCGGAGAAGTAGCAGTATTCCCGGGCCACTCCGGCAGCGATCATCTGGGCCGCGACATCGCGGCCATCGGCTAGGAAGCACTGCCCGACGATCCGTCCGTATCGGTCGATGTCGCGCACACGACAGGTCAGGCTTTGGCCGGCGACCAGCCGCTGCAGAGTGGATGTCGCGGCGGAGGCACCGCGCTCGTTGCGTTCGGGAGCATCGAGGCCCCAGACACGGATCGGCCGTTCAACGCCGCGAAGTGAGAAGGTGTCGCCGTCCGTCACGTAGCGGACCGCGCCGCTCACGGTATTCGTCTGCGCCGAGACGGGGCCGGTCAAAAGAACAAGAACCGCGAGGACAGAAACGATCATCCGGGTGATGATCGGTCGAGCGGAAATACTGAGCGGGGAATTGGGACGAATAGTGCGCATGATGTCCATGTGCGGCACGGCCTGACCGAACGCAACCGCGCTTCAACGAAATCAAGGAGATCACCATGGCACGAGCCCAGGGGGCGCGGGCGCAGATGGCGCTTGCGTTCGAGACGACCTATGGAACGCCGCCTGCCAGCGGCTTCACCCGCATGCCTTTCGCCAGCACCTCGCTGGGGGCCGAACAGCCGCTGCTGAACTCGGAACTGCTCGGCTACGGCCGCGATCCGCTGGCGCCGATCAAGGACGCGGTGACGGCTGATGGCGACATCGTCGTGCCGCTCGACGCCGAGGCCTTCGGCTTCTGGCTGAAGGCGGCGTTCGGCGCACCCACGACCACGGGTGCGGAAGCGCCCTACACCCACGAGTTCCAGTCGGGGTCCTGGACGCTGCCCAGCATGTCGATCGAAACCGGCATGCCGGAGGTGCCGCGCTACGCGATGTATTCCGGCTGCGTGCTCGACCAGATCACCTGGCAGATGCAGCGCTCAGGGCTCCTGACCGCAACCGCACGGCTGGTGGCGCAGGGTGAGAGTGTGGGCACGACCACCAGCGCCGGAACGCCCGCCGCGCTGGAGCTCAAGCGCTTCGGCCATTTCAACGGGTCGATCACGCGCAACGGCACCGCCCTCGGCAATGTGGTCTCGGCCGAGATCACCTATGCCAACAACCTCGACCGGATCGAGACCATCCGCTCGGACGGCCGCATCGACGGCGCGGACCCGTCCATCGCGGCGCTGACCGGCCGGATCGAGGTGCGCTTCGCCGACCAGACGCTGGTGACGCAGGCGATCAACGGCGAGGCCTGCGAGATGGAATTCGCCTACGCCCTGCCGTCCGGCGAGAGCTTCACCTTCACCGTGCACGCCGTCTACCTGCCGCGCCCGCGCATCGAGATTTCCGGGCCGCAGGGCGTGCAGGCGACCTTCGACTGGCAGGCGGCCCGCGACAGCGTCGTCGGCCGGATGTGCACCGCAACCCTGATCAACGACATCGAGGTGTACTGAGGATGCTGACACTCGACCTGACGAATGAACCGCGCTGGCACGACCTCGCGCCCGGCGTCCGGGTGCAGCTGCGACCGCTCACGACGGCGCTGATGGTGGCGACGCGCAGCGACCCCGTCGTGGAGGCGATCCCCGAGGAGGCCTCGGAGGAGGAACGCGCGGTCGCTTTCGCCAAGGCGCTGGCGCGGCGGGCGGTGCTCGCCTGGGAGGGCATCGGCGATGCGGACGGCAAGCCCATCGACCCGAGCCCAGAGGCCATCGACGCGCTGCTCGACGTCTGGCCGATCTTCGAGGCCTTCCAGCTGGCCTACGTCTCGAAGGGCCTGCTGCTGGAACAGGAAAAAAACGCCTCCGCGCTCTCGCCGAATGGTCCTTCGGCGGGGGCGCGCGATACTGCGAAGCCTGCGCGCAAGCCTGCCCGGACTGCCCGGCGCGGCTGAACCGTCCGGAAACGCCGGAAGGTTGGCAGGTCTGGGACCTGGTCGGCCGCCTCGGCGGCCAGTTGCGCGTGCTGCCGGGCGCCGTGATCGGCTGGGACATGTCGGCGGCGGTCGCACTCGGGGACGCGCTCGGCGTGCCGCCGCTCGCCATGGCCGAACTGCTGCCCGTCATCGAAGCGGTGATGGTCGCCAAGCTCAACGAACAGATGGAACGCCCCGATGGCTGAAAAGCGTGTGTCCGTCCGCCTCGCCGCGGTCGGCGGGCGACAGGTGCGCGCCGAACTGGAAGGCGTCGGCGAGGCCGGATCGCGCGGCTTCGGACGGCTCAGCCGGGAGATGGAGGCGGCCAATGCCCGGCTGGCGGCGTTCTCGCGGCGGGTGCGGGTGGCCGCCGCTGCAGCAGTGGCCGCTGCCACCGCCGCTGGCGTGGCGATGGTCCGGTCCGGTCTGCAGACGGTGGATGCGCAGGCCAAACTCGCGCAGTCGCTCGGCACCACCGTCGCCTCGATCCAGACGCTGGAGCGCGCGGGCGAACTGGCGGGCGTGTCGATGTCCGGCATCGAACAGGCCACCAAGGATCTGACGCGTCGTCTCAGCCAGGCGGCGGCCGGGACCGGCCCGGCTGCCGACGCGTTCGACCGGCTCGGGCTGTCGGCCAACGAACTGATCGCGCTGCCGCTGGACCAGCGTGTGGGTGCGATCAACGCGGCCATCGAGAGCTTCGTGCCTGCCGCCGAGCGCGCGGCCGTCGCGGGGCAGCTCTTCGGCGAGGAAGGCTCCATCGCCATGTCGCGGATCGACACCGCGACGCTGCGCCAGGCGACCGAGGACGTCCTCGCCTTCGGGGTTGTCGTCTCGGAGCAGGATGCCGAGCAGATCGAACGAACGAACGACGCCATCTCCCGGCTCGGGCTCATCTGGCGCGGGCTGTCGAACCAGTTGGCCGTTGCCGCGGCTCCGGCGCTGGAAGCGGTCGCGGATGCCATGGCAGCGGTCGCCAGCCGCACCGGGCCGCTCGGCATCGCCATCCGCGGCCTCTTAGGCAACATCGGTCGCCTGACCACCTACGCCGCCACTTTCGCGGCCTTCCTCGCGGGACGTTGGGTCGCCGGCATGGCCGCTGCGGCGCTCTCCGTGCGCGGCCTCGCCACGGCGCTGGTCGTCCTGCGCGGCGCGCTGATCCGGACCGGCATCGGCGCGCTGATCGTCGGCGCGGGCGAGCTCGTCTACCAGTTCACCCGGCTCGTCTCCGGTGCGGGTGGGTTCGGCGAAGCGATGTCGCTCCTGAAGGACCTGGCGGTAGAGGTCTGGGATCGGATCAAGATGGGTGCTGCTGCGGCTGGCGCAGCCGCCACGGCGATGTTCTTCGACCTGAAGGCCGACGCCGCGTCAGGCATGCAGAGCGCCATCGAGAGCGTGGTCGGTTTCGGGAATACGGCGGCGAACACCTTCGAGGGCGCCTACGAGGCGATCAAGGCGATCTGGGGTCTGCTGCCCGCGGCCATCGGCGATCTGGCCTTCCAGGCGGCGAACAGCCTGGTCGACGGCGTCGAGGCGATGCTGAACGGCGTGGTCTCGCGCATCAACGGCTTCATCGGCGGCATCAACCAGGGGCTGGAAGCGCTCGGGTCCGAGCGGCGTATCTCGCTGGTGCCCGACCTCGACCTTGGCGAGATCGAGAACCGCTTCGAGGGTGCGGCCAGCGCTGCCACGACAGCTGCGCAGGCGGCGTTCGATCAGGCCTTCGAAGACAACCCGCTCACCGCGCCCGATCTCGGGCTCACGGACGCGGCCGCCCGGGCGCTGGAGTCCGCGAATGTCTACCGTGGCGCGGCGCGCGATCTAGCGGAAGGTGCCCGCGCGCCCCTCGAAAGCTGGCAGGCGCTGCGGGATGCGGTGCGCGGCACTGACGACGACGGCGCCGATGCGCTGGCCGAGGCCACGGCCGCGGCAGAGCGGTTCGAGACCGCGCTCGACGGCGCCGGGCAGGCCGCGTCCGATGCCGGCGCTGCCGCAGGCGCGGCGGTGACTGCGGCCGAGCCCAACGTCGAGCCGGCGGTCACCAGCTGGCAGGCGGTCACCGCCGCGCTGTCGGACTACGCCAGCAAGGCGCGAGAGATTGGCGGCGACATCGGACAGAGCCTCGTCGGCGCCTTCCAGTCGGCCGAGAACGCGGTGGGCCAGTTCGTGAAGACCGGCAAGCTGAACTTCCGCGACCTGGTCACCTCGCTGCTGGCCGATCTCGCCCAGCTCGCGGCGCGGCGGTTCATCCTCGGGCCGATCGCCAATGCGCTCTCCGGCGTGTTCGCTGGTGCGGGCGGCATTTTCGCAAACGTCCTGCATGCGGGCGGGATGGTGGGGTCCGCGGGGCCCGCGCGCATGGTGCCCGCCATGGCCTTCGCCGCCGCACCGCGGATGCATTCAGGCGGCATGGCGGGGCTACGCCACGACGAAGTCCCCGCGATCCTGCAACGCGGCGAACGGGTGCTGTCGCGGCGTGAGGCGCAGAGCTACGGCACGGGTGGTGGCGTCAACGTCACCATCATGGCCCGCGACGCCGAGAGCTTCCGCCAATCCCGCACGCAGGTCGCCGCGGACATCGCCCGTGCGGTTTCGCTCGGGCGGAGGGGTATGTGATGGCGTTTCACGAGGTCCGGTTTCCGGACAACATCAGTCGCGGCGCGCGGGGCGGGCCCGAGCGGCGCACGCAGATCGTCGAACTCGCCTCGGGCGACGAGGAACGCAACGCCAGCTGGGCCAACTCGCGTCGCCGCTACGACGTCGCCTACGGCATCCGCCGCGCGGACGATTTGTCGGCAGTGGTCGCCTTCTTCGAGGCGCGCAATGGCCGCCTGCATGGCTTCCGCTTCAAGGACTGGGGCGACCACAAGTCCTGCCTGCCCTCGGGCACGCCATCGCCGAACGACCAGGCGATCGGCACCGGCAATGGCGCGACGACCGCCTTCCAGCTGGTGAAGCGCTACGCCTCGGGCGCGCAATCCTGGACGCGCACCATCGCCAAGCCGGTGGCGGGTACCGTGCGCATTGCGCTCGGCGGGGTCGAGCAGCCCTCCGGCGGGTCGGTCGACACCACCACCGGCATCGTCACTTTCAACACCGCGCCTAGCTCCGGCGTCGCCATCACCGCGGGCTTCGAGTTCGACGTCCCGGTCCGCTTCGACACAGACGCGCTCGACGTGACGCTCGATCTCGAGCGGCTCGGCTCGATCACCACCATTCCACTTCTGGAGATCCGGCGATGAACGACACCGGCAGCTTCGTTGCAGCCGTGCTGCGCGAACTCGCGGCCTCGACGGCCGTGATCCTCGCTGCCTGGGGAGCGCTCGGCGGGGCAACGAATGCACTGACCACGAAGATGCGGCTGCGCGATGCGCTCCGGCACATCCTGCTCGGCGGGCTGATCGCGGCCGGGATGGGCAGCCTGTCGATGGCCGTCATCACTGCCTGGCTGGGCCTGCCGCCCGAGACGATCCCCGCGGGCGGTGCAGCGGGCTCGGCCGCCTATCTCGTCGGCGTCTTCGGACCGGCCTTCATCGAAGTGCTGCTGGCCCGCCTGCGTCGTGCCAAGCGGGGCGACGGCGATGAATGAGATCCTTCGCCTCGCGCGCTCCCTCCGCTGCGACCCGGCGGACCCAAGAGCGGCCTTTGCCCACCGTCTGCGCATCGGCCTCGCCATCGCAGCACTGATCCTGATCCTCTCGCTACTCCGGTAATCCCATGCACATGACCGACCGGGGCCTCTTGGCCCTCGTCCGGCACGAAGGACTCGTGCCCGGGCCCTATCTCGATGTGAAACAGGTCTGGACCTTCGGCATCGGCCACACGACCGCGGCTGGGCCGCCTGATCCCGCCACCATGCCGCGCGGCATGCCCGCCGATCTCGGCGCCGGGATCCGCGAGGCGTTCCGGGTCTTCCGGGCCGACCTCGCGCGCTACGAGGCTGCCGTCCAGCGGGCCGTGGAGGTGCCACTGGCGCCGCACGAGTTCGATGCGCTGGTTTCGTTCCATTACAACACCGGCGGCATCGCAAAGGCCGCGCTGACCCGGCACCTCAATGCCGGCAATCTCGTTGCAGCCGCCGACGCGTTTCTCAACTGGCGGCGACCGGCCGCGATCATTCCGCGCCGGGAGGCCGAGCGCGATCTGTTCCGGCATGGCCGCTATCCTGGCGGCACGATCCCGGTCTGGTCCGTAGATCACACGGGCCGCGTCGATTTCTCCCGGCCGATCCGTCGCCTGACCGAGGATGAGGCGCTGGCCCTGCTACGGCGACCTCCGACACCGCGGCCGCCGGTCCTCGATCCCGAACCCGATATGCCGACCGGCTGGCTCGCGCGGCTGGCCGCCTTCTTCTCCACCCTGATCCGGAGGGCCTGACTCATGCGCTACGTCCGACCCAACTCGCTCACCTGGTGGGCGGGACTTCTCGCCATGCTCACCGGCATCGCCTCCCTCGCGCTGCCCGCCACCGGGTCGCTCGGCGAGCTGTCCCGTCTCGTCGCGCTGCTGGCCGGCTCGGGCGATGCCTCGCCCGCGGGACTGATGTTCCTCGGGTTGGGCCTGATCGGCCTGCGCGACAGGATCGAGCGCGGGTTCCGCGGCGATGGCTGACCTTCTGATCTGGCTGGTCGCGGCGCTCGGCGCAATCGGGGGCGTCGTCCTCGGCCGACGCTGGGGCCTTGTCGAAGGAAAGCGCGCGGGCAAACGGGAGGCCGAACGCGATGCCATCGAAGACAAGAACAAGCGTGTCGAGCGCGGTCGGGATGCGGTTCGCGATGGCCGCGGCTACGGCGATCCCGCTGAGCGGCTGCGGCGCAACGACGGGAACTGGTGATGAACGAGCTCAGCAGAACGGCGCCACGAATTGAGCCGGCGCTTCTACGTGACCTCATTCACTACGATCCCGATACCGGCCAGTTTACATGGAAGGCACGACGGCCAACGCATTTCACACATTGCAAACGCGACCCGGCGTGGGTCTGCCGGATCTGGAACGCCAAGTACGAAGGTCAGCCGGCATTCGGTCGCCGCGAACACGGATACATCGCTGGCCGCGTTTTCGGTGCTCATGTGTACGCCCACCAAGTGGCGTTCGCGATCATGACCGGGCAATGGCCAGAGGCGCAGATCGACCACGTCAATGGCCGGCGCAGTGACAATCGATGGCGGAACCTGCGCCCTACCGATCCCGCAGAGAATGCGCGGAACACTGCGATATCGCGCAGCAACAGCTCGGGCGTCGTTGGCGTGAGCTGGAACAGGGAGAAGCGCCGCTGGTGGGCATACATCTACCCTGAGAAAGGGCGCCGCCACTTGCTGGGGAGCTTTCGATCAAAAGCCGACGCGGTGGCCGTGCGCAAAGCTGCGGAGAGGCACTATGGATATCATCAAAATCATGGCCGCAAGCCTGCTTCTTAGCGGTTGCGCGACCCGTCCCCCGTTTTCCGATGCCGGCTGCACTTCCTATGCCGAGGCGCGGCTCGTCCGGCCGCCTGCCGACACAGTTGCCGCTTTGCCGCCGGATTGGGCGATTTGGATCGCCGATCTTGACGACCGCATGACGGGAACCTGCCGATGAAATCCCTCTCGCCCGCGCTGCAGTCCCATCTCGACGAGGGCACGACGACACTTGCCTGGTGCTGGCGGATCACGCGGGCCGATGGCGTCACCTTTGGCTTCACCGATCACGACCGGAGGCTCGGCTTCGACGGCACGGACTTCGAGCCGGAGAGCGGGCTGACCGCGTCCGAGGTTCGCTCGGGCTCGGACCTGTCGGTAGATGCGCAGGACGCCGAGGGCGTGCTGACCTCGGACCGGATCACCGAGACCGACATCCTCGATGGCCGCTGGGACAACGCCGAGGTCGAGGTCTGGCGGGTGAACTGGGCCGACACCGGCCAGCGCGTGCTGATGCGCCGCGGGGCCATCGGTCAGATCCGGCGCGGGCGGCTCGCCTTCGTCGCCGAGGTCCGTTCGCTTGCCCATGTGCTGGGCCAGACGGTCGGGCGAACCTTCCAGGCGACCTGCGACGCCGCGTTGGGGGATGCGCGCTGCGGTGTCGATCTGGAGAACACGGCGTTCAAGGGCACCGGCGCCGTCATCGATCTACTGCGCGACCGCGCCTTCACCGCATCGGGGCTCGGCGGGTTCGAGGCCGGCTGGTTCACCTTCGGGACGGTCGAGTGGACCAGCGGCGCGAACGCCGGGCGTCGCGCGGAAGTGCTGGGCCACGACGTCACGGATGGCGTGGCCATCCTGACCCTGCTCGAGGCGCCGGTGCGCGCGATCGCCGAGGGTGACGCATTCACCATCCGCGCGGGCTGCGACAAGCGGATCGAGACCTGCGGCGCCAAGTTCGCCAATACCGCTAACTTCCGAGGCTTCCCGCACATCCCCGGACAGGACACGATCCTGCGCTACGCGACCAAGGACGGCGGCCACGACGGGGGCGTTCTGTGACGCCGGCCGATCCGGATCAAGTCATTGCTGCGGCGCACGCCTGGCTCGGAACGCCGTATCACGACCAGGCGAGCCTGCGCGGCGTCGGCTGCGACTGCCTCGGTCTCGCCCGGGGCATATGGCGCGAGGTCGTCGGCCCCGAGCCGTTTCCGATCCCGCCTTACAGCCGCGACTGGGGCGAGACGGGGCCGCGCGAGATTCTGGCCGAAGGCGCGCGGCGCATGATGATCGAGGTGTCGCCCACCGAGGCCGGGCCCGGGGCGCTGGTGCTGTTCCGCATGATACCCCGCGCCATCGCCAAGCATGTCGGGATCCTGACCGGCCCAGACAGCTTCCTCCATGCCTATGAGCGGCTCGGCGTGATCGAGGAACCGCTCACCCAATCCTGGCGGCGGCGCATCGCCTTCGCCTTCCTGTTTCCTGACGGGGTCTGACCCGTGGCAACGCTCGTTCTCGGTGCCGCTGGCGCCGCCATTGGCGGCAGCATCGGCGGCGCCATCCTCGGCGTGAGTGCCGCGACCATCGGCGGCTTCGTCGGCTCGACAATCGGCTCGGTTGTCGACAGCTGGATCGTGTCCTCGCTCGCGCCGACCCAGCGGATCGAGGGGCCGCGACTCGATTCCTTACGGATCACGTCTTCGACCGAGGGCGCCGTCATCCCGCGCGTCTACGGCCGCATGCGCATGGGCGGCAACGTGATCTGGGCGACCGACTTCCGCGAGGAGACCAAGACCACCACGCAGGGCGGCGGCAAGGGCGGCGGGGGCGGCGGCAAGGTCAAGACGACCGAGTATCTCTACTACGCGAGCTTCGCGGTTGCGCTCTGTGAGGGCCCGATCACTGGCATTGGGCGCATCTGGGCGGACGGCAAGCTCCTCGACACCGCCGGGATCACCTGGCGCTGGTATCCGGGCGATGAGAGCCAGACCGCGGACCCGTTCATCGCCGCCAAGATGGGCGCGGCCAACACCCCGGCCTATCGCGGCACGGCCTATGTGGTCTTCGAGGACCTGCCGCTGGGCAATTACGGCAACCGGCTGCCGCAGCTCTCCTTCGAGGTATTCCGCCCGCTCGCCAATCCCGACACTGCCGAGGGGCTGACGCAGGCGGTCACGATGATCCCGGCCTCGGGCGAGTTCACCTACGCGACGCAGGGCATCCGCAAGGGCAGCGGCGGCGCGCAGATCCCCGAGAACTTGAACGCGCTCTCGGACACCGCCGACATGGTGGTGGCGCTCGACCGGCTGCAGGCCATGGCGCCGAAGGTGGAGAGCGTCAGTCTCGTGGTCGCCTGGTTCGGGAACGACCTCCGCGTGGGCGACTGCGCGATCCGCCCGGGCGTCGAAGTCTCGGCGAAGACCACGAGCCCGCAGACCTGGTCCGTCAATGGCGTCTCGCGCGCCGCCGCGCACCTGGTCAGCCGCGATGACCAGGACCGGCCGGTCTATGGCGGCACGCCGGCCGACTTCGCTGTGGTGCAGGCGATCAAGGAGATGAAGGCCCGCGGGCTGCGGGTGACCTTCTACCCTTTCATCCTGATGGACGTCCCGCCCGGCAACACGCTGTCGAACCCATACTCCGACAACGCCGCCGAGACAGGTCAGCCCGCGTTCCCCTGGCGCGGCCGGATCACCTGCTCGCCCGCGGCGGGCTATGCCGGCAGCGTCGACAAGACCGCCACAGCCGCAAGCCAGGTCGCGGCCTTCTTCGGCAGCGCCAGCCCGTCCGACTTTGCCGTCTCGGGCGAAACCGTCTCCTGGACCGGGGCGCCGGGCGACTGGGGTCTGCGCCGCATGGTGTTGCACTACGCTTTTCTCTGCGCCGCGGCCGGCGGGGTCGACGCCTTCCTGATCGGAACCGAGATGCGCGGGCTGACCACGATCCGCTCGGGCGCCAGCGCCTATCCGGCAGTGCAGGCCTTCCGCGATCTGGCGGCCGACGTGCGCTCCATTCTCGGGGCGGGCACGGCGATCAGCTATGCAGCCGACTGGTCGGAGTATTTCGGGCACCAGCCGGGCGACGGCTCGGGCGACGTATTCTTTCACCTCGATCCGCTCTGGGCGGACGGCAACGTCGATTTCATCGGGATCGACAACTACATGCCGCTCTCCGACTGGCGCGACGGGTTCGAGCATGCCGACGCGGCTGAAGGCTGGCCCGCGATCTACGACCGGGCCTATCTGCAGGCCAACATCGCGGGCGGCGAAGGCTTCGACTGGTTCTACTCCAGCGCGGCCGACCGCTCCGCGCAGGTGCGAAGCGCGATCATGGACGGCACTGCCGGCAAGCCGTGGGTCTTCCGCTACAAGGATCTGCGCAGCTGGTGGTCGAACCCGCACTACGACCGCCCAGGTGGTGTGGAGAGCGGCACACCGACCGCATGGGCGCCCGAGTCGAAGCCGATCTGGTTCACCGAGCTCGGCTGTCCCGCCATCGACCGGGGCTCCAACCAGCCCAACGTCTTCTTTGACCCGAAATCCTCCGAGAGCTTCGTGCCCTACTTTTCCCGCGGCTGGCGGGACGACGCGATCCAGCGGGCCTATCTCGAGGCGACCTATCTCTGGTGGGGCGATGCCGCGAACAACCCGCTGTCCTCGGTCTACGGCGGCCGGATGGTGCACGTCCCCGAATGCGCCGCCTGGACCTGGGACGCGCGGCCGTACCCATTCTTCCCGGCGCTGACCGACGTCTGGACGGATGGCGGGAACTGGCGCCTCGGTCACTGGCTGACCGGACGGCTCGGGGCGGTATCGCTCGCGGCCCTTGTCCGCCATCTCTGCCTGCGCGCCGGGCTTCCCGAGAACCGGATCGACGTCACCGGGCTCTGGGGCGCGGTCGAGGGCTACGCCATCGGCGCGCTGGAAAGCCCTCGCGCCTCGATCACCACGCTCGCGCGGCATTTCGGCTTCGACGCGGTGGAGACCGAGGGTGTGATCCGGTTCGTCATGCGCGGGCGCGCAGCTGTCGCAACGGTCTCGCCAGACGATCTTGTCGCGCCCCGCGAGGGCGACGTTCTCGAGCTCACGCGCGGCCAGGAGACCGAACTGCCGCAGGCCCTGAAATGGCAGGTGGCCCGTGCCGACGAGGATTACGAGGCCGCACAGGTCGAGGCCCGGCGCATCACCGTCGATACGACCCGCATCGCGTCCGAGTCCTTCCCTATGGCGGTGCCGCCCGAGGAGGCCGAGCGCCGCTGCCGCCGCGCACTGATGGAAGCCTGGACCGGCCGCGAGAGCGCGGTCTTCCGCCTGCCTCCGTCGCGCCTCGCGCTCGACCCGGCTGATGTCGTGTCGTTTGTCCATGGCGGCCGCGCCGTCCCGCTGCGGTTCATTTCCATCGCCGATGCCGATGCGCGCGGGATCGAAGCCGTCCGCCAGGATCGGGAGGCCTATGACCTGCCGCCCGGCGCGCCGCGGCCTTCGGCGCTGTCGCAAGCCGTCGTCTTCGGCGCACCCGAGGCGGTGCTGCTCGACCTGCCGCAGCTGACCGAGGACCAGCCGGCGCACCGGCCCTTTGCAGCGGCGCATGGCGTCCCTTGGCCCGGCGAGATCGCGGTGTTCCGCAGTCCGTCGAGCGACGGCTTCGAACTGCTCACCAGCTTCGGGACACGGGCCCGGATCGGCGCGCTGGTCTCGGACTTCTACGCAGGGCCGACCTCGCGCTTCGACCTCGGCAACGTTCTGGTGGTCGATCTGCTGTCTGGCACGCTGGAGAGCGTGACCGACCTAACCCTGTTCGGCGGCGCCAACGCGCTCGCGGTCGAGAGCGCGCCCGGCGTCTGGGAGATCGTGCAGGCGGGCGCAGCGGAGTTGCTGGCGCCCGGCCGCTATCGCCTGACCCGGCTACTCCGCGGCCAGCGCGGCACGGAAGGCGCCATGGGCAATCCCGCGCCCGCTGGCGCACGGGTGGTGGTGCTCGACGACAGCCTCGCATCGCTGCCGATCGCCGAGGCGGACGTTGGCATCCCGTGGAACTGGCGCATCGGCCCGGCGAGCCGCCCGGTCAGCGACGAGACCTATGTCGCGCAAGCCTTCACGCCTCAGGGCGTGGGGCTGCGGCCGTTCTCGGTCGCCCATGTCGTGCAGCCGTGGCGCTCACCACGCACGCCAGGCGATCTGACGATCCGCTGGACGCGGCGATCCCGCGCGCTCTCCGCCGACAGCTGGGGCGCGGTCGACGCGCCGTTCGCGGAGGAATTGGAATCCTACGAGGTCGAGATCCTCGACGGCGCCACCGTGAAGCGCGTGCTGAGCACGTCCACGACCAGCGCCCTATACACCACCGCCCAGCAGACCGCCGACTGGGGCGGGCCGCTCGGGCCCGGCGACACGCTCGACATCCGTATCTTCCAGCTCTCCGCCCTCGTCGGGCGGGGCGCGCTCGAGACCATCACGCTGAGCTTCTGAGGCCGCGCAATGAGTTCTGGCCCGCCGTGCGCTCTCCGGCGTAGGCTCGGGACATGCGCCCCGAGGACGAAGACCGGATTGCCGCCCAGCTTGCCAGAGTGATGGCCGTGGCCTGCGTGCGAAACACACAGCTCGAGACCCTGCATGCCGGCCTGACGCCCGTCTCGCACACGGGTGATGGCACCGACGTCATCGTCGAGGATGCTGCGGGCAGACGCATTCCGTGGTCCGAGGTCTCGCGGATCAATGACGACGAGATGCGCGCGCTGATTCGCGAGATCGTGGATCAGCTCTACACCTTCCACCTGCGGATCGACGACCCCGCCTTCCGGGCGGAGATCGATCGCTGGGCCGCAATGACCGCGAAGTGGGACGCGCCGAAGCCCGATCCGGTTCTCTCTACGATTCCATCGGAGACGCCCGAACACGGGTAGCCCGCCAACGCCCATCGCCGCGCCATTGTTCGTCGTCTGCCATGCAGGCGGCGTTCTTAGTTCTGGAGACCGCCCATGTCCGATGCCACGACCCATCTGCTGCTGCCCTACATCCTGGCGGCGCAGGCCCAGAAGCACGTCACCCACAACGAGGCGCTGCGACTGCTCGACGGGCTTGTCCAGCTCTCGGTTCTCGACCGCGACCTGACCGCGCCGCCTCCCAGCCCCGCCGATGGCGACCGCTACATCGTCGCCTCGGGCGCGACTGGCGACTGGGCGGGCTGGGACCTGAACGTCGCGCTCTGGACGGACGGCGCCTGGCTCCGCCTGCCGCCGCGCACCGGCTGGCGGGCGTGGGTCGAGGACGAGGGCCTGCTGCTGGTCTATGATGGCGCGAGCTGGATCGGCACCACGCCAGACGCGCTGCAGAACCTCGCGCTGCTGGGGCTTGGGACCACCGCGGATGTGTCGAATCCGTTCTCGGCCAAGCTGAACGCCGCGCTCTGGACGGCGAAGACCGTGGCCGAGGGTGGCACCGGCGATCTGTTCTACACCATGAACAAGGAGGCCGCAGGCGACGATCTGGGCCTGACGCTCCAGACCAACTTCGTCACCAAGGCGCTGGTTGGACTGTTCGGCTCGGACCGGTTCCGCCTCGCGGTTTCCGCCGATGGCAGCACCTTCTTCGACGGGCTGAGCGTCGACAACGCCACCGGCATAGTCGACCAGCCGCGGCTGCCGCGGTTCAAGGCGTACACGAACTACGACAATTACGTCGGCGTCGGGACCTGGACGAAGATCGCCATCAACAACACCGACTACAACGATCAGAGCGCCTTCGACGCAGCGAACAACCGCTTCGTGGCCCCGGTGGACGGCACCTACCTCTTCGGCGCGACGTTCATGTACAAGGTGAACGCCAGCACGTCGGCGCGGATGAGCGGGCGGCTCGTGCTGAACGGCACGACCGAGATCCGCGGCTCACGAGGCGAGATCAGCGGGGCGCATGTCTCCGAGGCGACGGCGCTCTGGCTTCAGACGATGGTGTCGCTCACCGTCGGTGACACCGTCGAGTTGCAGGGCAACTTCCGCGCCGCAGACGGGTATTTCGCCGCCGACCAGACGTCCTTCTGGGGCGCAAAAATGGGTTAGGCACGCGACCGCCGCCATGCGTTCCCTCAGACTCTCATCGTCGCCAGTTTGTAGCTCGCAAAGCAGAAATATGTCCCAAGCGCGAATTCAAGCCAGCGTCGGGACTTTGCGTAGCGCGCCATGATGCGGGGCGTCGAGAACATCAGAGCGTAGGCCAGGTGGCCTGCGAACGAGATCAGGCTGCAGCCGACAACGACGATGCCAAGCACCAGAATCGATGAGCCTTCGCTCAGCGCAAGTGACATCGTGGCAACCCAGACCATTGCTGCCTTGGGATTGGTCATCTGAATGATGAGGCCTCGTCGGAAATAGGCCAGTTCACTTCCCAAGGCGCCCGGGGGCGCTCCGGAGATGCCCTTGTGGGACGCCGCCGACCGAAATGCTTTCAAGGCAAGCCATAGAAGGTAGGCAGCACCCAAAGACTTGATCACGACCATCAATCCGGCAACTGCGGACAGGAGTGCGGTCAATCCCAGAGCGGCAAGGCTGGCCCACAAGAGAGTCCCGACAGCCGTCCCGATCGCCAGTGCTGACCCCTGCCTGCGGCCCATGGACATCGATGTCGCGATTATCGACATGATGTTCGGACCAGGTGTCACCATCCCGATGAGGAAAACGCCAAAAGCGAGAAGCACGCCGGTCATATCATGTCCCAAATCGTCAGACGTGGATTTCGATCAGCCAATTCCTTCATCCTTTCGGCGCGAAGATGAGCTTCAGTCCGAACCCTATCAGCATCGCTCCAATGCACCTTTCGATCCAGTCGCCTGCCTTGCTGTAGGCTTGTCGGGCGGGACCGGAAGACAAAAGCGAGAGAACCAGCCCATACCAGAGGAGTTCGAGCGCGAAGCCGCCCATCAGGATCATGATCTTGCTTGAAAGCGCCGTACCTGGCGGAATGGTGGCTGCGTATAGACTGATGAAGAACGCGATCCCTTTGGGGTTCCCCAGGTTGACGAGCAAGCCGAGACCGATGCCGCGCTTCAGGCCGTCGCCTTCAACCGGCGTGGTCTCGGCGCCCCCTTGAATCTTCGGCCGAACCCAGCTCGCGACGCCGAGATAGACAAGGAACAGACCGCCTGCGACCTGGACGGCACCCGCTAGCCATCCGATCCGAGCGAGCACGACGGCGAGCCCGGACATGCTGAGGACAGCATAAAGAGTCGCTGCACATGCCAAGCCGAGTGTGGCGCCCACAGCGGTCTGTCTGGCGCCTGAAATGGCCAAACGCGATATCAGCGCGAAGTTCGGCCCAGGGCTGATAACGACCGCCGCGTAGAGAAGCAGAACCGTTGCTACGACAGAAATATCTGGCGGCAAAAATGGCCTCCTTTCAGGATTCTAGTCTTCACGAAAGAGAGGGGCATCATCCGGCTCGGGATAGTAATCGGCCTTGCTCGAGACGAATATGTGCTTCCCGAGCCGCAGATCGGACGTGTCGTCGATGCAGCCGGCAGCGATGCCGATGCCCGTCTCGTCGTTCATCCGATAGAAGAGGCTGGAGCCGCAATGTTGGCAAAAGCCACGCTTCGCCGTCTCGGAGGAGGCGAACCAGCGAAGGCCGCGATCTTCTAGGAACGTGACGCTATCGAAAGGCGCGTGCGTCGATGCCCAGAGATGACCGCTAGTCCTGCGGCACTGGCTGCAATGGCACACAGTCACCGTTTCTCTGACTCCCGTTGCTTCGAAAGACACCGCTCCGCATTCGCATCTCCCGGAGATTTTCAGCATGCCGGGGACTCCCTCGGAAGGCGTGTAGACGCAAGGCGGCTCGGCGAGGCCGAGGGATCGGCGGCAACTCTGACCTGTCGGGCCGTCTCCGAGTTTCGGCCACACCATGAGCGTCTCAGGACAACAGGGATGGTGAAACCCCATTCCAGGGGCCTTGGTTGCCAGCTGGGTTCACGCATCGGCATAGCGCCTCAGGCGTTCCTCGAGAGTGCCGCTGTGCAATTCGAACAGGTGATTGTCGTGGTCGTGGAAGTAGATCGAGTGGCCCTCGCCCGGAACGCGTGACCGGCCCTCCCTGACCTCGAGACCAAGAGACATGATCCGTTGCAGCCTGTCGTCGTAGTCGTCCGGCGCCATCTTGAAGGCGACGTGGTTGTACGTCCGGGTCGGGAGCGGTTCGCCCTCCATCGTCGCGACCCAGATGCCGCCGATATCGAAGAACCGCTCCTTGGACAGCGAAAAGGTCTTCTCGCCGCTGTCGTAGATCTTCCTCGCATCGAGAACCTGCGTCAGCACCTCTTCCATCTTGTCGAGGTCCCTCACGATGAAAGTCATGTGGCTCAAGCCCTGGATCACGGTGTCTCCCCTTTCGAATTCCCTGGCGCCGTACCGGCATACATCTGACGGCAGTTCCGACTGATCGGGCTGCACGGGTTCGTCGGAGCCAGCCGTTTGCGCATGATCGGACGCGTCTCCGAACGTCGCGCAACCTCGACGAACCCGGCGTCGCGAAAGGCTTGGGCGAACCCTGTCCAGGCATAGACAGGCGGGTATTTCGCCCGTGGCGTGTCGATCGGATAGCCTTCGACGACCGGGGCGCCCTGGGACCCGGCCCAGTCGACCGCGGCGCGCAGGAGGCGACGCGACAGGCCCTGACGGCGGAAGCGCTTCTCGATGAAGAAGCAGGAAACGCTCCAGACATCTTCATCGTCGACGGGCTTCAACACGCGCGATGACGCGAGGCGTGGAAACGCTGCGCGCCGGTCGATCTGGATCCAGCCAGCGGGCGCGTCGCCGCTCATCGCGACCAGCCCCGGGACGGCGCCGTCCTCGAATATCTTTCGCATCGCGCGGCGGTTTCCGTCCCCTTTGCTCGCTTCCATCTCCTTCGCCGTCCGGCGCCAGAGCATGCACCAACAGCCGCCGCAGCCGCCATTGGCGCCCATCACCGCCTCGAACGTCGGCCAGGTGGCGGGGCCGATCTCGATGGCCAGAGGGTCAGTTTCCGTCATGTGGCGTGCCAGGTCATGCGTGGATCGCCATGGAACGTCTCGTTCCAGAGCGGCACGCGGGCTGCGTCGCGCGCCTCATAGAGTGCGAGCGCGGCGATGGCGTCGGCCGCATCCTCGCCCTCCCGGTCTTCGCCGATCTCGGTGAGGCGCATGGTGAACCACGCCGTGACGCCCCCCGGCGGCGTCGCTGCAAACCGCGGAAACGCCGGGTCGGGGCCGTTCTCTTTCCATGTCGTGGGGAGGCCAGGGTCCAGCACAAGCGCGCGCGCAAGGCCAATGAGATCAACTGCGCCCACTCTCAAGGCCGCCTCGGCCTCCACGCGTCGCTTGAAACCGCCGGTCGCCATTAGCGGGACGCTTGTCCGGCTGCGCGCGGCTTTGGCGAAGTCCAGGAAATAGGGCCCGCTCGATGCGCGGTCGGAACTCGACGGCGCGCCGGGGAAGTATGTCCCGCCGCTGATGTCGATCAGGTCCAGTCCACGTCCGTCGAGCGCCCCGATGACGCGAAGCGCATCCTCGGGCACCAGCCCGCCCTCAAGTTGATCGCTTGCGTTCAGCTTGAGGGCCACCGTGAAACCGGGCGAGACGGCGCTGCGCACGGCCTCAATGGTCTCGAGGACAAGCCGCATGCGACCTGCGATGGAGCCGCCATAAGCATCGCCCCTGAGGTTGAAGAGAGGCGAGAGGAACTGGCTCAACAGAAAGCCATGCGCGGCGTGGAGCTGAATACCCGAGAAGCCGACGTTTTCCGCGCGCCGCGCCGTCTCCGCGAAACGGACTGGCAGCGCCCGGATCTCGGCAAGCGACAGTTCCTCCGCCCGCAGCTCCGGCATGTCGATGGCGCTCGGTCCCTTGGGCGTTCCGATCGATGGCGGCGTCAGCGCACCGGCGTGACCGAGCTGCAACCAGAGTTGCGCCCCGCCTGCAGTGCCGCGCCGCGCCAGACGGGCGAAGGCTTCGGCGTCTGAGGCCGCATTCAGAACGATGTTGCCTGGCTTCTCGGCAAAGCGCGGATCGCCCTGGACCTCGCCGATGATCGACGCGGCCACGCCGCCGCCGGCCCAGCGTTCATAGAGCCGCATCTGCGCTTCTGTCGGTGTCCCGCGACCGTCGCCGAGCGAGTCCGACATCGCGGATTTCACGATCCGGTTCTTCAGGACGACGCCGTTCGGCAGGGCGAACGGCGCGAACAGGCTGGCTGGCGCGGACATCATCGGCCAGCCTCCGAGGCTTCTGGCGGGATGGCGATCATGTCAGATCCAAAACCATGAATACGCTCTCGGGATCTTCGGCATACTCCCCGAATGGCAGGCATTCCCTGAAGCCGGCTTGCGCGTAGAGTCTGCGCGCTGCAGCGGAGGCTGGCCGGGTGCCCGTCTCGAGCCAGAGTTTCGCGTATCCGCGTCGTCGTGACTGGTCGAGGACCTCATCAAGCAGCTTCCGGCCGACGCCGGCGCCCCGCGCCGTCTCCAGCACGTGCATCGATTTCAACTCCGCGTTGGACGCATCCATGACGCGAAGCCCGACGATCCCGACGCAC
Source organism: Rhodovulum sp. ES.010 (assembly GCF_900142935.1). Taxonomy (NCBI): domain Bacteria; kingdom Pseudomonadati; phylum Pseudomonadota; class Alphaproteobacteria; order Rhodobacterales; family Paracoccaceae; genus Rhodovulum; species Rhodovulum sp. ES.010. The sequence goes on along the minus strand of NZ_FSRS01000001.1, from coordinate 1,586,621 downwards.
ACGGCTCCCATCCATGCAGAGAAGAGGTGAAGCCCTTCGCTGACATGGTCTTCAGCCGACAAGCTGTGGTCGCTCTCGCCGGGATAGTTCTCGGCGCTATGCCGACGGTGCGCGTCGAGGACATCGACGATTTCCGGCGTGAGTTCAGAGACCGATCGAACGGCAACGGTATCGGGGGACGGGCTGCTCATGGTGCGGCTTTCCTGTCGGTGTCTGGCTTCGAAATGGCGGTTGCAGCGCCCGAGAGCGAGACGAGGGAGCCGGCAAAGAAGACGATGAGACCGGCCGAGGTCAGCAGCGAGACGTCGACCCGGCCCTCTATCATCTGCAGGACGAAGATCAGCAGGGGCGCTGTCGATGCGACGGCAGCGATCGTCAGGGACGTCGTCAGCGAGATGGCCTTCTGAACGGCATAGATGGGGAAGGCCAAAAGGAGCATGCCAAAGGCATAGGCCACGAGCAGATCCTGCCAGGCGACCGGCCCCTTGGCGTCGAGCCCCAGCATGTAACCCGCGAAGGTCACCACGAGGAAAAGCGGAAAGCGAAGCCCGAACTGCGTCGTGGGGCCGAGGCCCTTGCGATGCAGGCGCTGCCCATAGAGCAGCATGCCGGTGATGAACACGCCGCCGACGAAGGACGCGATCAGCCCCGAGATCGCGGCCGTCTCTCCACCACGGACAAAACCGCTGAACCCGAGCAGCGTAATGCCCGCGAGAAACACGAGAGCGGTCGTGATGATGCCTAGCCCGATCCACTCGGACCTGTTTCGCGGCGCCTCGGCTTCGGCCACCCCAAGGTAGGACAGCGCGACCGTGGCGACGGGGATGGCGCCGGAGAAGAGCGTGAAGGCCACGGCCGGCTCGATCAGCTGGACGCCGAAGAAGTAGAGGAGCCAGCCGAAGGTAACGGTCAGATTGAGGCCGAGGACATCCTTCCACTCGGTGCCTGCAAGTCTCAGCTGCTGCGGAGTTCGGATCGCGGACCAGCACAGGCAGAGCACCGCCGCCGAGCCGAAGACAAGGCCCCCGAGAAGGAAGCTGTCGATCTCCTGCAGATACGCGCCGAGATAGACCGCCTGACACGCGTCGAGAACGACGAAGATCAGGCACCAGATGATCCCTTCGTAGGCGCTGGACCCTCGCAGCGCCCTCATCCTGTAACGACCGTGGTGATCGCCGTGGCGGCGACGATGCCGGCCATCGCGAGCGAGATGAGCCGTGCGTGCGCGCCGTTCATCATCAGCCGCTTGAAGGCGTTTCCGGCGAGCAGCCACGGTGCGATGCAGATGGGCGCCACGGCCAGAAAGGTGAGCGTCATCAGCACCGACCGCTCAACGGGCTCCGACGACAGGCCGGAAAACGCGGCGCTGGCGCCGACGATCATCGTCCAGGCCTTCGGGTTCACCCATTGAAACAGCGCCGCCTGCATGGCGGTCATCGGTCGTGCGTCTGCGGGCGCCTCCGCTGCCGATGCGGTCCGCGACGGCGCCTGCAGCGCCGGTTGCGCGAGCCGCCAGGCAAGCCAGAGCAGCCACGCCGCACCTGCGTACCGAATGACGTCCAGCGCGTCCGGGTTTTGCCCCAATAGCGTGCCCAGACCGAGCGTCACAGCCGCGACCATGATGGCAAATCCCAGCACCGTGCCGACGATATGCGGGAGCGTTCGCTGCCAGCCGAAGGCCGCGCCTGACGCGAGGATCATCAGGTTGTTCGGCCCGGGCGTGATCGAACTGACGAAAGCGAAGGTCAGGAAGGCAGCATAGGTGGCAGAAGTCTCAGGCATGTCGGCCGGCCCTCCATGGCGTGATGTTGCAGGACTGGCGGAGGGCGACATGGCGCTCGCAAATCCGACGGCAGACTAACGAGGTTCCAAAGCTGCCTGAACGCGGTATTGTGCAGTAAGAAACTGCATGGATGCCGAAATGAGCCATGAGCGACTGCCTTGGGACGATCTGAAACTGCTGCTTGCGGCGGATCGCGCCGGTTCCCTCAATGCGCTGGCCGACCAACTCGCCATGGACCCGACGACCGCCAGTCGCCGCATGAAAGCGCTGGAAAAATCGATCGGCTTGTCGTTGTTCGTGCGGACGCATGGCGCGCTCAGGCTGAGCGGAGAAGGCCGGCAACTGCTGGACCATGCGCGCGCGATGGAAGACGCGGAACGCGCGTTCCTGATTTCGGTCGAGGCCCTTAAAGACTCCCCGAGCGGTGTCGTCCGGATCAGCGCGCCTCCCACCATTGCCCGCTTTGTGATTGCGCCTGGCATCGGCGCCTTGCGCGCGACGGCGCCAAACCTTGCGATCGAGATGGACACCGAGCCGGCGAATGTGCGGCTCGAGAACTGGGAGACTGACATCGCCGTCCGGCTCGGCGCGCCGCAGGATGTCACGGATACGCTTCTCGTCCGCCGGGTGGGGGTCGCTCCCTATGCCGTGTTCGAGCCCGAGCAGGCTCAGCCCGACCTCGGCTGGGTCACCTATTCGAGGCGATTTTCGCATGTGCCCGAGGCTGCCTATGTCGAAGACGCGCTTGCGGGGTCGGAGCCGGCTCTGCGGTCGAACGATCCGATGGCCATGGCGCTGGCGGTCGCCGCGGGAGCTGGCCGCGCCGTTCTTCCCGTCGAATTGGGGAAGGCGGTTCCAGGCATCGTCCAGTCCGGGGCGCCGGTCCTGAGGCGCGAGATCTGGGCGCTCCGCCACCCGGAGACCGGAGAGACATCTGCGGTGCGCACCGCATACGAATGGCTCGTGGGCCTGTTCGATGCACACTCGTAGAGACGAGTTGCGGCTCATCACGTCGCCCGTCTCGTCGTCGCGAGGATCCCTGCGAGAGCGATCAGCACACCACCACTGCAACGCTCGAGGAGGATCACACGGGCGGGCGCGAGAAACTTCACCATCCCGACACCGAGGCCCGCATAGGTCGCCATCACCAGCAGATCGATGCACACGAAGATGATCGCCAACATCACGTACTGCGGTGCGAGCGGAGCCGTCTGGTCGATGAACTGGGGCAATAGCGCGGCGACGAACATGTATCCCTTGGGATTGGTAACGGCCACCAGAAAGCTCTTGCGAAAGAGAACATGCGGCGCGGCGACCGGCGCCGATTTCCCCTCCGCCGCGCCATGCAATTCGACGCCGAGTTCCCCTCGTGCTCTGAGCAACTGGAACCCAAGCCACGCGAGATAGCCAACGCCAATCCACTTCACGACATTGAACCAGAAGGCCGATGCGGCAAGTACGGCCCCGAGGCCGAGGGCTGCGGCGGAAATAAGCACGAGATCCGAAGCGGCGGCGCCAAGCATCCCGAAGGTGGCGCGCGGAACCCCGAAGCGCGACCCGTTGGTCAGAGCAAGCAAGACGGTCGGGCCTGGCGTCGCCGCAGTGATGAAGACAACGAGCGCAAACGATAGGTAGAGCAATTCCATTACGTGGTCTTTCCACTTGGTGGTTTGCAGGGAGGGGTCTGTGGCGCGGGCGAGCGACGCCTCTGGTCGGCGTATCGCCCGCAGATCGGGTGGCGCGGTTGCCGAATTCAGCTGTCGCCTGCGCCGAGATCATCCACGACGAAGTCGATATTCGTGATGCGCCCCGTCCAGAACGGATATCGGACACCATCCGCCATCCTGGAGACTTCGAAGCTCATTGGGATCCGTACTCCATCCACGAGGCGATAATCGCCGCGCGATACGTGTTCGCCGGACCCGTGATAGGGGGTGGTGAGGTCTCCGTCCTGCTCTGCATGCAAACTCACGAGAGCGCCGCGTGCGTCGAAGGTCGCAACGAGACTTGCGCTGTAGCCATGAGCTTCGACGACCGCGCGCGCTTCATCGTCATCGATCGCCTCCCAGCGAACGAGACCGCCGGGCAGAAGCGCATAAGGGTTCACCGGCGTTTCAAGAAGCCATCGACGCAGCGATATACGGTCGAGCGCCGGCGAACTCGTTTCGTGCATGACAGAGACGGTCGACAGGAGGCGGGCCCCCATCTCCATCTGGCCGTCAATGAAAGCGTCATAGGCCTTTGCCCAGATCGGCCCCCAGAGCGGAGTGTCAGCAGAAAAAACGAGGTCAGGAGCCGCGGTGGCGATCACCTGCCGTGCAGTTGTCGGCTGAAAGCCTTCCGTCTGTGGTCGCCGGAAATCGCCAGCCTGCTCGAATGTCACCCACCTCGGCGCCGCTCCGACCCCGTCGGGAAACACGAAAGCAAAATAGCGCTGCACTGGCGCAGGCAGTTCAGCGAGCGCATCGCCCGACACCGCCGCAGCGGCCGGCGGCGCCGTCTCCATCACGGTGGCCTCGAATTCGCCGATTTCCGCCTCGGTGGCATGCGTCGAGTAAGCCACATAGCCAGCGGTCCCTAGAAGGATCGCTGCCGTAGCGACAAGCGCCGTCGTCTTCAACTTCATCTTTTGGGTCCTTCGGTTTTGCTGGGCACCGATATCGGAATGCCAAGGCGTCCCGCGTCCTCGCTCCGGATCAGAGCCATGGCGAGATCCACGCAGCGATGGGCGTCACGCCAGGCATCGGCTCTTTGTCCTTCGGCGCTGTCGAGAGCGAGCAGAGCCGCGCCATGAACCATTGACCAAAGCATGCGCGCCACCTCTTCTGGCGCATGCTCCGTGGCATAGCCCTCGGCCTGACAGGCCGCGACGCCGCGCGCGAGCGCGGTCAATGCCGGATGGGAGACGGCTTCGGTCGCTTCTTCCGACTTCGGAGTTCTGCAGTAGATCAGTCGATAGATCGCCGGCGCACGCGCGGCGTTATCAAGATACGCATGGCCGCCGTCCGCGAGGTTCTCGAGGGCGCTTTTCGTCGGGCGTTCGTAGCGTCGCTTCTTTCCGGCGGTTTGCCGCTCCAGCACTGTTTGCCGAACAGTGTCGAGCAAGTCGTCCTTGTCTGCGAAATGCGCATAAAGCGCCGGCGCCGAACAGCCAATCATCCGCGCGACTTCGGCCATCGATAGATCGGGCGACTCCCGCTGGGTCAGCAACGAGATCGCGGCATCGATCGCAAGCAGCCTGAGATCCCGGGCATCCTGCTTTCTCGGTCGCGCCATCAGGACCACCTCTCGTGATGCGTCCTGGCGCCGGGAACGAAGAGGCTGGATCGGATGAGGGCTGCCATGTTGACTCCAAAACTTATGAGTCGTAAATTAATGGCGTTAAATAAAGGAGTCAAGGAGGATGAGCTTCGCTCAGGCGGGGCCGCTGACCCGCACCGTCCCACAGCAGCGTTTCATGTGCAGAGGGCTTGAGCTCTGAAAGCCCAGGCGCCGAGCATCGCTTTCACGCCGGTGGGGTGGTCGCCTGATCGGTTCGACGGATTCTGCACGGCTGCAGTTTTATTCTGCGAAGAACGGTATTTCGGAGCAGGTGAGCAAATGGCTTATCGGGCTCATGCGATTATCAGGCCATGTCCAAGCCATTGAAACTCGGGGGCTCCTCAATGCGCGGCACGATTGACAACCAGATCGATACAGCTCTGGGGCGCAGCTTCGCTCCCGATGTGGCCCTCCGCACGGCGTCGCCTGCAAGTCTGCCCGCGTGGTTTGCGGTCTCCGACCTCGCCGTCGCGAGCGTGGGCGCTGCAGCCCGTGAGCTGGCCGGTATGCTTGGCCTCCGCGACGTGGGGATCGATGTCCGTCGGACCCTCATCTGGTTCGGCATGACCCTCCGCCCGGACGGATGGGCCGTTCCGGACGCATGGGACCCGATCGCCGGCGACTACGAGGCGCAAGACGGCTGGGTGAAGCTGCACACCAATGCGCCGCACCACCGGGACGCGGCCTTGTCGGTTCTGGGCTGCGCTGCGGAACGGGACGCGGTCGGCGAGGCGGTCCGGGGGTGGCGAAAATCGGACCTCGAGGACGCGGTCGTGGCCGCCGGCGGCGCTGCCGCGGCCATGCATAGCCTGTCGGAATGGGCGGAGCATCCGCAAGGCATCGCGGTTTCCAAAGAACCCGTGATCGCCTGGCGCACGAAAAGCAGCGGAGTGGCCCCGAAGGATCTCGACGGCTTGCGCGTCCTCGACCTGACACGCGTCCTCGCGGGACCGGTCGCAACCCGCTTCCTGGCGGGCTTCGGCGCCAGTGTGCTCCGGATCGATCCGCCTGGGTGGAGCGAGCCGGGCCTCGAGCCCGAGGTGACGCTCGGCAAGAAGCTGGCCGGCCTTGACCTGCGCCGGTCGGATGATCGGACGACGTTCGAGGGCCTGCTCGGACAAGCGGATGTGCTGGTGCATGGCTATCGGCCCGGCGCGCTGGCCGGGCTCGGCTATGACGGGGATCGGCTACGTGCGCTTGCGCCGGACATGATCGAGGTCGCGCTCGATGCCTATGGCTGGTCCGGCCCGTGGGCGGGTCGGCGGGGGTTTGACAGCCTGGTGCAGATGAGCAGCGGGATCGCCGACGCCGGCATGGCGCGATCCGGAGCGGAGCGTCCTGTGCCATTGCCGGTGCAGGCGCTGGATCACGCGACAGGCTACCTGATGGCGGCTGCTGCCTTGCGTGCGCTGAGGATCTTGCGCGATCGCGGAGATGTCGTCTCGGCTCGCCTGTCTCTTGCTCGCACCGCACAGCTTCTGGTCTCCGCCGGCCCGACGGACCCGCTCGAAGACATGGCGCCCATCGAGGACGGCGATCTGGTCTCCGAGGCCACCGGCTGGGGGCCAGCACGACGGGTTCGGTTTCCCGTGGTCATCGGTGGCCGACAGCCCCGTTGGCCGCATCCGGCACGCCCATTGCGTACGGACCCTGCTGGCTGGTGAACGTGCCTCAACATCACAAACCAAGGCGCGAAACGGATGCGCCCTCAAGCCGCGAGAGAGCGCGGCAGGGTGGAGACGAAATGCTCATGAAGACCAGACTGTCGGTGAACCTCAACGCCGTCGCCTATCTCCGCAACCGGCGCGCCGTGCCGTGGCCGAACCTTCTCGAGGTGGCACGCGCCGTTCTTGATGCCGGGGCACATGGGATCACCGTCCATCCAAGACCCGACCAGCGGCATATCCGGTTTTCGGACGTGCGCGACCTTTCGGCCCTGATCGCTTCGGACTACCCGCATGCGGAATTCAACGTAGAGGGCTATCCCACACGCGAGTTCATCGAACTCGCGCTGTCCGTCAAGGCGCACCAGGTCACACTCGTACCGGACAGCCCGGACCAGCCGACCTCGGACCACGGCTGGGACTTCGACGAACACGGAGCCATGCTGGCGACCGTTGTGCGCGACTTGCAGCATCATGGGCTACGGGTCGCCTTGTTTGTCGATCCGATGGCGGACGCGCCGATGTCAGCGTGGCAGACCGGTGCGGAGCGGATCGAACTCTACACCGGTCCGTATGGCGGCGCATCCGATCCCCGTTCGGCAGATCGCGCGTTGAGCGACCTCGTCGCAACCGCCGAAGCCGCGCGCATGACGGGGCACAACCAGGCTGGCGATCGACCGGCCCTCCAGATGAACGCCGGTCACGACCTGACCGCCGACAACTTGCCGCCGCTCAGACACGCGATCCCCGATCTGGCAGAGGTCTCGATCGGGCATGGTCTGACGGCGGATGCACTGCTGATCGGCTTCCCGGCCGCAGTCCGGCGCTGCCTCGCTGCATTGGAGGGCTGAAGCATGTTGCCGGTCCGTGGGTTTTTATTTCGAAAACACAGATGCGACCCCGAAGAGGGGAGCCTGCAAGAAAGCCAGTCAATGGCGAGGGGTGACAAATGAAGGGAGAGAAAGCCGCGTGGGCGCCTCGTTACGCCGATGGCATGCAGGATTTCCAGGCTTCCGAAATCAGGGAACTCCTGAAGCTCATCGAGCAGCCGGGCGTGATCTCATTCGCCGGCGGCATCCCCGATCCGGCGCTCTTTCCGACCGGCCTGATCCAGCAGGCGTATGACGCAATCCTCGGAGACCGTGAGGAGGCGCGCCGAGCGCTCCAGTATTCCGTGAGCGAAGGGGACCCGGATCTGCGCGCCTGGATCGTGGAGCACATGCGCGCGAAGGGCGTTCCCTGCGACCCCGAGAACATCCTGATCACCAGCGGCTCGCAGCAGGCGCTCGAATTCCTCGGCAGGCTTTTCGTGTCGCCCGGCGACAGGGTCGCAGTCACTGCACCGACCTATCTGGGCGCGTTGCAGGCTTTCGCGCCAAACCGGCCCACATACGCAACGCTGCGCATCTCGGACAATGGACGCGTCGAACTGGACGACGGAGAAGAAAGAGCGGCCGGGCGCCGCGACGCCTTCGCCTATGTGGTTCCCGACTTCGCCAATCCCACCGGCGAAACCTTGGGCGAGGAGGCGCGTCGCGGTATCCTCGCGCTGGCGGCCGCGCGTGACATGCCGGTGATTGAGGACAGTCCCTACGAGGTTCTCCGCTTCGACGGGATCGCCGAGGCGCCGATGCTTGCCCTCGACGCAGGGGATGCGGGCGGCATCGACGCCTCGCGCGTCGTCTACTGCGGGTCGTTCTCCAAGATCTTCACGCCGGGTCTCAGGGTCGGCTGGGTTTGCGCCGCGCGCGAGATCGTCAGCCGGCTGACGCTCATCAAGCAGAGCAGCGACCTGAACTCCCCGGCCATCAATCAGCGCGTGATGCTCCACCTCGCAAGAACGATCTATGATGCACAGGCCGAGCGTGCACGGAATGTCTACCGGGAGAAGCGCGACGCCATGCTCTCCCGCATTGGAGACGCCCTCCCGTCCGGCAGTCGGTGGACCCGGCCTGATGGCGGCATGTTCGTCTGGGTCGAGCTGCCCGGGGGCATCGACACGAAAGAGCTGCTCGTGCACGCGGTCGCCGATCACGGCGTCGCCTTCGTGCCGGGCCGGGCCTTCTTCGCCGACGGGTCCGGGGGCAACACGCTTCGGCTCAGCTATACGCTGCCGAGCCTTCAGGACATCGAGATCGGCCTTGGCCGGCTTGCCGACGCCTTCGCATCATCCGGGGCGCAGCGTGAGACAAGCCAGGTCATGCTGGATGCAAGGTGAGGCGCGGATGGGGGAACGCGCATTCCCGTCATGCTGGCCCATGCCCGCGCGACAGGTTCTGCAAGGTCGGTGGTGCCGGCTCGAACCGCTCGATCCCGAACGGCATGGCGACGATCTCTATGACGCGGTGGCCGGACCCCACGCTGCGCGGCTGCACAGGTATCTCGCCGATCCGATCCCGACCTCTCGCGCTGACTTTGACACATGGCTCGTTCCGAAAGCAGCATCCGGCGACCCGATGTTCTTTGCGGTCATCGACCAACGCTCCGGGCGCACGGAGGGACGGCAGAGCCTGATGGACATCGTCCCGCAACATGGCACGGCCGAGATCGGCCACATCCTTTGGGGGCCACGGATCGCGCGCAGTCGCGTGGCGACCGAAGCATTCTTCCTGTTGGCCGACCACATCATGAGCGACCTGCGCTACCGCCGGTGGCAGTGGCGCTGCAACGCGCGCAACGAACCCTCCCGACGTGCGGCGCTTCGGTTTGGTTTCACGTTCGAGGGGATCTTTCGCAACCACATGGTCGTCAAGGGCGAGAACAGGGATACGGCCTGGTACTCGATCACGGACGAGGAATGGCCGGCGATCCGTGCACGGTTCGCGGCCTGGCTCGATCCGGCCAATTTCGATGCTGATGGCGGACAACGCACCGCTCTCAGATAGCCATGCTCAACGCCTTGCAACGACGCGAAGCTGTGGCAGAGCGTCACCGCCAGTGCCGCCGTGTGAAACGACATCCTGAGGGCCGCAAAACCCTCGGCTTGAGTCACCGTGTGGGAACCGGTCCGGAATCCGGATCACGGTAATCGTAGAAACCGCGCCTTGCCTTTCTGCCCAGCCACCCGGCCTCAACATATTTGACCAGTAACGGGCAAGGCCGGTATTTTGTATCTCCCAAGCCATCATTCAGAACATTCATGATGGCGAGGCAGGTATCCAGTCCGATGAAATCCGCCAGTTCCAGCGGGCCCATTGCGTGGTTTGCGCCAAGGCGCATGGAAACATCGATCGACGTGACATTCCCGACTCCCTCATACAGTGCATAGACCGCTTCGTTGATCATTGGGATCAGAATCCGGTTCACGATGAAAGCGGGGTAGTCTTCCGACGTGCTGGCCGTCTTACCCAGCCGTTCCACGACACCGGCGATGCTTCTGAAAGTTGCCGCGTCCGTCGCGATGCCCCGGATCAACTCGACCAGCTGCATGACCGGGACCGGGTTCATGAAATGGAGCCCCATGAACCGTTCCGGGCGATCGGTCATCGCGGCCAGGCGAGTGATGGACAGTGACGACGTATTGGTCGTGAGCAACGTTTGCTCGGCCAGAAGAGGTGTCAGGTCGGTAAAAATCTTGCGTTTGATCGTTTCGTTTTCTGTTGCGCTTTCGACCACCAGTTCGGTCGCGCCAATCTCCTCCAGCGATCCGGAAAGGCGCAGGTGAGAAAGGGCCGCGTCAGCCTCGGTCCGGGTCATGCGACCCTTATCGACTGTGCGATCCAAGGTTCGCGCTATCCGGTCGTATCCCGCTTTCAATTGGGTGTCGGACACATCGTGCAGGATCACGTCGTATCCAGCTTGAACGAAGACCTGCGCGATGCCGGATCCCATCTGACCGGCGCCAATGACCCCAACATTCATGCTCATCACCGGTGTGTTCCTCGGTTGACGAGCATCAGGCCAAACTCTTTCCAGCTTCCCAGTATTGCTCGCCACTTCCATCAGAGGCACCGACTGTGCGGGCCATTATGAACAAAAGATCAGAGAGACGATTGAGATACGCCAGCCCAAATGCTCCGGGCTGCGGATCACAGTCGAGCTGCGAAAGTAACCGTCGTTCGGCCCGCCGACAGGTGGTGCGCGCAACATGGAAAGCGCCCACCGCAGGAGATCCACCCGGCAGGATGAACTCCTTCAAGGCCGGCAATTTCGCGTTTAGGCGTTCCGCGCTGGCCTCAATCCGATCGATATGCGCCTTGGTCAACAGGTCCGCGCCTGGAAGTGACAGGGCGCCACCCAAGTCGAACAGGTCATGCTGCGCCAGAACCAGCATGTTCCGGATGTCCTCCATGTCCTCAGACCCAGCGATGAGGCTGCGCGCAAAACCGATCTGGCTGTTCAGTTCGTCGATGGTGCCGATGGCTTCCATCCGTGGCGTGTCTTTGTCCACCCGAGACCCGTCGGACAATCCGGTCTTTCCGGCATCGCCCGTGCGCGTCACGATTCTAGAAAGTCGGTTCCCCATTTCAGTCCTCCGCAGGCTGGGTCAAAGGTCTGTGTGGCGACGCGCGGAAGCTGTCCGCGTAGTTGCGGTAGACCGAAAGGATATCCGCAGTCATTTTGCGTTTGTGCTCGTCCATTTGAGCGATCGGGCGCGCCGGGCGACCTGCCCAGACTTGGCCAGCGGTCAGTCGCTGGCCCGGTTCTGTATGGGTGCCGGCGGCGACGAGAACTTCGCTTTCGACAATCGTTCCTGGGGCGATCAACGATCCGATGCCGATCAGGCTGCTGGACCCGATGTTGCAGTCGGATATGGTCACGTTGTGACCGATGGTGACATCCGGGCCGACCAAGATATCGGCCGCATCGCAAGATAGAATGCTGTTGTCCTGAACGTTGGTGCCATCGCCGATGACAATCCGATGCGCGCCTGCGTCGAGGCGGCAGCCATACCAGACGCCCACGCCTTCACCGACCGAAACCGTTCCGCGCACCCGGGCGGAGGGGGCGACGAAGCAGTCGAGGCGGGGCTGGGGCCAGTGATCGCCCGGGTCGTCCTTTGCTCCAGCATTGCGGATCTTCTGGTGAAAACCTTCCAGTTCCGGTGGGGAAACGCGGGCGACCGGTTTGGCGGGGCTGCCAGAATAGAGCCAGCCGCCTTCCAATTCACTTCGTGGAAAAACCACAGAGCCGGCTGAAATCACGGCGCCAGCGCCAATGCGCGAACCATCGAGAATTACGGCCTCGCGTTCGACAACGCAGCCATCTCCCAACGTGCACGCGTGTATCACCGCTCCTTTTCCGGCTGTCACACGGTCGCCGATATGAGTGGGGTAAATGTCATGAGCGATATGCACGGTCGCGTGTTCGCCGAGATGAAAGTCCTCGCCAATCCGGACATAGTGCCCGTCGGCCCGGATCACGGACCAAGCCCCAAGCCAAGCGGCGGCGCCCAGCGTCGTACGTCCCAGAACAACGGCACCTTCCCCGGCAAAGGCCGGAGCGCCCTTCAGATCGGGGGAGTTTCCGTCATAGTCGGCGCGCAAAGGGGCGAGGTAATCAGCCATCCGTCTTCTTTCTTTTCATGTAGCGGGCTGCCTTGCGGTGTTCTTCTGCCGCCATCGCGTCCGTCGTTGCGCGCGGCAACTTGTGGAAAATTGACAGGCAGCACCGAAGGTCGTCGTTGGGAACGGCTGCGCCCATCGCCCGAGCGAGAAAGAGTCGGCGCAGGGCGAGCTTCCCGTGGCCCAGTTTGACGCTGTGCTGTAGCAGTTCGACTGCTGCATCTCGGTCGCCTTCTCTAACTCGTTGTGACAGGGCCTTGGCCTTCTTTCGAAGTTGCCCCATCGATCAGAAGACCGGAGTTTCCCGATAGACGCCCCAGATGCCTTTCAGTTTCTCGACGATGTCGCCCATTGTCGCCCCTTGCTTCACCAATTCGATCGTGACCGGCATAACGTTCTGGCTATCGTCCTTGGCAACCTCGACAAGCTGGTCCAGAAGGGCTTGCACCTTGGCTTCGTCGCGGTTCGCGCGAACCGATTGGGTGCGGTCGATCTGACGCTTGGCGGTGGTTTCGTCGTAGGGATGGACCTCAATCTTGACGTCGCTTTCGTCCAGAACGTAGCGGTTCACGCCGATGACCGGCTTTTCGCCCGACTGCTTTCGCAGCGCGGTTTCATAGGCGAAGTCCGCGATGTGCTTTTGGAACCAACCTTCTTCGATCAGCTTGATGGTGCCGCCGCGCTCTTCGACTTCGTCCAGGATCTCGAAGATCTTCTTCTCGTAGTCGTTGGTCAGGCTTTCCACGAAATAGGAACCACCCAACGGATCGACGACCTGCGTCACCCCGGTTTCATCGGCGATTACTTGTTGTGTGCGGAGCGCTAAGTACATGGCGTGTTCAGTGGGGATGGCGAAGGCTTCGTCGTAGCCGTTGGTATGCAACGACTGTGCGCCGCCAAGAACGGCAGCCAACGCCTGTGTCGTGGTTCTCATAACGTTGACCATGTACTGCGGCTTGGTCAGCGAAGCGGCCGCCGTCTGGCAATGGAAGCGCAGGCGCATGGATTCCGGCTTCTTGGCGCCGAACCGCTCTTTCATGATCTTGGCGTAGCAGCGACGGAGCGCTCGAAATTTGGCGATCTCTTCGAAGAAATCCGCCTGGCAGACAAAGAAAAAGGCAAGGCGCGGAGCGAAATCGTCCACATCGACGCCGGTTTTCAGAACTTCATCAACATAGACGATGAGGTTCGCCAGCGTGAACGCCGCCTCGTGGATCGGCGAAGAACCCGCCTCAGAAATGTGGTAACCGGATATGTTTATCGGGTTATAGCGCTTCATCGTTTTGGTGGTGTAGCCGATGATATCGCGCACGATCCGAACCGAGGGAGCGATCGGATAGATATACTCCTTCTGCGCCATATACTCCTTTAGAATATCGGCCTGGACAGTGCCGGAGACCTTGTTGAGGTCGTAGCCGCGTTCTTCACACAGCGCGATGTACATCGCGAGCAGGATCCATGCGGTCGGGTTGATCGTCAGGGAAACCGAGATTTTCTCGAGGTCGATCCCTTCGAGAAGAGCCCGCATGTCGGCGAGCGTGTCGATGGCCACGCCCTCGCGACCAACTTCTCCGTCGGACATGGGGTGGTCGCTGTCGTAGCCCATCAGGGTCGGCATGTCGAAATCGGTCGAAATGCCGGTCTGCCCTTGTTCGATCAGAAACTTGAACCGCTTGTTGGTGTCCTCTCCCGTACCGAACCCCGCGATCTGCCGCATCGTCCAGTTCCGGCCACGATACATGGTCGGATAGGGGCCTCGGGTGAAGGGATACCGCCCGGGCAGGCCAATGTCCTCGGCAGGGGTGTCGGCGATGTCGGCAGCAGTGTATGTGCGTTTCACCGGGAAATCGCCAAGCGTGTAGTACTGTTCTTTCGTCTCCGGCGCGCGGGCGATGAAGTTGGCGACTTCGTTCTCTTCCCAGGCCTCCACGGTTGCCCTGATGTCTTCGGGAGTGGATTGGCTGATGGTCTTAGACATGGTTGGTCTCCCTGGAGAATTGTTTCACGATCGCGCTGGCCGCCGCGTAGGGATCGGTCTGTCGCGAGGCAACGCGCGGTCCTTGAGTGCCAAATTCACCCTCGTCGCGAAGCCGCTCGAGCATGAGGGTCTCTGCCGCCTTCTGAAGGCGGAAGGTCGAGATCTGCGCCCGGCGCTCTGCCCCAGCGGGGCCATCGAGGCTTTGCAGGTGCTTGTCGAAGGTTGCGACCAGCTCGTCGAAACCGTCGCCGTCAACCGAGGAGGTTCCGATGACTGGCGGCAGCCAGCCCCGGGTCAACGCCCCGCTGATCCCATCTTTCAGCATCATCTTCAGATCGGTGAGGGTTCGGTTGGCGTCCGATCTGTCGCATTTCGAGACGACATGGATATCAGCGATTTCGAGGATACCTGCCTTGATCGCCTGTATCTCGTCGCCGAGGCCGGGGGCAGAGACGACGACTGTGGTGTGCGAGGACTTGGCAATTTCCACCTCGTCCTGGCCAACGCCGACCGTCTCGATGATGATCTTGTCGAAGCCTGCGAGGTCGAGGATGTCCACCACGTCGAGCGCCGCATGGGCCATGCCGCCGACCGCGCCGCGCGTAGCCATTGACCGGATGAAGACATTCGGGTCCAGCACGAGGTCGGACATCCGAATGCGGTCGCCAAGGATCGAGCCACCTGAATAAGGGCTGGACGGGTCGATCGCGACGACGGCAACTTTCAGGTCGTCACCGCGCAACCGTCTCACCAGTTTTCCGACCAGGGTGGACTTGCCCGAGCCGGGCACGCCGGTGATCCCGATCACATGCGCTCGGCCGGCGCGCTTGTAGATCTGGCCGATGGCCTCGCGCACTTCCGGCACTCCAACCTCGGCACGGCTGATCAACCGGGCGATAGCCCAGGTTTCCCCAGCAGCAGCGGGCGCGATCAGATCAGGCGACGGAATGTACCGCCGGGCCATCAGGAGGACACCTTCAGGTGACGGGCCTGCATCTCAATAAAGGCCTGCCGGTCATCGACGACGCGCTTGGCCTTGAAGTCGGTCCGCAGATGAGTGTTTGGCGCGACGATCTCGATCACTGAGCGCAGGCCCAGCATGTTGTGCAGCTGCGTGGCAACGGTTGCGTGGAAGGCTTTTTGGCTGTCCTCGCCGCGTGCCCAGCCCTCGCCGTCTTGCTCGACCGAAATCAGCATTTCGTCCATCGTACCCTCGCGGGTGATGAAGATGCGATGTTCGCCGCCGTAACCAGAAAGCTGGCTCAGTGCTGCCTCGATCTCGGACGGATAGACGTTCTCGCCCCGGATGGTGATCATGTCGTCGATCCGACCGATGATGCCCATGGGTAGCTGCGGATATGTCCGGCCGCAGGGAGTGGCATCGTTGGTCCACACTGTGAGATCGCCGGATTCCAGCCGGATCATTGGCTGCGAAGTCCGTTCAAGATGGGTGTAGACTGGCGTGCCGCGCTGCCCGTAGGGAACGCGATGGTGCGTTTTTGGATCGCAGACTTCGGTATAGACGATGTCCTGCCAGCACATCATGCCCGGGGTTTGCTCGGACCCGGCGACGTGCATCCAGGGCGTCATTTCGCCCATGGAGCCACTGTCATAAACCTTGGCGCCGTACAGATCTTCGATGCGCTCACGGATCGAGGGGATTGACGCACCCGGCTCGCCCGAGAAGAACATGAATTTCAGACCGAACTTGCGCGGATCACGCCCGTCCCTGATGGCGGTCTCGGCGAGGTGGATGGCGTAGGTCGGGGTGCCGTAGAAGCCGGCAGGCTTCAAAATGTCCAGCCACTGGGCGCAGCGCGAGGACATGCCAGCCGCTCCGGCACCGAAAGGAAACGCTTTGGCGCCAAGACGCTCGGCCCCAGCTAAGGCTCCCCAACTGCCCATGTAGAGCGAGAAGATGGCGGCCACACAGATAGTGTCGCCCGGGCGCATGCCCATTGCCCACATGATCCGCGCATGGGCGTTGGCGATGGAGCGCCAGTCGTTTTGTGAAACGCCAAATGCGGTCGGCCGACCGGTGGTGCCACTGGTGCCGTGGACGTGGAAGACTTCACTTTCCGGCACACAGAGGTAATCGCCGAAAGGTGGATGGGCCTCCTGGGCTGCTCGAAGATCACCCTTCTTGACCACCGGCACGCGGGACTCGAAGTCCTCAAGCGATTTCAGTTGAGAGGGGTGGAATCCGCTTTCTTCCCATTTCTTGCGATAGAAGGGCGCATGTTCGTAGGCATAAGCGCAGACCTCTTGCAGGCGCTTCAGGATCGCTGCCTCACGGTCTGCCGCGTGCATGGTTTCGCGATGCGGAAACCAACATCTGCTGCCCGGATCCGGCGAATAGTTTTCGTCATAGCGCGGAGGCCATGACCAGTACTCCATGCCCGCGGCCATCAGCGCGCACCCCGCGCCTCGACGAGGCTCGTCAGAGTATCGATGATCTGCTGCGGTGGCGTGTCCTGCAAAAGTACTTCGGCAACGCCCATCCTCTTGAGTTCGGCGACGTCCTCATCGGGCATGACGCCGCCGGCGACGATGATCATGTCTTCGACATTCTTTTCCTTCAGCAGCGCGAAAATTTTGGGGAAGACCGTCATTTGGACGCCGGACAGCAGGCTGACGCCGAGAATATCGACGTCTTCCTGCACGGCGGCCGTGACGACCTCCTCTGGCGTCCTGTGCAGCCCGGTGTAGACGACGTCCATGCCGCCATCGCGCAGCGTGCGTGCGACAACCTTGACGCCGCGGTCATGGCCGTCGAGGCCAACTTTCGCGAGCAAAACCCGGATCGGTGCCGACATGATCTCTCCCTTCGCGTCCCGTATGTGAAATTTCGTATACGAAATACGAACGGTTGCGATGTGTCAACACTGAGCTTATGGTGGGGGTGAGGGAGGTCCGGATGACGACTTGCCAAAGAGGCGCGGTATGGAAGCACTTACCCAAAAGAAAACGCTGGTAGAGCAGGCCTACGATGCGCTCCTCGAAGCGATTTGCTCGGGCGACATAAAGGCGGGTGAGCGGCTGAACCAAGATGAATTGGCAGAGCGCCTGCAAGTCTCGCGCCAGCCGGTGAACAGCGCGATTGCCATGCTCAAGGCCCAGCGATTCGTGCAGGACACAGGCAAGCGTGGGGTTGTCGTTGCCCCCATCGACCAAACGCTGTTCGACTCAATCTACCAGTTCCGGACTGCCGTCGAACCTTTGGCTGTCCACCTGGCCACAACCCGCATGACGAAAGAGGCGATTTCGCTTGGTCGGGAGATCATTGCCCGCGGAAAAAGCCACGTTCAAAATGGCGATCAAGCATCAGCCCTGCGCGCCGATATGGACTTTCACAACCTGATCTACAACTTGAGCGGCAACATCATCGTCGCTGACACAATGAACCTGAACTGGCGCCACCTGCAACGCGCGATGAGCGAGGTTCTGAGTGTGCCGGGAACCACACTGCGGGTGTGGAAGGAACACGATCAGATTTTCTCAGAGATGGTGCGCGGCGACGACAAGCGCGCCGCCAAATTGATGCGCGAGCATATGGAGCACGCGGCGCCGAAGTCCCTGAAACTTGTCCTATCGCCAGAAGACTGAAGCGACATCGGCGTTCATGACAGAACCTGCGCGGAGCGCGAAGGTGTTGAAGCCGCGTGGCGTCGATCGCGTCTTTCGCATGTGAACGCGGTGCAATCATCCCAGCCGCTCTTGGCCGTACCGGAGTCCTATCACCTGCCTTGACCAACGTGGCTAGTGGCTTGCAGCGAAGTGAGAAGATCACGATTGCTCATATATTCAATGAGTTAGAGGTGGAGAACGTCCGATCCCAGTCGCGTCCCCTCCGCCACTTGCCCCCGCGAAAGCGTTCTCCCAATCCGGCTGCGGCCGGATTTTTCCGTTGTTTTCGAGGGTTATGTGGGTGGGGCTGAGCACCGGTGCCGGCGCCGGGGGGCTCGGAAGCGGTCTCTCAGCGCCGATATTCTCCGGACCTCATGACTGCGCGAATTAAGTGAATTTCTTGTAAGCAGTTACAATACAGTGTCTTTTTCGAGATCGCGGTTGAGCACTTCGATGCCAGTGGCGTTCGTCAAGAAGGAACAGAAATCGAACTCATCGCAGCGCGACGAGTACCTTGGGTACCGACAGGCGGACAAGGTACCTTGAGATGCTCCGCCGCGCGCGTCCCGCTTCCCGGTTGTGGCACCGCTTGACCTGCCACTGATCTTTCATCCAGCCGCGACCGGAGCCCGGTTGGTGTTTACGCCAAATGGCGCGGGTTGAGCAATCGCCCGACGCGCGGAGCTCTCATCTCGCGCAGCGGGTCGGGCGATTGCGGTGGTCAGGGTCTGCGCGTAGTCAGCCGGGGTCTGATAGCCCAAGGCCGAATGGGGGCGCTCGGTGTTGTAGTCGGCGACCCAGGCGGCGATCAGGTCGCGGGCATGGGCGAGGTTACGAAACAGCGTCTCGTTCAAGAACTCGTCCCGCATCCGGCCGTTGAAGCTCTCGACAAAGCCATTCTGCATCGGCTTGCCCGGCGCGATGTAGTGCCATTCGATCCGGTTCTCGGCGCACCACTTCAGGATCGCGTTCGAGGTCAGTTCCGTCCCGTTGTCCGACACGATCATTCCCGGCTTGCCGCGACGTTCGATCAGCGCCGTCAGCTCCCGCGCGACGCGCCGGCCGGAGATCGACGTGTCCGGGATCGCGGCGAGGCATTCGCGCGTGACGTCATCGACGATGTTCAGCACCCGGAACCGCCGCCCGCACGCGAACTGGTCATGGACGAAATCCAGTGACCAACGGGCATTTGCGCGCGCCTCGACCAGGATCGGGGCGCGGGTGCCGATGGCCTTGCGCCGCGCGCGCCGCTTGCGGACGGTCAGCCCTTCCTCGCGGTAAAGCCGGTAGATACGGTTGATCCCCGAGGGCTCGCCCTCCCGCCGGAGCAGGACGAAGAGCCGCCGGTAGCCGAACCGCCGACGCTCGTTGGCAAGCTCCCGCAATCGGCCGCGCAGTTCCGTGTCGGGTGCGCGTTGCGACCGGTAGCGGATCGTCTTCCGATCCGCGCCGGCAATCTGGCACGCCCGTCGTTCCGACAGCCCGAACCGGGCCTTCAGATGCGCGACCGCCTCGCGCTTCACGACGGGCGTCACCACTTTTTTGAAACCAGCTCGCGCATCGCGGCCAGATCCAGCATCTGCTCCGCCAGCAGCTTCTTCAACTTGGCGTTCTCGTCCTCGAGCGCCTTCAGCCGTTTGGCCTCTGACACCGTCATGCCGCCGTATTTGGCTTTCCAGTTGTAGAACGTCCCCTCCGACATGCCGTGCTTGCGGCACAGATCGGCACACTTCGCCCCGGCCTCATGCTCGGCCAGGATGCCGATAATCTGCTCTTCGCTGTATCTCGTTCGCTTCATTGTCCGTCCCCTCATTGGGTCGGACTCTAATCGCAGGTGGAGGAAAAATCCCGTGGCAGGTCACTTCTAGCAGCGGCGGCGGGGACGAGATGGCTTGGTCACGCAGTCCTGCCACCTTCTGGATTAAATCTTCTCCTGCCTCCCTGCTTCGCAGCGGCATGAGCCAGGTGATGAAGGCACGGCCGTCTTCGGTTTCGGGGGCAGCGTCCCACAAGGTGCTCAGTTCCCGACCGCCGCGTGCATTCTCTTCGCTGAAGAACCCCGCGCTTTGCACCCGCGAGATGTCTACTAGTTCCTTCACCCGCGTGGTGCGCTCGATTTGCACCGCTAGCCTTGTCAACTGATCGACTTGGAATTCGACGAGATAGCCCAAGCGATGCGGGGTGATAAGGCGCGCACCATGGATCGGATGGAAAAGGTCATCGGGCGTATAGGACGGCGCAAGGGAATCTTCGAACATGGCGGCGTACACAACGACTTGACCGCTGAAGCTCGGTTGATTGGCTGCGGTCTCAGCCATGGTTCTGAAGGCTTGAGCCAAAGCCTTTCGCTGCTCATCCAGCCGGTTGCGAATAATGCTATCGGCGGACTTTCCGCCGCCGGTTACGCGCTTGGGCTTCGGGTCTTGCGTGAATCGCAAAACTGGATTCAGGAGGGGGCGCCGCGGAGAGTCAGCCATCCTTCACCTCTTTCAGATACTTGTTCACCATTTGACGGCTCACCCCAACGATCCGAGCAATCTCAGCTTGGCTGATCCCGCCCTTGTCACTGAGAAAACTACTCAAGGTTCTCTTGGCTTGAGCGTCCAAATCATCATTGCCGATCAAGCGCGCGCTGCCCGATGTTGATCCCGAGACGGCCAGCAGAATTTTGGCCAGGGCCGGTTCCGTCCCCGACAGAATGGCGCGCCGCCGCGCTGCCAAGCCGATGTTCTCGATATCAGCGCCGTTGAGCCCATCCGAAACCTGCGCGAGCAGCGCGGCTTCATCTCGGCGCTTCTCGTCACCTTCGTAGAGAAAATGCAGCCATAGACTTTCACGCACGTCGCGGTCAGGCAGATCGATCTCTGCCTTGTACGGGAAGCGCCGCCAGATTGCGGGATCAAGAAGGTGAGGATGGTTGGTGGCTGCGATGGTGACAACATCATCGGTCAGCGAATCCAAGCCTTGAAGCACGGTGTTAACTACGCGCTTCAGTTCACCTAGCTCGTGGCGATCATCTCTGACTTTGGCAATCGCATCCATCTCGTCGAGGAAGAGCACTGCCTTCTTCGCAGGTACATACTCGAACACGCCTCGAATATTCTTGGCGGTTTCTCCAAGGCGGGACGAGATGAGGGAATCGAGCCGGGCAACGTAAATTGGTCTGCCGAGCGACGCTGCTACATGCCCTGCGAGAAGGCTTTTCCCGGTTCCCGGCGGACCGTATAGGAGCAACCCAAGCCGAGCTGAGACACCTTTTTCGCTGAGGAGGTCGATATGCTTTGCATCGTCAATGAACTGTGAGATCGTCGCGCCGGGCTCGCCGTTGAGCATGATCGGTGTTGTTGGCCACTCGCCTTCATCAATTAACGGCAGACGTGACGCCCCATCGCGCGGGAGAGCTTCCGCATAGCCCGATGCTTGCAGCGGCACTCCGCGCTTCCGCAAGATCGCTTGAATGGCCTTCGCACCTTCTTGGTCGTTCTGAAAGGCGAGCTGACGAGCAATGGCGTTTCCCGCGCGTCGCACGGCCGTGTAGTCCGCGGACATCGCGGCTTCGATGAGCTCAGTTATGGTCGTCTTGTCAACTTGCATGTGCTCTTATCCTGCCTTCTTGCGATCATGCGTCAACCAATAAGGCAAAAATGTCAACCCCTAGCGCATCATCAATGTGAGTTTTTGAGGTTGGCGTCAACGCAGGCAGCCTTCGGCGGCCATGCCATCGGCAAGCTGCCAAGTCCTCATGGAGCGTGGTATCCGCCCCGGCAACATTTGCATGCTGCGCAGTCAAGCCGCGTGCGGGCGCAAGGCGCGTTCAAAAGGTCGTTGTGTCACCATCGGAGCAACCCCTCGAACCAGCGGCAACTGCGCCAGCGCGGGATCGTCGTCGACCTCTCTGAACGCGATCACCTCAGATCTCCCGCGCGAACCAACGGATGCGGCCGACGATGTGGATCTCGTCGGCCGTTCGCTCGTATGGGCTGTAGAAGCCATTATCCGAGATGACGCGGACTGCTGGCGGGTCGCTGTTCGGGATGTGCTCGAGCCGCTTGGCCACCAGTCCCATGCCATCGTCCAGCACGAAGATGCCGGGCGGGTTCGGCGCACGCCGCGCCATGTCGACGAGCACCGTGTCGCCGTCGAGTAGCGTGGGTGCCATGCTGTCGCCTTCCACATGCATGATCCGCAGCTGAGAGGGGCTGGCCTTTAGGCTGTGCCGGATCCAGGACCGGCGGAAGTGGTAGGCGCGGCCGGCGGGATCGTCGTGCTCCTGTACCACGGCACCACCGCCCATCGACGGGCGCGGGCTCGCATGCGCGATCGACACGAAAGCTTCGTCCGGGTTCTCGATGAAAGGCGGCGTGCCCTCGACATCGCCGATCCCGTGGATCAGCCAGTCGCGGTCGACTTTCAGCACGCGAGCGACCTCTGCAAGCCGGTCGATGCCGGGGCGGGATGATCGTCCGCGCAGGATGTCGTAGACGAAGGATCGATTCACGCCGGCCATCTCGGCGACGTGGGCGGGGCTGAGGCCGAGCTGGTTGGCCCGGGCCCTGAGACGGTCGGCAAGCGTGTGATGCTCGTTCATGTTTCCCCACCCATCTGTGGATGAAATAGGATAAAATCGGATTGATCGGCGGCCGTCAAGCGAATAAGAACAGAAGGTAAACATTGGGCATGGGAATCGGAGGGGCGCGTGCACATCGACAAGCTGTATTTCACGCTCCCCGAGGTGCTCGAGCGCTGGCGGATCTCCGAGACGGACCTCGTCTACCTGGCCGAGAACGACAAGCTCCGGCTGTCGGTGCGCGTCTTCGGCGAGCCGGTCGAGTTCGGCGACTACGAGGAAGGACAGGACGGCGAGCGCTTCCGCGTGCCGTGGGAGCAGAAGCCCTTCAGCGGGCTGCTCGACCTGCACGCCTGCGATGTCTTCCAGCTGTTTCGGTGCGGCGAACTGCATGTGAGCGAGTTTCGCACGCCGCGGGCGGACTATGCGTCGCTCTATGGCGATGCCAAGCCGGTCTTCGTGATGATCGGCGATCTGCTGCTAAGGCGCGAGGAGCGCGATCGTTTCGAACTCCAGTCCGGCTTCTCCTCCGGCGGCTCGGCGATGGAGGAGAGCACCTTCATCGCCTCGGCTGACTACCAGGAGGTGCGCTGCAACGGGTACCGCTTCCGGCTCGGTCCGATCCAGGCGCAGGTCGTCCGCGCCCTGCACGAGGCCGCGCAGCGCGGTGAGGCGTGGCAGAGCGGCAAGGCCATCCTGTCCTCGGCGGGGTCTAAGAGCCTGCGCATGGCGGACGTCTTCAAGTCGCAGAAGGACTGGCGGCAGCTGATCCGCTCCGACCGCCGCGGCGGCTACCGTCTCAACATCGACTGACTCGTTTCCCGTCCCCCATGCGCCGTCCCTGATCGCGCTCAGTGTGGGATCGGCTGGGGGATGGAGGGGGATGACGATCCCCCACCAAGCCGTCCAAGCCTGTCCTGCAAGGCCATATCCATCCCCCTCTACATCCCCCTGCGATCCTGACGACATCCCATAGCGGGATTTCGCAATCTCTCTCCGAAGCACACGCAAATGGAGAGAGCCGATGCAGCAGAAGCATTGCCTGAATCAGAAGGAACTCGCCCGTCGCTGGACGATCTCGCATCGCACGCTGGAGCGCTGGCGGTGGGCGGGTGAAGGCCCGGCCTACATGAAGATCGGTGGACGGGTCGTCTACCGGCTCGAGGACATCGTCGCCTTCGAGCGCGACCAGCTCCAGCACACCATGGACACCCAGCCGCGCGCAGGAGCGGCCTGATGGGACGCCTGTCGCCCATCACCGAGGCCGAGGTCGTGCAGCTGCACGGCGCGAACGGGCCGGGGCTCGACGAGGTCGGGCTCGCCGCCTGGATCGCGCAGGCCGAACCCGGCGAGGCTCTGGTCTATCACCGCGGGTTCCTCGCGGTCGACGCCACGTCGGTCATCTCGAAGCTGCCGGCGGTCCGTCTTCGACGCGGTCGCGATCCACAACGCGCTGAAGCGGCACGAGGGCACGGTCACCGTCTGGATCGACGGCATCGCCGCCTCGGCTGCCTCCTACATCGCCATGGCGGGCGACGAGATCGTCATGCCCGAGAACGCCTTCCTGATGATCCATGACCCGGCTGGCCTTGTGATAGGCACGGCCGAGGACATGCGCGCCATGGCCGAGGCGCTCGACAAGGTGAAAGGCAGCCTAGTCACGGGCTATGCCACGAAATCCGGCCGGACGCCGGAGGAGGTCTCCGCGCTCATGGCCGCCGAGACCTGGTTCGATGCATCGAACGCCGTCGCGCAGGGCTTCGCCGACCGGCTGATCGAGCCTGTCCGGATCGCTGCACGCTTCGACATCGGGCGTTTCCGCAACGCGCCGCCGGTGTTGGTGGAGCAGGTCGAGGCCGAGCCGGAGCCCAACGCTGAGAGCGACGGCCGAGAGATCGAAGCGGAGGAGAGTGCCGACGACGTCACCGGTGGCGACGAGGTCGCGGACGCCGAGGACGAGCCTCCCGCCGCCCCCGATGCCCCGCAACCGCCGATCGAGACGCCGCGGCCCAGTGGCGCACCGCCGGACCCGGCCGCGATCCGGTCGGAGGCCATCGGTCATGCCCAGGCCGTCATCGATCTCTGTCGCCTCGCAGGCCAGCCGCAGATGGCGGGTCGCTTCCTCGAACAGGACATGAGCCTAGACGAGGTGCGCGCCGCGCTGCTCGCCGGCCAAGGCCGAGGCGGAGCCCGAGATCGCGCCCCATCACCCGCAGCCCGGCCGCTCGTCGACCGCGCGCCCCTGGGGCGAGATCGTCGCCCGCACCTTCAAGCTGAAAGGATGACACCATGACCACGCTGGTCGAAGGCAAACACCCCGGCGGCTTCCTCGTCTGGGAAGCCTTCCGCGACTACACCCGCGAGACGATCACGGTCGCGGCGGGCACGCTCGAGCCCGGCACCGTTCTCGGCAAGATCACCGCCAGTGGCAAGTACGCTGCCCATGACCCCGCGGCCGTCGACGGCACCGAGACCGCTGTCGCCGTGCTCTGGGGCAAGGCCGATGCGTCCGCTGGAGATGCGGCAGCCGTCGCGGTCGTCCGCGGCCCCGCCATCGTCAACCGCCACGACCTCGTCTTCGCAGGCACGCCCAGCGAGGGCGAGATCGCGGCCGCCCACACGGCGCTCCTCGCCGCGGGCATCCTGGTCCGCTGATCGCGGGCGACCATACGCACCTCGAACCGGAGGCATCCTCATGGCCACCATGGACATCTTCGAAGGCGATGCCTTCACCATCGTCGAGCTCACCCGTGCGCTCGAGAACATCCCCTACAAGCCCGCGCTGCTCTCGGGCTCGACCCTGTTCAGCCCGCGCGGCGTGCGCGCCCGCACCGTCGTGATCGAGAGTCGCGACGGCACGCTCTCGCTGATCCCGTTCTCTGAGCGCGGCTCGGCCTACGAGCAGCCCATCACGGGCATTGGGCGCATCTGGGCGGATGGCAAGCTCCTCGACACCGCTGGCATCACCTGGCGCTGGTATCCGGGCGATGAGAGCCAAACCGCGGACCCGTTCATCGCGGCGAAGATGGGCGCGGCGAGCACGCCCGCATATCGCGGCACGGCCTATGTCGTTTTCGAGGAATTGCCGCTCGGAAGTTACGGCAACCGCCTTCCGCAGCTGTCCTTCGAGGTCTTCCGCCCGCTCGCGGATCCCGACACCGCCGAGGGGCTGACGCAGGCCGTCACCATGATCCCGGCCTCGGGCGAGTTCACCTACGCGACGACGGGCATCCGGAAGGGCAGTGGCGGGGCGCAGACTCCGGAGAACCTGAACGCGCTCTCGGACACCGCCGACATGGTGGTGGCGCTCGACCGACTGCAGGCGATGGCGCCGAAGGTCGAGAGCGTCAGCCTCGTCGTCGCCTGGTTCGGGAGCGACCTGCGCGCAGGCGACTGCACGATCCGCCCCGGCGTCGAGGTTCCCGAAAAGGCCACGAGCCCGCAGACATGGAGCGTGAACGGCGTGAGCCGGTCCGCAGCCCACCTCGTCAGCCGCGACGACCAGGATCGGCCGGTCTATGGCGGCACGCCCTCCGACTTTGCCGTGGTGCAGGCGATCCGGGAGATGAAGGGGCGTGGGCTGCGGGTCACGTTCTATCCGTTCATCCTAATGGACGTGCCGTCCGGCAACACGCTGCCGACCCCGTACAGCGACAACGCCGCCGAGACGGGCCAGCCGGCGTTCCCCTGGCGCGGCCGGACCACCTGCTCGCCCGCGGCGGGCTATGCCGGCAGCGTCGACAAGACTGCCACGGCGGCGAGCCAGGTCGCGGCCTTCTTCGGGGGCGCCAGCCCCTCGGATTTCACCGTCTCGGGCGAGACTGTCTCCTGGACCGGCCCGTCCGGCGACTGGGGTCTGCGCCGCATGGTGCTGCACTATGCAAATCTCTGCGCCGCCGCAGGCGGGGTCGACGCCTTCCTGATCGGAACCGAGATGCGCGGGCTGACCGCGATCCGCTCCGGCGCCAGCGCCTACCCAGCGGTGCAGGCCTTCCGCGACCTGGCGGCCGACGTGCGGTCCGTCCTCGGCGCAGGCACAGCGATCAGCTATGCAGCCGACTGGTCGGAATACTTCGGGCATCAGCCCGGCGACGGCTCGGGCGACGTCTTCTTCCACCTCGATCCGCTCTGGGCCGATCCCGAGATCGAATTCGTCGCCATCGACAATTACATGCCGCTCTCCGACTGGCGCGACGGCTTCGAGCATGCCGATGCGCAGGAGGGCTGGCCCGCGATCTACGACCGGGCCTATCTGCAGGCCAACATCGCGGGCGGCGAAGGCTTCGACTGGTTCTATGCCAGCGCGGCCGACCGCTCAGCGCAGGTCCGCACCCCGATCACGGACGGTGCGGCGGCCAAGCCGTGGGTCTTCCGCTACAAGGATCTGCGCAGCTGGTGGTCGAACCCGCACTACGACCGCCCAGGCGGGGTGGAGAGCGGCACACCGACCGCATGGGCGCCCGAGTCGAAGCCGATCTGGTTCACCGAGCTCGGCTGTCCCGCCATCGACCGGGGCACCAACCAGCCCAACGTCTTCTTTGACCCGAAATCCTCCGAGAGCTTCGTGCCCTACTTTTCCCGCGGCTGGCGGGACGACGCGATCCAGCGGGCCTATCTCGAGGCCAGTTACCTCTGGTGGGGCGAGGCCGCGAACAACCCGGTCTCGTCGGTCTACGGCGGCCGGATGGTGCACGTCCCCGAATGCGCCGCCTGGACCTGGGACGCGCGGCCTTACCCGTTCTTCCCGGCGTTGACCGGCGTCTGGACAGACGGCGGTAACTGGCGGCTCGGACACTGGCTGACCGGACGGCTCGGGGCGGTGTCGCTGGCAGCACTGGTCCGGCATTTGTGCCTGCGCGCCGGGCTACCCGAGTCCCGGATCGACGTCACCGGTCTCTGGGGTGCGGTCGAAGGCTACGCCATCGGTGCGCTGGAAAGCCCGCGCGCGTCCATCACCACTCTGGCCCGCCACTTCGGCTTCGACGCAGTCGAGACCGAGGGCGTCATCCGCTTCGTCATGCGCGGCCGGGCGGCGGTGGCGAGCGTCTCACCGGACGATCTCGTCGCGCCTCGCGAGGGCGACGTCCTCGAACTGACCCGTGGCCAGGAGACCGAACTGCCGCAGGCGCTGAAATGGCAGGTCGCCCGCGCCGATGAGGACTACGACGCGGCCCTCGTCGAGGCGCGGCGCATCACCGTCGACACGACGCGCATTGCGTCCGAATCCTTCCCCATGGCGGTGCCGCCCGAGGAGGCCGAACGGCGCTGCCGGCGCGCGCTGATGGAAGCCTGGACCGGTCGCGAGAGCGCGGTCTTCCGTCTTCCGCCCTCGAGGCTGGCGCTCGACCCGGCAGATGTCGTGTCGTTCGCCCATGACGGCCACTTTGTTCCGCTGCGGCTCGTCTCCATCGCCGATGCCGACGCTCGAGGTGTCGAAGCCGTCCGCCAGGATCGCGAGGCCTACGACCTGCCGCCGGGTGCCCCACGGCCCTCGGCGCTGTCGCAGGCAGTTGTCTTCGGCACGCCCGAGGCTGTGCTGCTCGACCTGCCGCAGCTGACCGAGGACCAGCCGGCGCACCGGCCCTTCGCTGCGGCGCATGCCGTCCCTTGGCCGGGCGAGATCGCGGTGTTCCGCAGCCCGTCGATGGACGGGTTCGAGCTGCTCACCAGCTTCGGCACGCGCGCCCGGATCGGGACGCTGGTCTCCGACTTCTACGCCGGTCTGACCTCGCGGTTCGACCTCGGCAATGCGCTGGTGGTCGATCTGCTGACCGGGACGCTGGAAAGCGTCACGGACCTGACCCTGTTCGGCGGCGCCAATGCGCTGGCTGTCGAGAGCGCGCCCAGCGTCTGGGAGATCGTCCAGGCGGGTGCGGCGGAGCTGCTGGCGCCCGGCCGGTATCGGTTGACCCGGCTGCTCCGCGGCCAGCGCGGCACGGAAGGCGCCATGGGCAATCCCGCGCCCGCCGGCGCGCGGGTGGTGGTGCTCGACGACAGCCTCACATCGCTGCCGATCGCCGAGGCCGATCTCGGCATCCCGTGGAACTGGCGCATTGGCCCCGCGAGCCGGCCGGTCAGCGACGAGACCTATGTCGCGCAGGCCTTCACGCCTGCGGGCGTCGGGCTGCGGCCGTTCTCGGTCGCTCATGTGGAGCAGCCATGGCGCAGGCCGCGTGCGCCCGGCGATCTCACCATCCGCTGGACGCGCCGGTCCCGCGCGCTTTCCGCCGACAGCTGGGGCGGGTTGGAGGTGCCGCTGGCCGAGGAGCTAGAGGCCTACGAGATCGGGATCCTCGACGGCGCCACCGTGAAGCGGGTGCTGTCCACCGCCACCACCAGCGTGGTCTACACCGCTGCCCAGCAGACCGCCGACTGGGGCGGGCCGCTCGCCCCTGGCGACACGCTCGACATCCGCATCTCCCAGCTCTCCGCTCTTGTCGGGCGGGGCACGCCAAAAACCGTCACGCTGACCTTGTCTTAAGAATCTACCCGGCTCTCGTGCGATACGGGAGCCGCTCTCCGGCACCTCATACATGCCGGAGAGCGGCGGGGGTCGGGTCGAAACGCTGAAGGTTTCTCGGAACCGGTCAGAAGTATGATCGCCCCCGCCTTTCGAATGGCCTGAACGGATACATGGGGCGGTGTTGACCGGCCCCGCATGACAAGGACAGGAGACGAAAGGCGATGCAGGATACCATCGGTATCGACATTTCCAAAGATACGGTCGACGTTCACCGTCTGTCGGACGGGACGCACCGGCAATTCGACAACGACAAGGCGGGGCTCGGGAGCCTCCGACGCTAGATTGGCAGAAGGTCGGTTCGGGTGGTCTATGAGGCAACCGGCCGCTACCATCGCGATCTGGAAGGCATGCTGGATGCGGCCGGGCACGGCCTGGTCAAGGTAAACCCGAACCGGGCCCGCAAGTTCGCCCAGGCGATCAGCCAGGGCGCCAAGACCGACCGCGTCGATGCAGCCATGCTTGCGCGCATGGGCGCAGTGCTTGAGCTTGATGCCAAGCCGTCTCACTCAGAAAGCATGCATGAAATCAGAGAGCTGCACGTCGCTCGCCGTGGACTGGTCAAGGATCGAATAGCCTGTCGCAACCGGCTTCATGGTGCCCGCAACAAGGTGGTTCTGGCGCAGCTGCGCGCCCGCCTTCGCCAGGTCGAAAAACAGATCGATCAGATCGACACGGAATTGCGGCGCCTTGTCGCCGCTGATCCGTGCCTCGCCCGGCGCTATGAAATCCTGATGTCCGTGCCGGGCATCGGTCCGGTAGCCGCCGTCGCGATGATCGTCGAGATGCCCGAGCTTGGCGCGATGTCGGGCAAGGAGGCCGCCAGCCTCGCAGGCCTTGCTCCGATCACGCGAGAGTCCGGCAAATGGAAGGGGCGCTCCAAGATCGGCGGCGGACGAGGCGCCTTGCGCACCATGCTCTACCTTCCCGCGCTCGTCGCAATACGCCACAACCGCCAGCTCGGCAAAACCTACGAGACGCTCTGCGATGCAGGAAAGCCCGCAAAAGTCGCGATCACGGCCGTGATGCGAAAGCTGATTGTCCTCGCAAACACCCTGATCCGCGACGACCGGAAATGGGCCGAAATCGCTCCTTGACCTACACGGATAACTTCTGATCGACAGCACCGGCATCAAGGCGGAGGGCGAAGGCGAGTGGCACGCCCGCAAGCATGGCGGCGCGAAACGCCGTCTGTGGCGCAAGATCCACATCGGCGTCGATGAACAGACGCTGGAGATCCGCGCCATCGAGGTCACCGGAAGCCACATCGGTGACGCGCCCATGCTGCCCGAGCTTCTCGACCAGATCCCCGCTGATGTGGAGATCGGCTCAGTCACGGCAGACGGAGCTTATGACACGCGCAGGTGCCACGACGCCGTCGCCGACCGCGGCGCCGATGCTGTCATACCGCCACGCAAGAACGCCAAGCCTTGGAAGCCCTCGACGGCCGGCGCGATCGCCCGGAACGAGGCGCTGCGCGCATCGAAATACCTCGGCCGCGCCATCTGGCGAAAGTGGAGCGGATACCACCGCCGAAGCCGGGTCGAGACGAAGATGCATTGCGTGAAGCTGCTGGGGCAGAGCCTCATGGCGTGCGACTTCGATCGTCAGGTCGCCGAACTCCAGGTCCGCGCCGCCGTCCTGAACGGCTACACCGCGCTCGGCATACCAGTCACAGAGCCCATGGGGTAAGTGCGTCTGGGGAAAGGGGAGGTCCGGGCTTCACGCTCTTTGCGCAACAAAGCCGCTCGAGATGGACCATGGACACAATGGTCCTGTCGCGGTTTGATGCCGCTCTTGGACGACTAACCGACGATAGAATGACGCTGATCGAGCTGGTTGAGAAGCAGGCTGATGGCGACCTCGTCCGCGAGATGCTGGCCTTCGCGGCTGAGCGGATCATGGCAGCGGAGGTCGAAGAGCGGACCGGCGCCGGAGCGGCTCGTGCGGGCGACGCGGACCAGGCTGCGCGGACCGTGCCGGATCGTCCCGCGCGCCGGCGGCTCAGGCATTCGGCACCCGCTCTCCCCAAAGGTCGTAATCGCCCGACTCGTCCACCGCGACCGTCACGAAGTCCCCGGGCGTCAGTCCCTCGGCGTCCGCGTCGATGAACAGGCAGCCATCGATCTCGGGCGCGTCGGCCTTGGTGCGGCAGGTGGCCACGCCGTCGGCATCGACCTCGTCCACGATGACCTCCAGCCGCTGGCCGACCTTCGCGGCAAGCTTTGCCTCGGAGATCGCCTGGGCCTTTTCCATGAAGCGGTGCCAGCGCTCGTCCTTCACCTCTTCGGGCAGGTGATCGGGCAGGGCGTTCGACCGGGCGCCGGCCACGTTCTCGTACTTGAAGCATCCCACCCGGTCGAGCTGCGCCTCGTCGAGCCAGTCGAGCAGCGTCTGGAATTCCTCTTCGGTCTCGCCCGGATAGCCCACGATGAAGGTGGAGCGGAGCGCGATCTCCGGGCACATCTCCCGCCAGGCCGCGATCTCGTCCAGCGTCTTCGCCGCCGCGGCGGGGCGGGCCATCCGCCGCAAGGTCTCCGGGTGGGCATGCTGGAACGGGATGTCGAGATAGGGCAGCACCAGCCCCTCGGCCATCAGCGGGATCAGGTCGCGCACATGCGGGTAGGGATAGACGTAGTGCAGCCTTACCCAGGCGCCGAGCGAGCCCAGGTCGCGGGCGAGGTCGGTGATATGCGCCCGGTGGCCCTTTTCCTCGGCATGTTTGAGGTCGACCCCGTAGGCGGAGGTGTCCTGGCTGATGACCAAGAGTTCCTTCACCCCCGCCTCGACCAGCCGTTCGGCCTCGCGGAGCACGGCATGGGCGGGGCGCGAGACCAGCCGCCCGCGAATGTCGGGGATGATGCAGAACTTGCACTTGTGGTTACAGCCCTCGGAGATCTTGAGATAGCTGTAGTGGCGCGGCGTCAGCGACACGCCCGAAGCGGGCAAGAGGTCCACGAACGGGTCGGGGTCGGGCGGCACGGCGGCATGGACCGCGTCCAGCACCTGTTCGTATTGGTGCGGCCCCGTGACGGCCAGCACGGTCGGATGCGCCCCGGTGATGTAGCCGGGGTCCGCCCCGAGACAGCCGGTCACGATCACCCGGCCGTTCTCGGCCAGCGCCTCGCCGATCGCCTCCAGGCTTTCGGCCTTGGCGGAATCGAGGAACCCGCAGGTGTTCACGATCACCGCGTCGGCGCCCGCGTAATCGGGGCCGATCGCGTAACCCTCGGCCCTGAGCCGCGTCAGGATGCGTTCGCTGTCCACCAGCGCCTTGGGACAGCCGAGCGAAACCATGCCGATGGTCGGCTGGCCGGGGCGGGGGGCGTCCGCGATCCGGGCGCGGGGCGCGAGGTCGGGGCGCAAATCGGGCGGGTTGGTCACCATGGCCCCCATATAGAGACCGCGACGGCCGTGGGAAAGCACATGGCGCGCTTGCCGAGCCCCGCGCGCCCTGCCTAGAGTCGGGAGGACCGTAGCCCTGTCGGAGCCAACCCATGCGCTGGATCGTCCGTCTTGTCCTTGCCGTCCTGGTGCTGGCCGCGCTGATGGTGGGGGCGTTGTTCCTCTTGCCCGCCGGGAAGGTGGCGGGGCTCGTGCAGGACAAGGTCCGCGCGGCCACCGGGCGCGAGGTCACCCTGTCGGGCCGGTTGCGCCCCTCGCTCTGGCCGAATGTCGGGGTGGCGACGGGGCCGGTGACGCTCTCCAATGCCGCTTGGTCGGATGAAGGGCCGATGCTGGCGGCCGAGGGTGTCTCGGTCGGGCTCGACCTGCGCGCACTTCTGGGCGGCGATATCGTGGTGCGCGACCTGACGGTGCAGGCGCCCCGGATCGTGCTGGAGCGCGCCGCCGACGGGCGGACGAACTGGGTTTTCGAAGGCAAGGCTGCACCGAGCGGCGCGGTGCCCCAGGGCGGTCCTGAGGCGGGGCCGCGAGGCACCGCGCCCGCCGTCACGCTGGACCGGGGCGAGATCGCCGACGGCACGGTTCTCTATGTCGACCATGCCACCGGCGCCCGGACCGAACTGGACGGCCTTGACGTTCGGCTGGCGCTACCCGCCATCGACGGACCGGCCGATATCGTCCTGTCGGGGCGGGTGAACGGGCAGGCGGTCGACCTTGCGGCCCGGGTCGCGCATGTCGGCGATTTCGCCGGCGGCGCGGTGTCGGGGATCGGCCTGGAAGCATCGCTCGGCGCCGCGCGCTTGGTCTTCGACGGTCGGGCCGGGATCGACCCGGTCGCCGCCGAAGGTGCGATCGAGGCCGACCTGTCCGACCTTGACGCCCTTTTCGCCGCGCTCGGGCGACCGGTGCCGGACTTGCCTGCGGGCGTCGGCCGGCGGCTCGGCCTCGAGGGGCAGGTGACCTATGCGCCGGGGGGCTCGCTCCACCTGCGCGATGCGACCTTGCGGCAGGACGCCAACGTGATCAGCGGCGCGGCCGATCTGACGTTGGCCGGCAAGCCGCGCCTCACCGGGCGGTTCAGCGCCGGCGCGCTTGACCTGTCGCCTTTCACGGCGGGCGAGGCCCACGGGACCGGCGGCGGCGCGGGCGGGGGCAGCGGCGGCGCCGACGATGGGTGGTCGACGGAACCCATCGACGTCGGCGCCCTCGGCGCGCTGGACGCCGAGGTGGCGGTCTCGGCCGACAGTGTCGATCTCGGCACGGCGCTGTTGGGGTCGACGCGCATCTTGGCCACTCTGACCGACCGGCGGCTGGTGGTCGAGCTTGAGGAGGTGCGCGCCTATGACGGGCGCGTGACCGGCAATTTCGTCATCAACGGCCGGGGCGGCCTGTCGGTCGGCGGCGACCTGACGGTGGCGGGGATGGCGATGCAGGGCCTGCTGTCCGACCTGGCCGATTACGACCGGTTGCTCGGCCGGGCCGACCTGCGGCTGGAGTTCCTCGGCTCGGGCAACTCCATGGCCGCGATCATGGACGGTCTGTCGGGCGGCGGCTCAGTTGCCTTCGGCCAGGGCGAGCTGCGCGGGCTGGACCTCGTGGGCATGCTGCGGACGCTCGACACGTCCTACATGGGCGAGGGAGCCAAGACGATCTTCGACGCGATCAGCGCCAGCTTCACCATCGAGAACGGCGTTCTGCGCAACGACGATCTTTTTTTCCTTGCGCCGCTTCTGACCGCCGCGGGCAAGGGCAAGGTGGGGCTCGGCCGCCGCACGCTCGACTACCGGGTGGTGCCCGTGGCGCTGCCCGGCGCGGATGGCGAGGGTGCGCTGAAGGTGCCGCTTCTGATCACCGGCACCTGGGTCGACCCGGAGTACCGCATCGACCTTGAAGCGTTGGCGCGCGAGCGTCTGGAACTCGACGCGCAGAAGCAGGCGCTGGAGGAAAAGGCGCGCGAAAGCGTGGCCCGCGAACTGGGCGTGGACACCGAGGAAGGCGAGAGCCTCGAGGACGCCGCGCGGCGCAAGCTCGAGGAAGAGGCGAAGAAAGGGCTGCGGCGTCTCTTCGGGGGCGACTAGCCCGGTGCGGCCGGCGTGAGCGGGCGGTGCCGCCGCGCCGGGACGCCGGCGGAGGCGGCCAGAAACGGCCCTTTTTACCCGATCTTAGGAAAGTCGCGCGACGCCTGTCAGCGCCGCGGCGGCGCGGCTTTCGCAGGCGATCGGGGACCATGGCATGGGCGGCAGGGCGATTATCGTGGGGGCGCTCGTTGCGCTCGTGCTGGTCGGGGCGGAGGCCCAAGGCGCCGCGCCGGAATGCGATGCGGAATGCCAGCGCGATCTGCGGGAGAAGATCCTGCGCGACCTCAGGGCGCTGAACGATGGCGAAGTGATGGCCTGACCCGAGGGCCATGCCGCGCACGTTCAGTCGGGCCGATCCGGCATGCCGGGTGTCCCGCCGCGGCCGCCCGTCTCGCCGGCGAGGCGCAGCGCGGTGCGCGTCAGGATGGGACCCGCGAGTTCGAAGGCGACGGTGGTGGCCACGCTGAGCGTCAGGATCGTTCCGGCGAGGTCGGGCATGGCCTGTGCCGCGACCAGCGCCATGCCCAGGGCAACCCCCGCCTGCGGCGTCAGGGCAAGCCCCGCCAACAGCCCGCGGCGGGCGCCGATCCCCGCGACAAGACCGCCCGCGACCCCGCCGAGAAGCCTTCCCGCAAGCCGGAGGACGACCAGCGCGGCCCCCAGCGCACCCGCGCCCCAGAGGGCCGCGGGGTCCACCGCCGCGCCCGCCAGCACAAAGAACAAGATCAGGACAGGCCAGCTGAGATGCTCGATCTCGTGGAATGTCGAACTGTGGTGACGCGCGAGGTTCACGATCACCGCGCCCGCAGCCATGCCGGTCAGCAGGAACGACACGCCGAGCCACAGCGAGAGCCCCGAGGCCAGCAGCACCAGCCCCAGCGCCTCGGCCACTGTCGGCTCGCCCGGGCGGATGCGCCCGGTCAGGTAGGCGGCCGGAAGCCCCAGCGCCGCCCCGAGCCCGAGCGCCAGCGCCACCTCGGCAAGCCCCGCGCCAAGCCCGGCCGCCAGCCCGCCGCCCTCGGCCGCGACGAGGCCCAAGATCACGCTGAACACCATCACGCCCCAGGCGTCGTCGATCGCCACGACGCCCAGCAGCGTGCGCGTCATCGGCCCCTTGGCGCGGCTTTCGCGCACCACGTCCTGGACCGTCGCGGGGTCGGTCGCGAGCGCGATCGCGGCCAGCAGCAGCGCCGGCGCGAGCGCCAGGCCGAGGGCCAGGAGGCCGCCCGCGATGATCGCCACCGACAGGAGCGTGACCGAGACCGACACCGCCAGGATCGCGCGCCCCTGCTCGCGCAGCGCCTTGCGCGACAGCGTGCCGCCCAGGGCGAAGGCGACCATGGTCAGGGCAAGCTCGGCGGTGACCTCGCGCCAGCGGGCGGTGTCGATGGGCAAGAGGTCGAGGCCCGCGGGGCCGATCGCCAGCCCGAAGAGCACCAGCAGGGTGATGCGCGGCAGCCGGGTGAACCGGCCGAGCGCGTCGAGCGCGAGGCTTGCCAGGAGGAGCCCGCCGAAGGTGATCAGAAGCAGGCTCAACGCCATCCCGGCGCCGCCGCGCTCCGGCGCCCTAGCGCCTGCGGTCGCGCCGCGTGCTCATCGGCTGGAAGGCGACCGAGACATGCGCCTCGCAATAGGGCTTGCCCTGCTGCACCGGCAGCCCGCAGAACCAGAAATCCTCGGTCGCGGGGTCGCCGATCGGCCATTTGCAGGTCCGCTCGGTCAGTTCCATCAGCGTGAGCTTCTTCGCGCTCTTCTCGACTTCGCGGACGGAGGCGAGGGTCTCGGGGCTGATCTCGTTGGCAGAGGGTTGCGGCGGCAGCGGCTGGCCCGCGGGGACGACCGCCTTGCGGGTCGCCGGCGGCTGGGCCGCGGGCGCGGGTGCCGCCGGCGCGGCGGCCGCGGCGGGGCGCTCGGGCTGCTTCTTCTCGGCGACCGGTTCGGGTGCGGGCTTCGCGGCGGGCGCCTCGGTCTCGGTCCTGGCGGGCTTTTCCTTGACGGGCGCGGGCTTGGCGGTGCCGCCGCCGGCGCGGTTCGACAGGCCGAGGCGATGCACCTTTCCGATCACCGCGTTGCGCGTGACGCCGCCCAGTTCCTTGGCGATCTGGCTGGCGGACTGGCCTTCGGCCCACATGCGTTTGAGCGTTTCAACGCGTTCTTCGGTCCAGGACATGGCGGTTCCTTGGATGGTTTGACGGGCGGCGGGGCGGGCGCATCCCAAGGCCCCGGCGGCTTGAGAATTCGAGTGAAGCCCTATTCTAATCCGGGCGCGTTCGGGGATACAAGCGCAAGCCAGAGATAGGAGGGCAAGCGTATGGACGCAACACGTACCGATCCCCCGCCCGCCGGAATGGGCATGCGCCGTTTCGGGCGCGTGAACTGGATGGGGCTGTACACCCTGAGCGCGCGCGAGATCCAGCGTTTCATGGCGGTCTGGACCCAGACCCTGGCCGCGCCGCTGGTGACCGCGGCGCTGTTCCTCGGCGTCTTCTCGCTGGCGATCGGCCCGACGCGCGGCGAGGTGATGGGGGTGCCCTTCGTGCAGTTCCTGGCGCCCGGCATCCTGATGATGACGGTGATCCAGAACGCCTTCGCCAACACCTCGTCCTCGATCGTGATCTCCAAGGTGCAGGGCAATATCGTCGACACGCTGATGCCGCCGCTCTCGCCGGGCGAGCTGTTGATCGGCTACATGGCGGGCGGCGTGGCAAGGGGCGTCTTCGTCGCGCTGGCCGTGGGCGTGCTGATGCTGACCGTCCTGGGCATGGGAATCGCGCATCCGGTCTGGGCGTTCGTTTTCGTAGTCCTCGGCGCGGCCTTCCTCTCGGCGCTGGGGATCGTGGCGGCGATCTTCGCCAACAAGTTCGACCAGATGGCGGCGATCACGAATTTCATCATCACGCCGCTGAGTTTCCTGTCGGGGACCTTCTACTCCATCGAGCGGCTGCCGCCCACGATGCAGACGATCACCCATTTCAACCCGGTCTTCTACCTGATCGACGGGGTGCGTTACGGGATCATCGGCCAGTCCGACAGCTCGCCCTGGCTGGGGCTCGTCGTCTGCACCGCAAGCACGGGGGCGGTGATGGCGCTGTGCTGGTACTGGTTTCGCAAGGGCTATCGCCTGAAGGCGTGAGCGCTCAGGCCCGGTGGGCGCCCGCGGCGAGCCCGGCGACATAGTCGAGTATCTCGGCCACCGGGCGGCCCTCCTCGATCTGCTTGACGATGGCCGACCCGACCACGGCGCCGTCGGCCACGCCCGCGATCGCCTCGGCCGCCTCGGGCGTCTTGATGCCGAAGCCCACGATGACCGGCAGGTCGGTCCGGTCCTTGATGCGCGCGACCTCGGGGCCGACATCGCCCGCCTGTGCCTCGGCCGCGCCGGTGATGCCGGTGATCGAGACGTAGTAGACGAAGCCCGACGTGTTCTGCAGCACCTTCGGCAGGCGCTTGTCGTCGGTGGTCGGCGTGGCGAGCCGGATGAAGTTCAACCCGGCCTTCTGGGCGGGGATGCAGAGTTCCTCGTCCTCCTCGGGCGGCAGGTCCACGACGATCAGCCCGTCGATGCCGGCGGTTTTCGCGTCCTCCAGGAAACGGTCGACGCCGCGATTGTAGATCGGGTTGTAGTAGCCCATCATCACGATGGGCGTCTCGTCGTCGCCCTTGCGGAAGGCGCGCGCCATATCGAGCGTCTTCTGCAGCGTCTGGCCTGCCTCCAGCGCCCGCTGGCCGGCCAGCTGGATCGTCGGGCCGTCGGCCATCGGGTCGGTGAAGGGCATCCCGAGTTCGATGATGTCGACGCCCGCCCCCGGCAACCCCGTCACGATGTCCAGCGAGGTGTCGTAATCGGGATCGCCCGCCATGACATAGGCGACGAAGGCCTT
This sequence comes from Rhodovulum sp. ES.010, assembly GCF_900142935.1. Classification (NCBI taxonomy): domain Bacteria; kingdom Pseudomonadati; phylum Pseudomonadota; class Alphaproteobacteria; order Rhodobacterales; family Paracoccaceae; genus Rhodovulum; species Rhodovulum sp. ES.010. The sequence goes on along the minus strand of NZ_FSRS01000001.1, from coordinate 1,548,293 downwards.
GCGGTTCTCGGCGCGCAACGCGGCGAACTTGGCATCGATCCGGGTCATGGATGGCTCCCCCTCTATCCGTCAGAGCGGTTTGCGGCAGAGCACGGGGAAAATCAATGGGGCGAATTCGCGGGCCGCGGGGCCGGGTCGCTTGACCTTGGGCGCCCGCGCCCCCTACATGCGGCCGACCCTCAATCGAGAGACAGGCACATGGGCTTCAAGACCGGGATCGTGGGATTGCCGAACGTGGGCAAGTCCACCCTTTTCAACGCGCTGACCCGCACCGCGGCGGCACAGGCGGCGAACTTTCCCTTCTGCACGATCGAGCCCAATGTGGGCGAGGTGGCGGTGCCCGATCCGCGGATCTACAAGCTGGCCGAGATCGCCGGGTCCAAGCAGATCATCCCCGCGCGGATGACCTTCGTCGATATCGCCGGGCTGGTGAAGGGCGCGTCCAAGGGCGAGGGGCTTGGCAACCAGTTCCTGGCCAATATCCGCGAATGCGACGCCATCGCCCACGTGCTGCGCTGTTTCGAGGAGGACGACGTCACCCATGTCGAGGGCCGGGTGGACCCGGTCGCCGATGCCGAGGTGATCGAGACCGAACTGATGCTCGCCGACATGGAGTCGATCGAGAAGCGGCTTCAGAATATCGTGCGCAAGGTGCGCGGCGGCGACAAGGAGGCGGTGCAGCAGGAACGCCTGTTGAAGGACGCGCTTGCCGCGCTGGAGGACGGCCGGCCCGCGCGCACGGTCGAGGTGGCCGAGGACGACGCCAAGGCCTGGGCGATGCTGCAACTGCTGACCGCCAAGCCGGTGCTTTACGTCTGCAACGTTTCCGAGGACGAGGCGGCTGCGGGCAACGCCCATTCCGAAGCGGTGGCGAAGATGGCCGAGGCGCAGGGCGCGGCCAGCGTGGTGATCTCGGCCAAGATCGAGGAGGAGATCAGCCAGCTCGACGCGGACGAGGCCGAGATGTTCCTTTCCGAACTCGGGCTGGAGGAGGCCGGGCTCGACCGGCTCATCAAGGCCGGCTACCGACTGCTGGGCCTGCAGACCTATTTCACCGTCGGCCCCAAGGAGGCGCGGGCCTGGACGATCCCAACCGGCACGTCGGCCCCCAGGGCCGCCGGGGTCATCCACGGCGATTTCGAGCGCGGCTTCATCCGGGCCGAGACCATCGCCTATGACGATTTCGTCGGCCTGGGCGGCGAACAGGCGGCGAAGGACGCGGGCAAGATGCGCTCCGAGGGCAAGGGCTATGTGGTGCAGGACGGGGACGTGATGCACTTCCTGTTCAACGCCTGACCGGGGGCGCCGGGCCGGCTGTCCGCCCGCGCATCGGGAGAGGCCAGTGCAGGATTTCGATGCGATCGTGATCGGCGCGGGGGTCGTCGGGCTTGCCTGCGCGGCGGCGCTGGGGGCTGCGGGCCGGTCCGTGCTCGTGCTGGAGCGGGCGGGCGACGTGGGCGTCGGGATATCCTCGCGCAACAGCGAGGTGATCCATGCCGGGCTCTACTATCCAACCGGCAGCCTCAAGCACCGGCTGTGCGTGCGCGGGCGGCGGATGCTCTACGACTTTCTCGCCGAGACGGGCGTGCCCTACCGCAAATGCGGCAAGATCGTCGTGGCGGTTGACGCGGACGAGGTGCCCGAGATCGAGGCGATCGCGGCGCGCGCCGCGGCCAACGGGGTGGAGGGCGTGCGCCTGATCGACCGGGCCGAGGTCGCCGCGCTCGAGCCCGAGGTTCGCGCCGAGGCGGCGCTGCTCTCGCCCGAGACGGGCATTCTCGACAGCCATGCCTTCATGCTGGCGCTCGTGGCGCGGATCGAGGCCCATGGCGGCGATATCGCGCGCCGCACGCCGTTCCTGCGCGCCGAGCCCGAGGGGCAGGGGTTCCGCGTCTGGGCCGGGGGCGCGGAACCCGCCGAGGTCACGGCCGCGATGCTGGTCAACTCCGCCGGCCTCGGTGCGGCCGGGACGGCGCGGCGAATCGGCGGGCTGGACCCGGCAGCGATCCCCCGGATGCGCTTTGCCAAGGGGTGCTATTTCGGTCTGACCGGGCGGGTCCCGTTCTCGCGCCTGGTCTACCCGGCACCGGTCGACGGCGGGCTGGGGGTGCATGCGACGCTCGACATGGGCGGGCGCGTTCGGTTCGGCCCCGACGTGGCCTGGCTGCCCGACGGATGCGATGCCGACGCGGTCGACCTCTCGGTCGATCCGGCCCGCGCGGCGTCTTTTTACCGGGCCGTGCGTCGGTACTGGCCGGGGCTTGCCGATGGCGCGCTCTACCCGGATTACGCGGGCATTCGACCCAAGCTGCATGGCCCCGGCGCGGCGCCGGCGGATTTCGCGATTCAGACGGTCGCGGACCACGGCCTGCCCGGTCTCGTCAACCTGTTCGGACTCGAAAGCCCGGGCCTGACCGCGTCGCTGGCCGTGGGCGAGGCCGTGCGGGACGCCCTGGAGCGGCAGTAACCCGACGCCGTGGGCAGAGACGGCCTGGCACGCGCGACGCATGTCGCGCGCGTTCAACCGGGCGCTGCCGTCGATGCGGCAGTCCGTGCAGCCGCGCTGTGCCATCTGGCGTCGATTCCCGTACACGAATATTTGACCGGCCGCCTTTTCGGGCTACTAAGACCGTGGATCGGGACGATCCAATGGGGTGCGCGGGATGAAACTTTTTCGTTTTCTGATGATGTGCGTCTTTCTGGCCGGCGCCGCCCGGGCGCAGGACGCACCGCCCCCCGCGGTCGTCGCGATTCCGGCCGAAATCCGGGCACTCAGCGAGACGGTGACATTCAACGGCCGCCTCGATGCCGATCGCCGCGTGGCGCTGGTCGCGCGGGTTGGGGGCGTGCTCGAGGAGGTCGGCTTCGACCCCGGTGCCACGGTGGAGGAGGGGCAGGTTCTGTTCCGCATCGAACCCGACCTCTACGAAACCGCGGTCAAGGAGGCCGAGGGGGCGCTTCGCGGGGCGGAGGCGGCGCGCGACCGCGCCCGGCTGGAACGCGACCGCCAGGCCGAACTTGTCGCGCGCGAGGCCGCCGCGCAGGCCGCGCTGGACAATGCCGAGGCGGACCTGGCGGCGCGCGAGGGGGATGTGACGCGCCTTTCCGCCGCGCTGGACCGCGCCCGGATCAACCTGTCCTATACCGAGATCGCCGCACCCTTCGCTGGCCGGATCGGCGTCTCCCCCGTGGATGTGGGCGCCCTGATCGCGCCGGAGACCGGCGCGTTGGCGACGCTGACGCGTCTCGACCCGATCCATGCCGAGTTCTCGGTGCCGACCGCGGTGCTTCGCAACTACCAGGACCGCGTCGCGGCCGGAGAGGCCAGCGTGGTCGACGCGGTGACCCTGGAGCTTGCCAATGGCGGCACCTACGACCGGTCGGGCGATGTGGATTTCGTCGACAGCGCGGTGAGCGCCGGCACCGACAGCGTCACGCTGCGCGCGCGGTTCGAGAACCCCGATGGCGTGCTGCTCGACGGCGAACTGGTCCGGGTGACCCTGGTTGCCCAGAAACCGCAGGGCGAGTTGGCCGTGCCCCAACAGGCGGTGCAGCGCGACGTGCAGGGCGCCTTCGTGCTGGTCGTGGCCGAGGGCGAGGTGGCCGAACAGCGCCGCGTGAGCGTGACCCGCAGCACGCAGGGCTACGCGGTGATCGGCGAGGGATTGTCCGAGGGCGACCGGGTCATCACCGAGGGGCTCAACAAGGTGCGCCCGGGAGCCGTCGTCGACGCGGCCCCGGCCGGGGACGGCTGACCCATGCTGGCCGATACCTTCATCCGCCGCCCCCGCCTGGCCGGGGTGATTTCGATCGTTCTGTTCCTGGCCGGCCTGATTGCGCTGACACGCATGCCGGTCGAGCAGTTCCCCGACATCGTGCCGCCGCAGGTCTCGGTCACCGCCAGCTATCCCGGCGCGGGGGCCGAGGTGGTGGAACAGACCGTGGCCCAGGTCATCGAGGACCAGGTCATCGGCGTCGATGACATGATCTACATGTCGTCGACCTCGGGCGCGGACGGCACCTATATCCTCAATATCAGCTTCGAGGTCGGCACCGACCCCGACATCGCCACGGTCAACGTGCAGAACCGTGTGGCGCTGGCCGAGCCGCTGCTGCCGTCCGAAGTGCGCCAGACCGGCGTGCGGGTGGCCAAGAAATCCTCGTCGTTGCTGCTGGGCGTGGCGCTCTATGCCCGGAATGACAGCGTCACCGGGGCCGACCTTACCAACTATGCCCGCATCAATCTCCTCGATGCGCTCAAGCGCGTGGAGGGCGTCGGCGACGCCTCGATGTTCGGCGCCAACCAGTTCGCGATGCGCGTCGATCTCGACGTGGAACGCCTGGCGGCGCTGAACCTCACGCCGGGAGACGTGATCGCCGCGCTCAAAAGCCAGAACTTGCAGGCCGCGATCGGGCGGGTCGGAGGTCAGCCGGTCACGCGGGACCCGGGGCTCCAGCTCAACATCTCGACCAAGGGGCGGCTGGAAAGCCCCGAGGAGTTCGCCCGGATCATCGTGCGCGCGACGCCGGAGGGCGGCGTGGTGCGCGTGGGCGACGTGGCCGAGGTGAGCCTCGGCGAGCGCAACTCCGACGTGACCACCAATTTCAACGGCGCACCCGCGACGCTGGTCGGCGTCTACCTCGCGCCGGGCGGCAACGCCATCGCGGCGGCCGACGGTGTCAAGGCGGCGATGGAACTCGCGGCCGACCGCTTCCCAGAGGGCATGGCTTACGAGGTGGTCTCGGACAGTTCGACCTTCGTCGAGGAAAGCATCACCGAGGTCGAGCACACGCTGTTCGAGGCGTTCATCCTGGTGGTGATCGTGGTGTTCCTGTTCCTCGGCTCGCTCAGGGCCACCATCGTGCCGCTGATCGCGGTGCCGGTGGCGCTGGTCGGCACCTTCGCGGTGATGCTGGCGATGGGCTTCACGCTGAACACCGTGTCGCTGCTGGCCCTCGTGCTGGCCATCGGGATCGTGGTGGACGACGCCATCGTGGTGGTCGAGGCGGTCGAGGCCAAGATGGCCGAGAACCCGTCGATGGCGCCCGCCGAGGCCGCGTCCGCCGCGATGGGCGAGATCACCGGGGCCATCGTCGCGATCACCCTGGTGTTGTTGTCGGTCTTCGTGCCGGTCGCCTTCATCCCCGGCATCTCGGGGCAGCTTTTCCAGCAATTCGCGGTGGCGGTGTCGGTCTCGATGGTGATCTCGGCGATAAACGCGCTGACGCTGTCGCCCGCGCTGTGTGCCATCGTGTTGAAACCCCACCATGGGCCCAAGACGGGCATCATGGGCCGCATCTCGTCGGGCATCGACGCCGCCCGCGACCGCTATACCGCCGTCGCCGGTGCGCTGGCCCGGCGCGCGGTGCTGGGGGTGGCGCTGCTGGTGGGCGCGCTGGTCTTGACCGGCGGGCTGTTTCGCGCGGTGCCGTCGGGCTTCCTGCCGTCGGAGGACCAGGGCTCGTTCATCGTCGAGACGCGCCTGCCCGAGGCCGCCTCGGTCAACCGCACCACCGCTGCGCAGCGGGAGGTGGAGCAGTTGCTTCTCGGCCTGCCGGGGGTCGAAAGCGTCACCTCGGTCACCGGGTTCTCGATCCTCGACGGGATCACCAAGTCGAACGCCGCCTTCGCGCTGGTGTCGATGGATGATTTTGCCGAGCGCACGACCGAGGAGACCTCGGTGTTCAACGCGATCGCCCAGGCCACCCGGCAGGGCGCGGCGATCCGCGAGGCGCAGGTGATCGCCTTCAACCTGCCGCCCATCGCTGGGCTCGGCAGCGGTTCGGGCTTCGAGTTGCAATTGCTGGACACGCAGGGCAGGCCGGCCGACGAACTGGCCGGCACCGCGCGCGGGCTCGCCTTCGCCGCGAACGGCGACCCGCGGCTTTCCGGCGTCTACACCACGTTCTCGGCCGGCAGCCCGCAACTGTTCCTCGATATCGACCGCGAGCGGCTTTACGCCCTCGGGATCCCGGTCTCGGACGTGTTCGCGGCGCTGCAGCCCACGCTGGGTTCGGCCTATGTCAACGACTTCAACCTGTTCGGCCGGTCCTGGCAGGTGCGGATGACCGCCGCGCCCCAGGATCGCGACGGTGTCGACGACATCGCCCGCATCCATGTCCGTTCGGCGAGCGGCGAGATGGTGCCCGTGGGCGCGTTTGCCAGCGCCGATTACACCGTCGGGCCGATGTCGCTTCAACGCTACAACAACCAGCGCGCCACCAAGATCAGCGGCGAACCGGCGCCGGGCGTGGCGTCGGGCGATGCGCTGACAGCCATGGAGCAAGTCGCCGCCGCCAATCTGCCGCCCGGGTTCGACGTCGAGTGGACGGGCACCGCCTTGCAGGAAAAGCAGGCGGCGGGGCAGACCGCGACGATCCTCGCGCTGGCGGTGCTGTTCGCCTATCTCTTTCTCGTTGCGCTTTACGAAAGCTGGACGATTCCCGTTCCGGTGCTGCTGTCGGTGACCTTCGGGGTGGCGGGCGCGATGCTGGGGCTGCTGCTGACCGGGCTGCCGTTCAACATCTACGCGCAGATCGGGCTGGTGGTGCTGCTGGCGCTGGCGGCGAAGAACGCGATCCTGATCGTCGAGTTCGCCAAGGCCCGGCGCGAGGCGGGTCTGGGGATCGTGGATGCCGCCATCGCCGGCGCGCATGCCCGGTTCCGGGCGGTGATGATGACGAGCTTCGCGTTCATCGCGGGGCTCATTCCGCTGGTCACGGCCGAGGGCGCCTCGATGCTGTCGCGCCGCGCGGTGGGTACCGGGGTCGCGGGCGGCATGCTGGCCGCCGCGCTCGTGGGCATTTTCATCATCCCGGCGCTCTACGTCGTCTTCCAGACCCTGCGGGAAAAGGTGAAGCGCCGCGCCGCCTGACCGGCGCGCGCCTCAGGACGGTTCGAGAATGCGGCGCAGGATGCGCTGGACGGTGAACCGGCGGATGTCGCGGCTGGGCACCAGCGTCGCGCCGTCACCGGCCGACACCCGGGCGGCCGACATGTAGAGTTCCGTGTCTCCGTCATCCTCGTGGCAGTCGAGCACGTCCAGCCAGGCCAGCGCCTCGTCGCTGGGCTCGGGCGCGCGGTCGTCATAGATCGCGCGGACGCTTGCCAGGCGCTGCAGGCAGACCTCGCTGCGGCGCAGCACCCGAAACCGCGCGTAGCGCGGGTCGATCGCGGTGGTGTCCCCGGGGACCGCGCCGGCCCTGTCCTCCAGCCAGCGGACATCCTCTTCGGAGAGCGGCGGAACCGACGCGCGGACGCTGATCCAGTAGTCGGTGAGGGCGGCCGCGAAGTCCCGCCGCCCCGCCGCGGCTTCTGTCGTTGTGTCGGAGACGAGAAAGCTGCGCAGGTGCGCGATTTCCTCGGCATTTCCGGCCCGCGTCTCCTGGGGCGCAATCAACAGCCCGGCGGCAAGGATCATCGCGAGGCCCGGGGCCTTGCGCCGAAGGTGCGCCGGGCGCGCGGCATCACGGGTCGTCATCGAAAAACGGCTCTCTCTGCTGTCCCACCCATCACGCAGCGGTACAGTAGTCGTCGGCCGCTGTCCCTGTCCATGGAAATGGCGCGCGGACGCGGCCGCCGCGCCTCACTCGCCGATCAGGCAGCCGGGATAGCCGTAGCCCCAGCGCCAGGGCAGACCGCTGCACGGTCCCCCGCCGAGGCGCACCGCGTCGAACATGGCATCGGCGATCAGGCCGTAGGCGGCTTCGACCTGCGCCGCGCCAAGCCCGTAGGTTTGCGCCAGGTACTCCACGCGGCCGACCCCGGTCTCGATCACGCAGGCGCGCAGCGTTTCATCCGCGCTGAACCGTGCGCGGTAGCTGTCCTCAACGCTGCGTGCGCCGCCCGCGGCGTGATACGTGCGGTCATGGGCGATGCAGCAACTCTCCCAGGGCGGGCGTGCCTCGTGGGTCTCGGCGAAAGGCGGCAGGAGATCGGCGATCAGCTCCCAGGCCGTGGAAAGCCCGCCGCTGCAGCCGTCGGTCGCGAAGGCGTCTGGTCGGTGGTCGGCGCGTTCCATCACCTCGATCAGGCGGCGGTGGGCCGCCATCTCGACGGACAGGCGCAGCGCGAAGGGCTGCGCCTCGGCAGGTGCGTCCCCGGCGCCTGCCGGCCCAGCAAGGCCCGCCGCCAGGGCACCGGCCAAGGCGCGGCGCGCGTGCTCACGCATCGGTTTCCTCGGCGACCAGATCGAAGCTTTCCAGGCTGAACCGGTCGCTCATCCAGAGCAGCAGGCGTTCGGGCGCGGTCAGTCGGTTGCGGGCCTCCATCACCTGCCGGGCCAGGGCCGGCTCGTTGGTTATCAGCCCGTCCACCCCCATCGAGATCATCCGCACCATCGTCACCGGGTCGTCGACGGTCCAGACATAGAGCTTCTTGCCCTGCGCCTGGGCGCGCCGGATCAGGCTCAGCGAAACCTGTCCGGTGTTGATGGCCAGGAAATCCGCCTCGAGCCCCGAAAGATCGCCCAGCGCCGTCGCCGCGAGAATCCCGTGGGGCCAGGCGGGCCGGAGCGCGTGCATCTTCCGCACGCCGGGGATCTTGAGCGACATCACCCCCACATGCTCTGCCATGCCGGTTTCGTCGACGATCTCGGCGACGCGGGATTCCAGGGCGATGTCGTGCCCGTAATACTTGAGCTCGATCAGGACCTTGCCGCGCCCCCGTGCGGCCTCGAGCACCGCGCGGAGGGTGGGCGTGCGCTGATCGGCATAGGCGGGGTCGAACCAGCTTCCGATATCGATTCCGGCAAGGTCGTCCATCGTCGCGTTCCAGACCTTGAGATCGACGCCTGCGAGTTTCATGAAATCGCTGTCATGGGCCACCACGACCTCGGCGTCCGCCGTCTCCTGCACGTCGATCTCGACCCAGTCGGCGCGGTCGTCCAGGGCCTTTTCGACGGCGGCCATCGTGTTCTCGGGGCGCGTGCCCGCCGCGCCGCGATGGGCGATGATCTCGACGCTGCGCGTGGCGCTCACGCGGTCGGAAAGGCCGAGACCGAGGGAAAACCCGGCGGCCAGGACAGCGGCCGCACCGCCGAGCAGGACCAGCCCCGGCACGTATGCCCGTGTCTCCGGGCGCGCTGCGGGCGCCGGGCGGGCGGGCGACGGGCCGGTGACGTCGCGATAGAGGCCATCGAGCAGCGCGGCGAGTGCGCCGTTGGCGAGGGCCGAAACCACCGCGTTGGCCAGCGCCCAGGCGAGCAGCAGCGCGGCGGTCGACAGCACCACCAGCCGCAGGTTCGCCCCCGCGAGGTCCTGCGCGCCCGCGATCAGCAGCCCCGCAGCCCCCGCGACCAGCGCGGCCAGCAGGCTGCGCAGCAGCGCCCACAGGACGACACGGGCGACGACGCCGAGCCGTCGCCCCCGCAGCTTCGCGGCGCTGTCCGCGAAGGTCCGTCGCGCGGGCATCCGCGCCAACAGCAGAAGGTGTAGCGCGATCGCCCAGGCCGACAGGCGCGCCACCAGCAGCACGGCGAAGGCGGCGACCAGCAGGCCGCCGAGTCCCGCCGCGACCAGGAAGGCCGGCGGCGTGTAGGTCAGGTAATAGTTGATGTCGTAGCGCCCCAGAAGCAGCCATGCGATCGCCGCACCGACCGCAAGGAACGGCGCGGCAAGCAGCAGCAGGCGCAGTACCAGCCGGATGCCGAAGGCGAAGAGGCCAGCGACGCGCCCGAAGACGAAGGCCAGCCCCGAAAGCAGCGCCCGGAATGGGCGCCGGTTGTCGCGGCGCAGGGCGTCGGTCATCACCGCCACGTCCAGGATGGCGGCCATGACGGACAGGCTGACAAGCGCCAGCGCGCCCACGAAGCCCGCCGGGGTCAGGAGGAAACGGGCGATGTCCTGGTCGGTGACGGCGCTTTGCCCCGACGCGGCGAGGGTGGCGGCCAGAAGAAGCCCCGACAGAGGCACGACAAGGGCCGCAACGACCAGCCGGGTGGCCAGGTGGACCAGCAGGAACGGCCCGAGAAACTCCAGCGCAGCGCGATACCCCGCAGCGACGTCTCTGATGGCTTTCATGCGGTTCCCCCGGCCAGTTGGGCCAGCCTATGCCGCGACTCGTCTCCACGACAAGCGAATCAGATGGACCTGCGGGGTGCCGCGTCATCTGGCCCGACCGGCGCCGGATCGCCCGTCGGGCGGGGGCAGGCCGGCAAGATCCCGCCCCCTGGGCTGGGGCGCGCGGGGCGGCCGATGTCGCAGGACCGGTTGTGCGCGGACCCCGCAGCGAGGGCGCCGCCGACCAGGACCGAAACGCCCGGGACAGCCGGCGGGCGCCTGTCGCCATTGGTCTGCCTTGACAGGTTCGGGTCGCGGATTGTTTACTTTTTGAAAATCGATTGTTTGCGATTTGCGAACAAAAGGGAGGCGTCATGTACTCGCTGATCAAGACCAACAGCTTGCGGTTGGTCATGGAGCGCGAACTCCTTCCCTTCCTGATCGCCCTTGTCATTGCGCAACTCTTCTTCAAGTGGGGCAGTTTCGCCCTCGAACTCGTCGGTTTCATCGCGACCTGGTTTGTCCTGGGCTACCTCGCCGAACTGGTTCTGCGCACGATACGGAAATAGCACCCGGCCCGTCGCACGGCCGCGGGCGTGACCGCCATCGACCGAGGCCGGGGTCCTGCCCCATGCCGCGGCCGGGCGTCCGGAAGGGGGAGGGGCCTTGGGCCGACCACCGACAGAGCGTCCCGTGCGCGATGGCGCGGAGCTTCGCGAACGCTTGCGCGAACGGGTCCGCCGCCTCGGCCAGGAGGGTCGGCTGACGACCGGGGACCGCCGCCGAATCGAGTCGATCCTCGGCCAGCTCGAGGGGTTGGAGGGCGTAGATATCGACGATCTCCTCAAGGACCCCGACCTCGTGCGGCCCGGTGACGGCACCGGGCGCGACGGCGACTTCCAGGGGCCGATGCTGGAGATTGGCGAGGTCTCGGAACTCTTCGCCGAGGTCGCGCGCCCCGACCGCCTGCCCGACGCCAACGCGCTCGATTTCGTCACCGGCAACATGATGAACGCGATTCGCCGCCGCCGGCCCGAGGTGCTGCCGCTGCGGCCGGTGCCGACGGGCCGCAAGGGGCCGCGTCTGCCGGTGCCGGCCAAGCCGTTGAGCCAACTCGTCCGCCTGGCGGCGATCCGCCGCTCGGACGAGGCCGGCAGCGTGGTATGGGATGACGGCGTGAACCAGTTGCTGGTGCGCGCCGACGGGATCGAGACCTCGGTGGACAAGGGGCAGGTCGTGGTCACGATCCCCGTCGAGGCCGACGGAATCAGCGCCAGCATGCAGGTGCCGTTCGCCGTCGGGCGCGAAGACCGGCTCTCGGGCCTGCTGGCGGCGACCGCCGACCGGCCGGCAGGTCACGCCCGCGTCGCGCGCGTCTGGGGCGAGGCGCTGATCGCCCTGGCCTACGGCGCGCTGATGGATGCCGCCGACAGCATCGCCGGCGCCTCTGGCCGGGACGAGGCGAATGACCGCCTCGTGCCGCGGGCGCTGATGGCCGGGCCAGAGGGGCTGGTCGTCGAGGCGCAGGCGCGCTTCCGATTCAAGGAGGGTGCGCCGTGAACGCCTTTTCCCCCGACGATTTCGGCGATACCAGCGATCTTCTGCGGGCGCTGGGGCTGGTCGATGCGGGGGGCGGCTTCAACGGTGCCTGGCTGGGCGATCCGGAACGCTACCTCAAGACAATCCTCGCCGACGAGGGCCAGCGCCAGGCGCTGCTGGATTTCGTCGCCGCGATGCGTGAGGGCGAAACCGAGCGCGACGCCGCGAACCGGATCTGGATCGCGCTGTTCGGCGAACCGCTGGACGGCGGAGCCCGGATCGACTTCCACCTCGTCGTGGACGAGGAGGATGCCGACGAGGTGCGCCTGTTCCTGGGGGTCCGCTTCACGACCCAGGCGCCGCTGACCGAAAGCGCCTCGTCGCTGATGATCCCGCTGTTCCGGGCGGGCAAGGCCGGGCGTCCTCCGCCGGACACGCCGTTCCTCGCCGGGGAGGCGGGCGGCGAGGTCGCCCTGACCACCGAGGTTACCATCGCCGCAAGCGCCGCGCTGCCGGGCGAGGCGGGGTTGCGCGCCGTCGGCCTGCGCCTGTCGGTGCCGACCGAACCCGGGGGCGGCACGCCCACGGTCGCGCTGAGCCTGCGCGGCCTGCAACTGCCCGGCGAATCGTCGGGGCGCGACCTCGATCTCTCGCTCACCGACCCCGCTGCGCTGCGCGACGCCGGGCTCGACCTGATCGTCGCGCTGATCAAGGCGCAGGCCGACAACGCCACTGTGGGCTCGCAGATCGAGGCGTTCACCCGGATGCTGGGGCTGGCCGGCGACGCGGCCATTCCCGACCTGCCGGTCGAGGACCTGTTCACCCGCGGTCTCGATGCGCTGGGCGACTGGCTGGCCGAGGCGCTGGGCGAGGCCACGGCCCGCGCCGCGTGGCTGCAGGCGCTGGCCGATCTCCTGGCCAACGGGGCGAGCGCGGGGGCGGATCATGTCACCCTGCCGGTGGGCGGGGCCTCGGTGCGGCTGGGGCTGACGGCCGTCCCCGGCGCCTCGGGCCGGCCGGTGATCACCGTCTCGGTTTCCTTCGGCATGACCAGCGGCACCGCCGAAGCCGCGCTTTCGGCCGACCTGGTGCGCATCGACCTCGGCGCGCGCACGGCGGTCGCGGTGCCCCGGCTCGGGGCCGAAGCGCGGTTCGATCTGTCGGGCGTCGTCATGCCCGATGTCTCGGTCGAACGGCTGGTCGTCGGCGCGGGCCTGGACGCCAGCCGCCGGCCGGTCCTGGTGGTGGAATTGCGGAACGCCGTGGTCTTCTCGACGACCCACCCCCGGCTGGACCTGACCAACCCCGACGCGCTGGCCGCCGCCGCCGCAGCGGCCGCCACCGATGCCCTGACCGAGATGCTCGGCGATCTCGGGCCGGCGGGCAACCTGATCGCGGTGGCGCTGGGCTGGGCGGCGCCGTCCGGGGCCGGGGCGGGCTATCCGACCATCGACCTTATCGGCTTTCTCGGCGATCCCGTGGGCCGGCTGCGCGCCCACTGGACGGACGTGGTGACCAACCATGCCGCCGAGATGCCCGCCGTGCTGGCCGACCTGCGGCACCTGATCACCGGCGACGCCACCCCCGGCGCGGTGACCGGCAGCGGCACCGATGCCGCGCCTTGGCAATTGCCGCTGGAGGCCGGGCTGCATGTCGCGGTCTGGCAGGACACGCGCGGCCGGCTTTTCATCGGGCTGGGCTTTGCCCGCAGCGTCGACACGCTGGGCGAGCGCTGCACCGTCATCGACAGCCGGCTGCGCGCGGCGGTCGTGATGCTGGACTTCGAGGCGGGTGCGGCGGGGTTCATGCCCGAGATCGTCCTGCGCGTGCTGGGGCGCGCGCGGGGGGGCGGCCGGCTTGCCTCGGGGCGGGGATCGCTTGCGGTCGAGGTCGACCACGTGGGCGCGCGTGCGCTCTGGACGCCGGACCGGGGGCTCACCATCACGGCCGAGGCGCCCGACCCGGTGCTGCGGCTCGACGGCGTGGATCTGCCGCTGGACCTGCCGCCCATCGGCGGCGACTTCTCGGATTTCCTCGACACCCTGACCGACGCGCAATGGGACGCGCTGGAGCAGTTGGCCGCGCTTGTTGCCGAGCAGATCGAGGCGCCAGGGCTGCGCGATCTGGTCGAGGCGCTGGGCTGGCGGCGCCCCACGCCGATCCTGGGCGGCCCGCCGCGTCACCGGCTGCGGCTGGCGCGGCTTGTCGTCGATCCGCAGGCCGCGCTATGGACGTGGCTCGCGGACCTGCTCGCCGATGCCGAGGCCGATCTCGCGTGGCACCTCCAGCCGCTGGCCCGGTTCCTCTCCGGTCGGCCGGATGCGTCGTTCAGCGTCGCTGGACGCGGCACCTTCGCCGATCCGTGGCGGGTGACGCTCGCCGCGGGCGCGGGGCTGCCCGCGCTGGCGGTGTGGCGCGAGCCCGACCTGCCCCTTGCAGTGCCCGACCCGCTGGCCTCCCGGCCGCTGCGCAAATGGCGTCCGGGCCGGCCGGGGCTCGACCCCGGCGCGCTCGCCGATGCGCTCCTCAGCGAGTTTCCCGACCTTGCCGGCCCCTTCGGCGCGGCCCTGGGCGATCGCGGGATGGCGCGCGGTCTGACCGCGCTCGAAGCGCTGTGGCGGGGCGGCGACGGGCGCATCGCACCGCCGACCGCACCGGTGGCCGGCGCCACCCTGCACCTGATGGAAAACGCCACCGCGGCGGCGCTGCTGGACGGGCTGGACCTTGGCGACATCCTGGGCACCGCTCCGGCGATGACCATCCATGTCCGGGTGCAGTCCGCGACGGCCGCTATCGACTCCACGCCCGACCCGGCCCGCGTGCTCGACATGCGCGAGGCCGGGCGCGATCCGCTGGCCTTCACGCCGCTGGCCGACGCGCCCGGCGACTGGCACATCCTGCTTGCCCCGCGCCCCGACGCTGCGCTGCCCTCGGGCGATCCCGACGGGATACGGGGGCAGGTGGCGCGGCTGAAGCACGCGCTTTCGGCGATCACCCAGGCCGGCGCGACGGTGGTGGCCGATGCGGCCGCGGCGCATGCGGCGTGGATCGCGCTGGACGAAATGGGAACCGGGCCGAACCGTCTGGTGACCGTCGGCATGGCGCTGACCCCGGCGCAGGGGCCGGCCGCGCCCGACAGCGTGACCGCCGAGGTGCTGCGTCGGCTCGACGAGTTCCTGCCGGCCCCCGATGCGGCCGAGCCCGACGATGCCGATCTTGCCGCCGCACGGGCCCTGATCGCGGCGCATCTGGGCGCGGCCGTCCGCCCGGCCGCCGAGGTGCAGCCGCCCGCGGGCTGGACCGGCACGGCGCGCAGCGACCTTCAGCGCCACCTGCTTTACGGCGTCCACGACCGCGCCACGATCCGCCGCGCGATGACCGCGGCGCTGGCCGCGGGGCTCAGCCTCAACGCCCAGGCGCGGGCGGTGCGGCGCAAGGCGCAGCGGATCGATTCGGCCTCGCTGGGGGCCTGGCTGCCGCTGTCGGCGGCGCCGGGCGGCGGGCTGACGGTCGAGGGCCACGCGCTGGCCGAGCTGGTGGGCCTCGACATCGGCGCCGCGGGTCCGGTGCCGCGCCCGCCCCGCCGGGTGGCCGCCGCGCTGGAGATCCGGCGCGCCGGCGGTTGGCTGATCGGCGGCCCCGTTGCGGCGGCGATTCCGCTGGACCTGGAACTGCGATCTGTCGAGATCGCGCTGCGCCTCGGCACCGGCGGCGGCGACACGGCGCGCGACCGGTGCGAGGTGATCCTGCATGGCGTGCGGTTCGCGGGGCAGAGCTTCCCGCGCCTGACCCTGTCGGCGGACGTGGCCGAGGGCGATCTGGGCGTCGACGGGCTTGTCCCGCCGACCGCGCCCGAAATCCGCTCGCTGCTGACATCGGTCCTTCAGGACCTGACCGCCAGCGCCGATCCCGCGCTTGCGCGGGTGGCCGAGGCGCTGCGGGCGGCGGGCATCCTGGGGGCGGGCGACGGGTTCGACCCGCTATCGCTTTCGAACTGGATCGACGCCCCCACCGCGCGGCTGGCCGAAGTCTGGACGTCGCCGGCGCTGCGCGACAAGCTCGTCGCGGTGATCAACGGGGTCGCAGGCGCCCAGGCGGGCGTCAGCTACGATTCGGCCACGCGGTCGCTTTCGGTGACTGCGGGCGGGGCCACCGGCGCCCCCATCTTCACCGATTGGGCGCTGACGGGCACCCTCTCGGCCAGCGGCACGGCGGGCGGGTCGCTGCGGCTGGGGGCCGTCGGCGAAACCCATCTGGCCGTCACGTTCTCGCCCTTCGCGGCGGCGCTCAATTTCGCTAGCGAAGATGCCGAGGCACTGGGCGGCTTGCCGGCGCGCCTGCCGCTCTACCCCGCGCCCGATATCCAGAAGCTGGGCAAGCCGCTGCTGCCCGCGATGGCGGCGACGGCGCTGTCCCGCATGCTCGACGGCGTGCGCGCGGCCGATGCAAATGCCAAGCTCGTGCTGGACCCGGCGCTGGCGGCCTTCGACCTTTTGGACGGCGCGCGGGTGCGCATCCCGACGCTGATGTTCGCCAATCCCGCGCTTTGGCTGAAACGCGACACCGTCTTGGGCACGTCCGGCGGCGTGATCCGGGCCGACCGGGTGATCGCCGTGATGGACGCGCTGCGCCCCTTCGTCGGTCTTTCGGGGGCGTCGGGCGTGTGGCAGATCGAGGCCGGGATCGCGCTGCGCGCCCGGAACTCCGGCGGGCTGGTCCTGGACCTCGCGCTCGACCCGGCGGCTTTCATGACCGGGGCGGATGTCGATTTCGGCGGCGCCTTCGGGCTGCGCTTCCCGGCCTCGGGCGGGGTCGAGCCCGCCATCGCCGTCCATGTCGGGTTGCCCGGTGGCGCGGCCGATCGCCGGGCGGTCCATCTGGAGGTGCAGGGCAGCGCCGCGCGGCTGTTCCTGCGCCCGCAGACCGGCGCGGACCTGGAGATCTTCCCCGACAGCGCCGGGATCGCCCAACTCGCCACCGCGGGCGTGACCGCGGCGCTGCCGCCCGCGCTCGATGCCATCGTCGATACCGGGTCGGACGCGGGCAACCTGCTGGCCGATATCGGCGATGCGCTGCAATTGCGCACGGGCGGCAGTTTCGACGGCGCCGCGCTCAGCGCCTGGGCGAGCGACCCGGCCGGCCAGTTGCAGGCGCGCTGGCCACAGTTGCTCGGCACCGGGCTTTCCCGGCTCGGCCCGGCGTTGCCCGCCGGGATCACGGTGACGCCGACCGCGGGCGGGGTCGAGGTCAGCGTGGCCGATGCGGGCACCACGGGATCGACGATCACCTTGGGCCTGACCAGCGGCCCCTTCACGGTCGGGATCGGAGCGAGCCTTGTCGGGCTGCCCTTCGTTGGCGAGGCCAGCGCGACGCTGGCCTTCGACGCGGCCGGGCTGTCGCGGCTGCAGGCTGCGCTCGGGCCCGCCGAGGTGCCGGTGGCCGATGCGATCAGCCTGCGCCCGGTGCTGGCGCTGGACGTCGGCAGTGCCGCGCCGGCCGCGCAGATCGAGGCCGGGCTTGCCGTGGACGCGGCCAATACCGATGCGCTGGTGCTGCGCTACCGTTTCGACGCGGGCACGGTCGAGATGGGCTTCGGCGGCGACACCCCGGCCGAGGTCGCCGCCGGCCTCATGCACATGGCCATCGACCTTCTGGGTGGCTTCATCCTGGATATCGAAGAGGTCGACGATCTTCTGAAGCACCGCGTGGGCGGCTCCGAGATCGGTGACCTGATGGCCGACGTGGTGCTGACGTCCTCCGGGGGGCTCGATCCCGAACTCTTCCGGGTCGTTCCCCGACCGGGCGAAAGCCCGACCCAGTTCGCGCAAAGCAAGCTGGAGCGGGTCTATACTCTTCTCGAGAAGCTCGCTCTTGCCGGTCCCTCGGTCACTATCGGCGGCGAAGTCACGATCAGCCTGACCGATTCGGGCGGGTCCATCGGGCTGTCGGTGAGCTTGGCGAACCGGCTGGCCGTCGTCGACGGCGATATCAAGCTGTGGATCGAGAACGACAACCGCTGGATCATCGACACCCCGCCCGCCGGGCTCAGCGTCGGGCTCCTGCGGCGCGATGCGGGCTCGTTCGCGTTCGACCCCACGCTCGGGGTGAACGGCGTGGGCCTGCGCCTCGGCCGCAACAACGCGCCCCTTCTGGACAGCCCGATCGCTTTGGGGTCGGTCGCGTTCCACACCTATGCGAGCCTCGGCGGGGCCGAGGCGCTGGGCGGCGTTCAGGTGCAACTGTCGGAGATCGCGGTCGCGGTGGGCGGCGCCGAGGGCGGCAATCCCATCGCCCAGGGGATGCTGGCCGAAACGAACGAGGGCGATGCCACGCTCGCCCCGGCCTTCAGCCCGGCGCTTTCGATCCAGACCCGGCCCGCGGCCGACGGGGGCGACATCGCGTTCCGTTTCGTCGCGGGCGAGGGCGAGGGGCCGTGGTGGCTGCCGATCCGCAGCCAGTTCGGCCCGATCTATATCGACCAGATCGGCCTCGGCACCCAGGTCCAGAACGACACCATGCAGTCGATCTCGGTCCTGTTCGACGGCAATGTGTCGATCGCGGGGCTGGAAGCGGCGGTCGACGACCTGGAACTGCGCCACAGCGTCGGACCCGGCACCAGCATCTTCGATCCCTCCGACTGGGCGGTGGACCTGGCCGGGCTGGCGGTGTCGGCCGACCTGTCGGGCGTCAGCCTCGCGGGCGGCCTGCGCAAGTTCGGCGAGGACGACAGCGTCGAGTATATCGGCATGCTGACGGCGCGCTTCGCGACCTACGGGCTGTCGATCTTCGGCGGCTATGCCTCGGTCACCCGGTCCGACGGCCGCTTCTCGGCCTTCTTCGCCTTCGGCGCGGTGCTTGGCCCCATCGGCGGGCCGCCGGCCTTCTTCCTCACCGGCATCGGCGGCGGGTTCGGCATCAACCGCGACGTGGTGCCGCCCGACGACATGGACGACTTCGACGATTTCGTGATGATCGCCGCGCTCGACCCGTCCTTCGACCCGCCGGGCGGGCTGATGGAATACATGGGGGAAATCAGGGATACGTTCCCGCCCGACAAGGGGCGCTTCTGGTTCGCCGCGGGCATCAGCTTCACCTCCTTCGCGCTGGTCGACGGGATCGCCGTCGTCGCGCTTGAATTCGGCGAGGGGTTCGAGCTGTCGATCTTCGGCCTTGCGCGCATGGCCCTGCCGCGGCCCGAGGCGGCGCTGGTCTCCATCGAGCTTGGCCTGATCGCGCGCTTCTCGACCGAGGAAGGCGTGATCTGGGTGCAGGCGCAGCTGACCTCCAACTCGTGGCTGCTGCATTCCAGTGCGCGGCTGACCGGCGGCTTCGCCTATGTCAGCTGGTTCAAGGGCGACAAGGCCGGGGAATTCGTGCTGACGATGGGCGGCTACCACCCCAATTTCCACCGCGACGGCTATCCGGTGGTGCCCCGGCTCGGCTTCAACTGGTCGGTATCGAACAACATCGTCATCAAGTCGGAATGCTATTTCGCCCTCACCTCCGAGGCGATCATGGCCGGCGGCCAGTTCGAGGCGAGCGCGCGGTTCGGCCCGGCCTATGCGCATCTGAGCTATGGCGGCAACGCCATCGTCTATTTCGACCCGTTCCGCTACGAGGCCGACGCCCATGCCCGCGTCTCCGCCGGCATCCGCATCGACACCTGGTTCGGCACGATCAAGCTCGGCTTCTCGCTGGGGGCCTATATCGAGGTGCGGGGCCCCGAGTTCCACGGCAAGGCGCGGATCGAGGTCGGACCCATCGACATCACCGTGCGCTTTGGCAACAGCGGCGATCCGGGGTTCAACTACATCTCCTGGACCGATTTCGCCAAGAAATACCTCGAACTCGCGCCGGGCAACAAGGCGCGCTCGCTGAGCGGCATCGCGGGCAAGGGCGCGCTGCCGCCGTCCAGCAACGGGTCGGAGGAGGCAGGCACCGCCGACGGCACCGCGGCGCATCCGTTCGACGTGCTGGCCGAGTTCGAGCTGTCGCTGACCAGCACCATCCCCATCGGCCGCATCCTGCGCGAGGATTCCGGTCACGCGGTCACCACGCCCGCGCCGTCCAAGACGCTCGGCATCGCGCCCTGCGGGCGGACCATCGACCAGACGACGCTGACGCTGAAGCTGCGGCGCAAGGGGGACGGCGCCACCGATCTGCTGACCTCGCGGCCGGACCACGTGATCGTCATCACCGCCCGCGGCACCGGCCGCTTCCCGATGGGGGTCTGGGGCCTGCCCGGCAAGGTCGACGGCAAGGCCGTGCCCAAGGGCAAGGTCATCACCGCGACCGAGGGCGTGCACCTGGAGTTCAAGGCCGACCCGCGCGACAAGATCCCGGACGCCAGCACCGGCGGCGTGTCGTTCCACCAGGTCGAACCGGGCAAGCAGCGCAAGCCGCTGCCGTTGAAGGCTGCGGGCACCCTGCGCGCGCGCCTGGTGCGCGAGGCGCAGGACCAGCGCGCGATCCTCAGGACGATCACCGCCGAGCGCATGCCGCAGATCGCCACCGATTGGCATCGGGTCGACCGCAGCGCCACCCAGCGCCGGTCCTGGCTGCGCGAACGCGCGGTGCCGATGCGGGTGGGCCTGTTGTCCGAGCGGATCGTCGGCAGCGCCGCACCGGGCCGCAAGTCCGTACTGGACCTGACCACGCCCGCGCCCGGCCGCGTGTCCTTCGGCGCGGCGAAGCTGCGCGGCCTGATCGCCCAGCCGGTGCGGGTGGCGGACGCGGTCGCCGAGGCCCGGACCACGGTCACGGACGCGGCGGCGGGCAAGCTCAAGCGCGTGGCGCCGCCGCGTCTCGACTCCGTGCTGGCCGAACGCAAGGCGGCCTCGGCCGCGCTGCTGCGCGCCGAGATCGACCCGCCGGTCGCCGGTGGCACGCTGGTCGCGCGCACCGCCCAGCCGCAGACCCACGCGGCGCGCGCCCCGATCTCGGTCGGCGCGGGACGCAGCCCGAGGGCCGAGCGCGACACGCTCAACGGTGTCGAAACCATGCTCACGCGCGGCACCCGCCGCCGCCGCGGGGCTCCGGCGCCGCGGGCCCTGACGCCGGGCGAGATCGCCGTGACCGACCTGCCCACCGCCGACGCCTCGCCCCGCTTCGCCACCTCGGGCGAGGTCGAGATCCGGGGCGCGGCACGGCTGGTGGTGCTGGGCGCCGATGGCGGGGTGCGCATGAATCGCTTCCCGGCCACGGGGCGGATCACCCTGCCGCGCGCGGCGCATGGCTTCGCCGTGATCGCGGGGCAGGAGCCCGAGGGCGCCGAGGCCGCGGGCTGGCTGGCAACCTCCGAGGTCGCCTATCTGGGTCAGTCGCTCGCCCGCTGCCGCGGCGGGTTCCTCCGTGCCGAGGGCGCGAGCCGCAGCCGCGGCGGGGCGAGGGCCGGCTGCGGCTGGATCGGGGCCGCGCGCCTGGTCGAGCAGTCCCGCCTGATCGAGACCCGCTTCGACGCGGGCGCGCAGGCGGTGGCGGTCGTCCTGGAAGGCCGCGTGACCGAGGCCGACCTCGCCCGCCTCGCCGCCAGTTTCGAGGGGGCCGAGCCCGCCGCTACCGACCCGCTGCTGGTCCCCCATGACGGCAAGACGCTGGTCGTGTTCCCGCTGGCCGGGGCCGGCGAGGCGGACTTTGTCCTGCATATCGGCGGCCTGGTTGCCGGCCGTCTGGCCGGCGTGATCGCGGCGCGCATGGAGGCCGGGCGGCTGGTCACGCGGATCGTCAACGAAAGCCTCTCGCTCGACCTGGAAAGCATTGCCGGGGCCAAGTCCGAGCCCGTGACCGCCGTCTGGACCGCGCCCGCGGATCTGGACCCCGAGCCTGTGGAGTAGCACGCATATGGTCGCACGCGGAAAATTCTTCCTCTACGACGCCATCATCCCGCCGCTGTCGGCTGGGGAATACGAACTGACCGCCGAGTTCGACATCGATGTCGACGACGAGTCGTCCAAGCCGGTCGCCGACCAGGCGCTGCATTTCAACGTCACCGCCCCGCGCCTGAAACTGCCGCCCGACCACGCGCTCATGGTCTTTCCGCCGGCCAATTCCGAGGGGTCGTACGAGGCGCGGCTGCCGCAGATCGTGCTGCGGAAGAAGACGCTGCCCTGGGACCGTAAGGCCGCCCCCGACGCCACGGTGTTCGAGGAACGCGACGGGAGCGGCACCGTCACCAGCCGCCAGGTGACCGCCGATCACACGCCCTGGCTGGCGCTGGTCGTGATCGCGGAGGGCGAGGGCCAGGTCGTCCACGACCAGGACTGGCAGGACTGCATCACGCCCGGCCGCAGCCTGACCGGCCCGGTCGACGCGCAGAAGGCCAGCTACCTGTCGGTGCCGAAATCGACCGTCGACAAGGTGTTTCCCACCGTCGAGGATCTGAGCCTGCTGACCAATGTCCGCGAGGTCAATCTCGACGATACCGAGGCCGCGATGGGCGACGACGACGGATTCCTGGCCGTCGTGATCGCCAACCGGATGCCGCAATACGACAAGGTCAACTGCAAGCCCAAGGCCTATACCTGCTGCCTGATCAACCTCGAAGGGCAGCTCGACCTGCTGCCGCCCAAGGCGCCGCCGCGGCTGTTCTTCGAATTGGCCGACATCTATATCAGCGAAACCGCGATGCTGTTGTCGACCTCGGCGACAAGCGGCGCGGCGGTGCCGATCACCGCCAGCGGCGAGCCGCGCCTGCTGGACACCTCCGACACCGCCGCGATGACCGAGGCGGTGCGGCGCGGCGAGGTGGTGTTCCACGAGGGCGCGCTGGTCGACCGCGCAGGCATGACCGGCGAGGGTCTCACCCGGCTCGGCACGCTGAGCGCCGAGGAATTCCTGGAGGGCGATTTCTCCACCATCGCCGCGCGCGCCGAGGCCGGCGCCGCGCGGCAGAGCTTCAAGGTCGACAGCGTGTTCGGCGGCTTCGATTTCCCGGTCGAGGCCGTGGTGACGGAGCCGGTCTACCGCTTTCCGGTGCTGACCTCCTGGCGGTTCACCTGCGCGGGTGCGGGCAGTTTCCAGTCGCTGATGGAGTGTCTGGATGTCGGGCTCCTCGGCACCAAGACCGAGGGCGGATACGAGCGGTCGCTGCCGCCCTGCACCGAGCCGCTCGACGAGGACGCGACGGATTCGGGCGGGGCCCCGGTCGCGAAACTGCCGCTGGAGATCGCCGAGACGGGCCATGTCGGACTGCCGCACCTTACCCGTACCGGCGAGACCGGCAACGCCTGGTATCGCGGCCCGTTCTCGCCGCACCAGTTGCTCCGCAACCCGCTGGCCGAGGACGAGCCCTTCCCGGTGCTGGCCCATGTCAGCGACCATCTGCGGATGATGACCCCTGACGGGCGCGAGGACGTGTCGCTGGCCGTCGCGTTCGAGACCGGGCGGCTTCTGGCGATGTCGCAACCTTCCTTTGTGGCCTCGATGCTGCGCTGGCGGAACGAACGGTTCGGCGCGGCACGGGCGCAGGCGAACCGGCGGGTCGCGGTGGTCGATCGCATGGGGCTGATCGAGAACCTGCTGGGCCCGCGCGACATCGAGCGGGTGCTGGAAGCGCTGGAACGCGGCGAGATCGCGCGGCTTCTGGAGGGAGGCCTGATCCGCGAACTCGACGGCGCCCGGGGCGGCGCGATCTGCGGCCCGCGGGTGATCGCCGATCCCGGCGTCGCCGCGCCGGAACTCCAGGGCAACCTGACCGCGATCCTGTCGGACGGACTGGGAATCGAGGCCCGCGTGCTGGAGCGGGTCCTGGCCGCCCCCGACGATCCGCGCGCGCTGGGCGCCTTGCAGGCCGCGCAGCCGGGGCTGGTCAGCGATCACGAACTCGGCCTCGACGACTCGGTCTCCGGAAAGCTCGACGCGACGCTCGATGCCGGGTTGCGCGGCCTGGCCGAAACCGCCGTCGGAAGCCGCGATATCAGCGCCGAGGCGCTGGAGAACATCACCGAATTCGAGAGCCTCGACGCTTTCGTCAAGGACCGGTTCGACGGGAGATAGACATGGCCCTTTCCTCGGCGTTGACCTACGGCGTTCTGGTGCAAGCCCTTGAAGAGGGGGCTCTTCTCGGCGACACGGGGTCCACGGGTGACGCCACGATCACGCCCGAGGACATCCAGCGCTTCCTCGCGCGGTTGCGGATGCTGGAGGGCGTGCCCTTCAACAACCTCGTCCCGGATACGGAGATTCTGCCGCATGAATCGATCCGGTTCTTCTACCTCGACCGCGCCTGGACCGACGCACTGGTCCAAGGCGCGCTCAGCGTCGGCACGGCGAACACGATCGAACGGGCGCAGCTGGAAAAGCTCTATCCCCGCATCGAGAAGGAGATCGACGCGGCCGAGCGGCGGGTGCGCTCGCCCGGCGGCGAGCCGGTGCTGGGCGGCACGGCCGGGGTCGTGACCGGGTTCCTGATGCGCTCGGCCGCGGTGGCGGGCTGGCCGGGGATGCATGTGCGCGCCTATCGCGACGAACCGGCCGCGAACGACGCGGAAATCGTGCCCGAGTCCCATCGCAGCCGGATCAAGCTGTTGCGGCTGGAACGGCTGGCGCCCGCGGTTCTGCTGGCGCTGTTCGACGGCATCCCCAAGGTCCTGCATATCGAGGAGCCGCGCCAGGGCGTGCAGTTCGGCGTCTGGCTGGATGAACGTCCCGGCGGGCGGGTCCAGGCCGAGGTGCCGGCGCGCAACGTGCGCTCGGCCGAATACGTGACGGCAGACGGCACCGAGGTGCCCCTGCCCGGTGATGCCGAGCAGATCCCGGTGCGCTTCCGGTCGGGCGCGCCGGGGGTGCTGGACCTGTCCAACACCGCGCGCGCCTTCCTAGACGCCACCGGCACGGGCATGACGAGCGGCGACCGCGTGGACGGGGCGGAATTCGCGATGCAGATGATCCGCTTTCCCTACCGCCAGGTCTTCGCCCAGGACGCGGGCGACGCGGCCGTGCAGAACGACACGTTCAGGCCCACCCTGGGCAATCTGTCCGAAACCTACACGGCAGCGCTGACCCGCAAGCTGTCGGAGGGCTAGGCGATGGCGGACCGCATCGATATCGAGGTGATGGACAAGATACTGGCCAGTTCCAACTGGAAGCTGGCTACCGGGGTCGGTGCGAAGGTGCTGACCCCGGACCTGCTGTTCCCGGTGCCGCAGTCCCCGCCGCGCCCGGCGCTTGTCGTGCCGGTCGATCTTCAGGCGCTCTACGTGCCGCGCAACCACCGCGAAACCTATGTGCGGCTGCCGCTGGAACTGGGCGAGGACGCGGACCCGGTGCCGCCCTTCACCACGCCGCGGGCGCGGGCGGAGGGGGTGCATTTGCACTGGGCGATTCCCGATGCGCTGCTCAGGGGCGAGATGGTGGACGATGCCGCGCCGCTCGATCTGCCGGCGCTGCCCGACCGCTGGCTGGTGGTGCGCATGACCGGGCGAAAGGGCGCGCGGCAGCTCGATCAGCGGGCCTGGGTGATCGAGGCGGAGAAGGGGTGCGTCTACGACCTGGCCGACTATCCGGGCGGGGACGCCACCGCGCAGGGGATCGACCTGCCCGCGGACCGGCTGGACGGCATGGTCGGCGGCTCGCCCAACTGGTCGGCCTCCTACGACGCGGCGCTGAACCGATTTGCCTTCCACGATGATCTCGACGACGTAGACCCGCAGGCGCTGACCAATCCGGTGGCCAGCTACGTGGTGGTCGGCTGGTGGTCGAGGCGCGGCAACGATCCGCTTTCGGGCGTTTATTCGGCGCATGGCGCGGGCACGCGTATCGCCGGCTACGACTGGGTGGCGACGCCGGCCCCGGTCATTTCCCACGGGCCGCTCGCGACCTCTCCGGCGACCGGGATCGTCGAGCGGGCCGAGCGTGCCTCCGGCGGCGCGCGGCGGGTCGACCTGCAGACCGAGTTCAAGCTCGGTGCCTCGCAGGCGGCGCTGGCGACCGGCTTTGCCGAATATGCCTTCGATGACGTCGTGATCGCGCCGCTGCGCGAGCTTTATGAAACGGTGATGGAGGGCTACGCCTTCGGCGTGCCGGTGGCGGGCCGCGTGGCCTGGGATCTTGCGCCGCGCGAGCGGCAGATCGGGGTGTCTCTGGCGCCCACCCTGGAACGGCTCGTGGCGGCCCAGGCCTCGCGCGGGATGAACGTCACCGGCCGCGCCCGGCGCGAGTATTTCGAAAGCCTGATCACGGCGGTGGCCAACTCCTCGATCATGCAGCTCGACAGCCGCGATGGCGTGGTGGGGCTGGACGAGGCCGAGCATGCCGACGGGTTCGAGACTTTCAAGGGCCCCGAGCGGATCGAGGAAGTCATCGTCGAGCGCAAGGCCTCGGACCTGCGCGCGGGCCGCCCCCTGCGCACCAAGCAGGCCGAGGCGGAGTCCGGCAAACCGCCCAGGGCGGACGTGATCTGGACCGGGGCCGGGCGGGGCACGGCGCACAAGGCAAGCGTCGACGAGCTTCGCGAGACGATTCAGGAGGTCGTGCTGCGCGAGAAGGGGCGCGTGCTGCCCGCGGGGCCGCAGATCCGCACCGTGGTCCGGCCCGGACCGCGCTATCACCGGGCCACGCCGCCGGTGATCGGGCTGCGCGACTATGGCAAGCCCAATCGGTTCCTCGGCGACGGCCGGTTCGACGAGGACGGGCGGCTGATCTGCCGCTGGAGCAACGAGATCGCAAACACCCTTGGCGAGCGGCTCAACGCCTTCGACTACGTGCCCGAGATCAGCCATGCGCAGGTGCCGCGCGCGGCCGACCTGCTGGTGCGCAACGCGATGTTCTACGATTCCTACCTGCTGCCCTGGTGCTATGACGCGATCGGGATGACCCTGCCCGAGGCCGAGGCGGGCCCCGCGCAGAACCGCCTACGGGGCGAGGTCGCGCTGCGCGTCTCGGCCGACGGGGTCTATGACGGGATGGCCAGCGTCGTGCCCGGGGGCGAGAGCGTCTCGTCGGTGGCGCGCGCCGAGATCAGCGACGAGTTGCGCCGGTTCTCGCTGCTGGACGGGCGCGACCCCAGCCCGGTCGCGATCACCAATTGGGCCCAACCCTGGGCGCCGGTCTGGCTGGAATGGGAAGTGGCGCTGGAGCCCGGCGACGACCTCGCAGGCTGGACGCTTGGCCGGATCGATTTCGAGGGCGCGTCCGACGTGCGGGGCGGGGCGCTGACGTTGCGGGGGCGCAGCCCGATCACATCGGGTCTCGCGCGCACCTATCAGAGTGTGATCGACACCTATCTGAAGGAAGAAGCCGCCCGCGACGAGGCCGAGGGCGGCGAGATCGGCGATTCGCATCAGGACACGCTGGCGGACCTGTCAGACTTCCTGAAGCGGGCCGACCTGGGTTCGGTCACGCTCGACCGGATCGACGATTTGTGGCTGGCGCTCGACACCGGGCCGGACGGCCAGATCCTGCCGGTGCCCGAAACCGTGGCGGAGGCGTTGCGCAAGCTCGGCCTGCCGCGCCTGATCGCCAGCGGAAGGCTGCGACTGACGCGGGCGCGCGTCGTCGACACGTTCGGGCGCTATCGCGACCCGCCGCTGGACCGGATCGCGCTGCCCGCTGCCCTGGAGGCGAAGGACGCCGACGGCAATCGCGCCCTCGCGATGCCGCCGCGGCTTTCGCTGCCGGCGCGGCTGATGTGGCGCTTCGTCGACCCGGCCGATACCTCGGCCCGGCCGCGCGAGGCGCGGCTCGACCAGGCGACGCCGGTCAACACGGTCAACCCGGTCGCTGGCTACCTGCTGCCCGACTTCATCGACGAGTCGGTGGAGTTCTTCGACCGCGACGGCACGCCGCTCGGCGAGGTGCTGCACGACCCCGTCACCGGCGGGCTGGTCTGGGAAGGCGGGGTCGGCCGCGACGGGCCGGCGGCCACCTCGCCCACCGACGGTTTGCCCGCGCATGCGCGTTTGGCGGGCCTCGTCGCCAAGGGCATGATCGACGCCGACATCGCCCAGCGGAACGTCCCCGAGACCGCGGAACTGGAAAGTCCGCTCAGCGCTTTCCTGCGCGCGGTCGACACCACGATGTGGGGCGTGGACAGCTCGCTCGCCTCGTCGGGGGCGACCATCGCGGGGCTGGTCGGCCGGCCCGTGGCGCTGGTCGAAACCCGCCTGTGGCTCGACATCCCGGAGGATCTGGCGAAAACCGGTGCCTTCGGCGGCGAGGCCGAAGCGATCCGCGACCATCTGGTGCGCGAGGGGGTCTATGACGCGGTCAAGTCGCGCGCCTTCCAGGTGCGGCTCGGGGAGTTCGCCAAGGGGCATGACGGGCTTTACGGCTTCTTCCTCGGGGGCGATTTCACGCGCCTGCACCTTATCGAAAAGGAGGTGGTGCAGGCGGTGCGCGTCAACGCGCCGGGGCTGGGCTACCGGGCGCTGCTTGGGGCCATCGCCGGGCAACTCGGCAGCGATTTCCTGCCCGCGCCCAGCCCGCTCGACTGCCCCTACATCACCGGGGCAGATCCGCTGTCGGTGCATTCCGGCCAGCGGGTGCGGCTGACCCTGCTGATGCATCCGGCAGCCCGCGTCCATGCCACCACGGGATTCCTGCCGCGCAAGGGGCTGGAACTCTTGCAGGACTGGGTCGCGCCGGGACTGGGCCGGATCGCGCCGTCGGCGCGGGTCGGACCGGTGCTGATCGACCCCGACAAGGTGCGCCTGCCCAAGATCGCCGCCTTCGGAGCGAACCAGAGCTGGACGCGGCGCGGCTCGCCCGTCACCTGGCGCGACGACCCGATCCTGTCGGCCACCCAGGCCGCGATCCTGCCCAGCGGGCGGGTGCGCGTCGAAGAGGGCTATATCCGCATCGCACCGGGCAAGGGCGACGACGGCGGGGAGGGGGGCTGATGGCACGCTACGAATGGCCGGGCGAGTTCACGTCGTCGGAGGACCGGCTGGTGGACCGGGAGGAATACGGTCTCGTCCATGAAGGGCCGAGCCTTCCCCCCGGCCTGGTCGGCGATCTCGACCTGCTGGACGAGGTGATCAACGCGAATTTCGAGGAAGAGCGGCTGTGGATGCCGCTTGGCCCCTCGATCCTGATCAATGGGCAGGCCACGGGTGACCCGGTCGTGTCGGGGCGCGTGCGCGACATCCGAATCAGTCCGAACGGCGATCGAATCTACGTCGCCACGGCCAATGGCGGGATCTGGTATTCCGAGGACCGCGCCGCGACATGGTCCCCGGTAGGCGCCTGGGGGCTGGCCCCCACGGCGGAACGGTCGGACATCTCGCTGACAAGCGGGGCGCTGCTCGTGGAGTTCGGCCGGACCGGCGGGTCCGACGACCCCGACAAGGACGTGGTCTATGTCGGGACGGGCGAGCCGCGGCCGGGCATCCGCGCGTATCCCGGCGCCAAACTCGCCGGCGTGGGCGTTCTGCGGCTGGACGGCACCATCACCAACGCGCTGGACAATCCGGGGATGAACCCCTGGGTGCGCGAGGGGCGCAACCTGTCGGGGGCGGGCATCTACCGGCTTGCCCGCGACCCTTCGGTGACCCCGTCGGCCAATGGCGACGGGCGGTTCGTGGCGGCGACGACGACGGGCCTGTGGCACCGCAGCGGCAGCTTTGCCGAGGACAGCGATTGGACGCGGATCGACTTCAGCGGCCGGGATTTCGGGGATTACCGGCACGCGCAATGCACCGACGCGGTCTGGACCGACCGCGGCCTGTTCGTGACCCTGATGGGGGGCGACACCGACAGCGAGAACGGCGTCTACTGGTCGCCGAGCGGCAACCTCGGCGACTTTCAGCACATCACGCTGCCGGATCTCGACCCCACGGGTGCGCGGGAGTGGGGCAGGCGGCTGAGCCTCGGCGAGGTCGCCCACGACACCACGCGCCTTTACGTGCTGGGCAAGCGGGCAAGCCCGGTCGACCCCGGCAACAACAAGGGGCACGCCCATCTGTGGCACATCGACGTCTCGGGCGCGTCGCCGGCGGTTCGTCACGTGCGCAACGTGCCCGTCGGGCTCTTCGTCAACAGTGTGACCCGCAGCGGCGGCAACCTGATCATCGCGAGCGACGTGAACGACCAGTCGAACTACGATCAGACCATCGCGGTGCGCCAGGTGGGCAGCGACGACGTGGTGACGGTCGGCGGTTCGGTGGAGTCGGGCAACGCGGCGATCTTCGACCTGACGATCACCACCGCGGCCGGGAACCTGACCACGGATTTCCAGGACGCGAACCAGGAGACGGACAACCCGCCGAACGGGCCGGACAAGGATCGGACCTGGGTGGGCGAGGGCATCCACGCCGACGTGCATATCCTGCGCCATGCGGGGGCGACGCTCTGGGTGGGCTGCGACGGGGGCGTGTTCAGCCGCCAGGGCGGAACCGCGAAGTCGCACAATTCCGGTCTTGCGACGGCCCAGACCGGCTATGTCGCCGCGCATCCCGAATTCGACGGGCCGGTGCTGTGCGGCACCCAGGACAACGGCGCGATCCAGCGGATCGGCGACACGGTCTGGGAATTGCAGCGCAAGGGCGACGGCGGCGGCTGCATGTTCCACCCCACGCGCGCGCATCTGAGCGTGATGCAGTATATCCGTGGCTCCTGGCGCTTCGACCCGTCCGCGACGCGCCCCCACGGCCCCGTGTTCCGCAGCGGCCGCGGCGCCAGCGGCGCCAGCGAGACCGCCGAGAACGGCCGCGCCTCATTCTATTCAACCGGCACCGTGGCGCCGACCGACGACCCGGACAATGCGCGGGTGTTCATCGGCACCGACCGCGTCTGGTTCTCGTCGAACTGGAACCCGGATACCAGCACGACCATGGACTGGGTCACCGTGCCCAGCGGCAGCGATCCCTATACCGGGGGCAGCGACGCCACGCAGGACCAGCTGACCGAGGGCGGGTCGTCCGACCCGGTGCACGTCATCGAGGTGCTGCAGGGGGGCGATCCGGCCGATTATGACGGGATGGCGATCGCGGTGCTGTGTGCCCGGACGGTGCGGGTCTTCCGCTTCGCCACCGCCTCGGGCTGGAGTTCCATGGCCGCCTCGGTGGTCAGCGACGACTCCGGGCAAGAACGGCCGAAGAGCAAGAAGCTGGCTGACAACGTCCCCAACCCGTTCCTGCCCTACCTTCCCAGGCCCTACCAGAGCGCCTGGACCGACATCGCCCTGCACGATAATTCCGACAGCGGGCGCGAGACCTTCTATGTCTCGACCACCGGGCAGATCCGGTCGCAAAGCGATGGCGGCTTTTCCAGCGATCCGGTCTTCGACACGCTGTGGTGGTATGACGGGCACGGTCGCTGGTATCCCACCGGGCTGCGCAATGCGCCGCTGAACGCGACGGCGGGCACCGGTGGCTCTGCGGCGGGGGCGCATGCGGTGGTGGTCGACCCCGATGCGCGGGCCATCGTCTATGTCGGCAACCGGATCGGCGTGTGGCAGGGCCGCATCGACCGCAGTGGCGAACACCCGGCCTGGACCTGGAAACCGGCGATGGAGGGGTTGCCGCAGACCAAGGTCGAGGACCTGACCGTCTCGCAGAGCGCGGGCGGGACCTATCTGCGCGCGGCGCTGAACGCCCGCGGCGTGTGGGAGCGCGACATCTCGGCGGTGCCGGCCTCGGTCGGGCGCACCTTCATCCGGTCGCTGCTCCATGACACCGGCCGACTTGTCCTGCCGGCTGCGCCCACCGATCCGCTCACGAACGCGCCGGTCAACTACCATTCGAGCCCGGATATCGTGGTTCTGAACATCGGCGACTGGACCGAGACCGATCCCCCGAACGAGGCGGACCTGCACACGATCGCCAAGCCGGCCGCGTTCTCCAAGGCGCTGCACGAAGCCTATGTGATGGTCCATCACCGGCACACGACGCCGGTGCCCGGCGGCCAGGTCGACGTGAACGTGTTCCTGCACAAGAACGCGCCGGCCGGTGATCTGGGGGCGGTGTCCATCGATGCGGCATGGCGCACCGCCATCCTCGAAACCGTGCGCGGCAATTCCCCGTCGATGCCCTCCGACCTTGAGCATGTCGGGCTGTTCCATCCCGGCAGCCAGGTCGACGCGCGCACGCCGCGTGCGGTGCAGGTGCCCGTCGACCTGCGCTTTTCGGGGTCCAACGATGATATTCTCGTGATCGCGGTGGTCACATCGCCGGACAATGCCCTTCCGGCCACCGATCTCGACCATCCGACGCTGAAGGACATCGTGCGGCGCAGCGGGCAGATCGCCGTGCGCAAGATCCACCGCACCACCTGACGGGCCAGGCGCCCCTGCGGCGCCTGCGCCATGGACTTGGCCGACAGTGTTAAGATATCCTAACACTTGCAGCGGTACCGCACCGGGGGTGAATATGGCCGAACAGATCGTCATCGCGGAAACCGACGAGCATGGGGCCGTGGCGTGGCTCTGGTTGAAAGGGGCGAGGGACAAGGCCCCGCGCCCCTTCGATCCGGCATACGACAACGAGATCGACCTCGGCCGCGCCGAGGTCCACGGCGCCCATACCGGGTCGGTGCGCGCGTGGCTGGCCGCGGCGGCGACACGCAGGGCACGGGGCCGCTAGGGCAGCGAGGACCGCGCGTTGACGCCGGTCAAGGACAGCGCGGCGCGCCCCTGCGACACTCGTTCTGGCGAGAAGGCGGAGCGAGACATTTGGCAGGGCAGACCACGGCCGTCACGCTGGTGCACCGGTCCCGCGGCGGACGGGTGCGCCTTCGCTGCCCGGCCATTCGCGGTCGCGTGGCGCGGGCGGGCGCGCTTCAGGATGTTCTGACGGGGCACGCAGTGGTCGCGCGGGCCGAGTGCCGGGCGGCCTCCGCAAGCGTAATCCTGCACCTGGCCGGGCCGGCAACGGACGAGACGGTGCGCGCGGCGGTGCTGGCCGGCCTGCGCGCGACCCGGTTGGACGGGAGCGGCGATGCCCCGCGCCCGTCGGCGGCGCAGGCGATCGACGAGGGGTCCGATTGGCATCGTATGGCCGCCGACGATGTCGCGCGCGCGGTGGAGACCGACCCCGAGACCGGCCTCGATCCCGTCGCCGCCGCAGCGCGGCTGCGCCGCGGCGGCGAGAACCGGGTGCCGAGCGTCTCGGAACGCTCGTCCCTGTCGCTTTTCGCAGAGCAGTTCGAAAGCCTGCCGGTTGGAATGCTGCTCGGCTCCTCTGTGGTGTCGCTGGCCACCGGCGGTGTGGCCGACGCGGTGGCGACCGTTGCGGTCGTGATGGTCAACGCGGGTTTCGGCTACGTCACCGAGGGGCAGGCCGAAGCCTCCATCGGCAAGCTGATGGACAGCTCGGGCGAGACCGTGACCGTGCTGCGCGGGGGCAGGGAGCACGCGCTGCCCGCCGCGCATCTGGTGCGGGGCGATGTGTTGGTGGTGCGGCCCGGGCGCGTGATACCGGCCGACGCCCGCGTGGTCGCCGACCACCGCCTGAAGGTCGACGAATCCGCGCTGACGGGCGAGACGCGGCCGGTGACCAAGCGCGCCGCGGCCGGGGTCGCTGCGGACGCCCCGCTCGGGGCGCGGCCCACGATGCTTTATTCCGGCACGATGGTCGCCGAGGGGCGGGGGCGCGCGCTTGTCGTCGCGACCGGACCGGGCACGGTGGCCGCCCGCATCGCGCGGCTGAGCGAAACCGCGGCGCGGCCCCGCGCGCCGGTCGAGGAAGAACTCGACCGGCTGGGGGCCGGGCTCGTTAAGCTGTCGATGCTGGCCTGTGGGGTGTTTTTCGGCATCGGCTGGATGCGTGGCATGGGCCTGTCGATGATGCTGAAGGACGCGCTTGCCCTGGCCGTCGCGGCGGTGCCCGAGGGGCTGCCGGTGGTGGCCACGACCACGATGTCGATGGGCCTGCGCAAGATGGAAAGGCGCGGCGTCCTGGTGCGCCGCATCGACACGGTGGAAAGCCTGGGCGCGCTGCAGGTGCTGTGCCTGGACAAGACGGGGACGCTGACCCGCAACCGGCTGGAGGTGGTCGAAGCGGTCGCCGGACCCCAGCCCGACGACCCCGAGGTGGACGGCGCGCGCGCCATGCTGTTGGAGGTGGCCGCGCTGAACAGCGAGGCGGAGCCGGGGGCGGGCGGCGCGACCGGGTCCTCCGCCACCGAGCGGGCGGTGCTGGATCACGCGCTGGGCGCGGGGCTCGACGTGGCCGCCCTGCGCCGCGCCCGGCCGCTGGAACGGCTCATCGAGCGCACGCCAGAGCGGCCCTTCATGGTCACCCTGCATGGCGGCGCGGGCCCGCGCACGCTGGTCAAGGGCGCGCCCGAAACGGTGCTGCGCCACTGCGCGGCGCTGTGGGACGGCACGCCGCTCGACGCGGCCATGCGCGCCCGCATTCTGGCCGCGAACGACCTTTTGGCGGCGCGGCCCGCCCGCGTGCTCGGCTTCGCCGCCGGGGACGCCGCGCCCGAGGACCGCACGCCCCAGGACCTGCGCTGGCTGGGGCTGCTGGCGATGGTCGACCCGCTGCGCGCAGGGGCCGCGGATTTCATCACGGCAATGCACCGCGCGGGCATCAAGACCGTGATGATCACCGGCGACCAGGCCGCCACCGCCGCCGCCATCGCGCGCGACCTGAACCTGGCGCAGGGCGGGCCGCTGCGGATCATCGACTCGCCCGAGATCGCCGCGATGAACCCCGATCTGCTGGGTGGCGTCGCGCAGCAGGCCCATGTGTTCTCGCGGGTGAGCGCGGCGCAGAAGCTCGCCATCGTGCAGGCGCTGCAAAGCCGCGGTGCGGTGGTGGGCATGACCGGGGACGGGGTGAACGACGGCCCCGCCCTGAAGGCCGCCAATGTCGGCATCGCGATGGGGGCCAGCGGCACCGACCTCGCCCGCGACGTGGCCAACGTAGTGATCCGCGACGACGAACTGACAACCCTGATCGACGCCATCGCGCAAGGCCGCGCGGTCTACCGCAACATCCGCCGGGCGCTGGAATTCCTGATCGCGACGAACCTGTCGGAGATCGCCGTGGGCCTCGTCGAGGCCGTCCACGGCCCCGGCGAGCTGGAATCGCCGATGGAACTGCTGTGGATCAACCTCGTCAGCGACGTGCTGCCGGGGCTTGGCCTGGCGCTGGCCGACCCGGACCCCGACGCGATGCACCGCCCGCCGCGAGCGGTCGACGAGCCGGTGATCCCGCAGGCGCATTTCCGGCGCATGGCGCTTGACGGCGCCACCATCTCCGCCAGCGCTCTGGTATCGCATTTCGTCGGCCTCGCCCGCTTCGGCCCCGGTCCCCGGACCCGTGCGATGACCTTCCTGGCGCTGTCGCTCGGCCAGTTGCTCTACGCGCTGACCTGCCAGCGCAGCGATATCGCCAACCTCAGGACCGGCCGGCTCCTGGAGAACCGGATGCTGGACGGCGCGCTCATCGCCTCGGCGGGGACCGCGGTCCTGCCCTTCTTCCTGCCGCCGCTGCGCCGGCTGTTGAAGATCGCGCCGCTCGACCCGCTTTCGGCGGGCGTGGGGCTGGCCGCCGCTGCGGCGCCCTCGGCGATCGTGCTGGCGCGGAAGGATGTCCGGCTTGTGCCCGAAACCGTGGAGGTCCGCCCATGCGCAACTTCGTGATGACGTCGGAATCGGTCACAGAAGGCCACCCCGACAAGCTGTGCGACCAGATCAGCGACGCGGTGATCGACGCCTATCTCGCCGTCGGCCTGCGCGCCGGCGTGATCGCCGAATGCGCGATGGCGACCGGGGTCACGTTCCTCTCGGTCCGGTCGGGGGCCGAGGCGCCGGTGGACCTTGCCGCGCTGACCCGCCGGGTGATCGCCGAGGTGGGCTATGCGCCCGATGGCGCGGGACCGTGGGACGCGCCGACGGTGATGCTCGACCTCGCGCATGGGCCTGCCCTGGCCGCCGAGGCGCTGGCCGCGGGCCGGGCACGGCACATGGTCAGCGCCTTCGGCTATGCCTGCGCGGGCAGCGACACGGCGATGCCCTTGCCGATAGAGGCCGCGCACCGGATCGCGTCGGGGCTCGACGCGGCGCGGCGCGCGGGGCGGCTGCCCTGGCTCTCGCCCGACGGGCAGGCGCAGGTGGCCGTGCGGTTCGAGGACCGCCGGCCCGTGGCGCTGGAGGCGATCGCGCTGAGCCTTGGGCACGTGGCCCCGATGAGCGCCGAGGCGATGGCGGAAGAGGTGTTGGCCGCGGTGGTGGGCCCGGCGCTGGCGGGCGGCCCGCTGGGGATCGGGCCGGGAACGCGCGTGGTGGTGATCCCGGCCGGAGGGGCGGCCGGGCCGCAGGCGCATTCGGGGCTGACGGGGCGGAAGGCCGCGGACGATGCCTATGGCAGCTTCATCCGCCGCGGCGGCCCGGCCATGAGCGGCAAGGATCCCTCGCGGATCGACCGGATCGCGGTCTATGCCGCGCGTCAGGCGGCCCGGGCCCTGGTGGCGGCGGGGCTGGCGCGGGAATGCGAGGTGCAACTGAGCTATGTCGTGGGCGACAAGACGCCGGTGACTGTCGAGGTGGAGACCTATGGGTCGGGCGCGGCCGGGGATACGGCGCTGTCGCGCCGACTGCGCGAGGCGACCGATCTGCGCGTCGGCGCGATCGCCGAGCGCATGGGATTGTGGGAGTTGCCGGGCGTGCGGGGCGGGCGATTCTACCGCGACCTCGCGCGCTACGGCCAGTTCGGGCGCGACGCGCTGAACCCGCCATGGGAGGATGTTGAGGCGCTTGCGGCGCGGCTAGCCTGAGCGGATGTGCGCGCGCTGGGTGTCGCCTTGGCGCAGCCAAGGCGACCCGCCGGGGGCGCTGCCCCCGGACCCCCGGAGTGTATGGGCCAAGAAGAAGACGGGCCGGGAGTGCCGCGCCGGGGGCGGCTGATCCGCGGTCAGCGCGCCCGGCCGTTGTCGAGCATCGAGAGCGC
Source organism: Rhodovulum sp. ES.010 (assembly GCF_900142935.1). Classification (NCBI taxonomy): domain Bacteria; kingdom Pseudomonadati; phylum Pseudomonadota; class Alphaproteobacteria; order Rhodobacterales; family Paracoccaceae; genus Rhodovulum; species Rhodovulum sp. ES.010. The sequence continues at coordinate 1,511,922 of NZ_FSRS01000001.1, read as the reverse complement.
GGCGAGGGCGAGCGTGGTAAACGGGCCGGCGACCCGGCCGCGCGCCAGTTGCAGGATCGCGGCCGCCAGGAGCGCGAGGCCGATCGCCGTGCGCAGGTCGAGCGCCTCGCCGGTGCGGCTCTTGAGCCCGGAATCGGCCCTGGCGATGCCGGTCTGCACCTGCTGGCGCAACGGCGGAGGCTGCGGGGCGGGTACGAGGCGCACAAGGTCGCACGCCTCCATCTCGGCCAGCACCTCGGTGGCGGGGCGGTGGGTCTCGACGATCAGGCTGCCGGTCGAGGGCCGGGCGAGCACGCGGTCGATTCCGGCGATGCCGGCAAAGGTGTTCGCGAGTTCGACCAGGGCTGTGCGTCCGATCTCGGCCTCGGGGCGCAGCCGCGCGCGCCGCGCGGCCAGATGCGCGCGCACGAGGCGCACCGGGGGTGCCGGCGGGGCGCCGCTATCGGGCATCGGCCGCGTCGGCGGCCGCATCCGCCTCGGCCTCGGCGGCGGCGCGCTCGGCCGCCATCTCCTCGCGGAGCTCGGCGACGATGTCCTCGACATGTTCGTAGGCCTCGGCGCCGGCCCTGCGGAACTCGTCATAGGCGACGGCGCCGGTTCTGAGGCCGGCGCGCACCAGCGGACGACCGGCGCGGCCGAGCGCGGAGGCCACGCCGGGTACCAGCATGACCGTGCCCACGGCGACGGCGGCACCGACGAGGAAGCTCTTGTTCACCTGCGTCCCTCCGGGGCTGGAGACCTGACTGAGACGGCCACAGGGTAGCGAGTCGGGCCGGGACGCGACAACCGCTTTCTTGCAAGGGGAGGGGCGCGCGTGCGTTGGCGTCGGGTTGGCGCGCGCGCCCATCCGGGTTCCGGCCAATGTTGCCGGCGCGGATACGTTGGCGCCCCGGGCGCTTCATCGTTTTGCGAACGGCTCCAAAAAACCTTCACAGAGCCCTGCTAGGCGTCGTTCCCGATGTCGCCCACCGGTGGAGGGCGCCGATCGCATTTTCGATTCTGTCAGGGGGAACACATGCCGAGCAACGCCATCTCCGAGTCGGGCCTTGTCATCGCCGGGGTGATCGACGGGCCGCTGAGCGGGGGCCTGCCCAAGGCCGTCGAGATCTATGTCCGCGAGGATATCGCGGATCTTTCGGTCTACGGGCTGGGATCGGCCAACAACGGCGGCGGCACCGATGGAGAGGAGTTCACATTCCCCGCGGGTGCGGCCTCGGCCGGCAGCTACATCTACGTGGCGTCCGAAACGTCCGGGTTCACGACGTTCTTCGGCTTCGCGCCCGATTTCACCTCGTCGGCGCTGCAGATCAACGGCGACGACGCGATCGAGCTGTTCAAGGGCGGCGCGGTCGTCGACCTGTTCGGCGCGCCCGACACCGACGGGACCGGCGAGCCCTGGGAGCATCTGGACGGCTGGGCGGCGCGCACCCCCGGCACCGGCCCGTCAGCCACGTTCGACCCGGCCGACTGGAGGTTCTCGGGCTCCAACGCGCTGGACGGCGAGACCGCCAACGACTCGGCTGCGGCGCCGTTCCCGCTGCAGGGCTACGGCGCGCTTTCGCCGGTGATCAACGAGTTCCAGCCCAACCCGGACGGCGCCGACCCCGCGATACAGACCGTCGAGATCAAGGGAAGCTCCGGCGCCGCCTTCGAGGGGCGGCTCTACAGCGTCGAGGCCGATTCCTCGGACGCGGGGCGGATCGACCGCGTGGCCCCGGTTTCGGGCACTTTCGACGAAAACGGACTGCTGACAGTGGAGGTGCCGGACCTCGAGAACCCGAGCTTCACCTACATCCTGACCGGCGACGACGCCTTCGCGGTGGAAGATGAGGTCGTCCGGGTCGACACCCCGGCCTCGCTGGCCCGTCTGGGAACCGTGCTGGACGCGATCGGCGTGCCGGATTCGGCCGGCGACGAGGCCAACCTGATCGGCGCGGAACTGGGCGGCACCGACTTCTCCTATACCGGCGCCGAGCCGGAGTTGATCTTCCGTGACCGCGAGACGGGCGTGCTTTACGCCGTCAACGATGCCGTGGCGCCCAGTGCCGAAGCGGTGGCCGCCGACGGCACGGTGGTGCCGCTGGGCTCTTTCGACGCCACGCCTGTTACGGACAGCTTCGGCGCGGTCAATCCCTCGCTCGGGGATGGCGGTGGCGATCCCTTCGCCGACGTGAAGATCCACGAGGTCCAGGGCAGCACCGACCTGGCGAACAAGACCGAGATCAGCACCGGCGACCAGAGCCCCCTTCTGGGCGAGGCGGTTCGCGTTCAGGCCGTCGTGACGCAGGTCCTGCCCGATCTCGGCGGCTTCTTCATCCAGGAGGAGAATGCGGATGTGGACGTCGATGCGTTTTCCTCCGAAGGCGTGTTCGTGGAGTCCGCCGAGCCGGTTTCGGTGGGCGATCTCGTGACCGTCGAGGCCTCGGTCATCGAGGCGTTCGGCGAGACGCGGCTCGACGCCAGCGGCGTGACGGTCGAAAGCTCGGGCAACGACCTCCCCGCCGCGACCCTTGTGACCTTCCCCACCGCCACGGTGCTCGCCGACGATTCCGGCGGCTATGTCGCCAATCTCGAAGCCTACGAGGGCATGCGGATTGTCATTCCCGAGGCGATGTCGGTCAGCGAGTTCTTCAACCTCGACCGCTTTGGCGAGATTCGGGTTAGCGCGGATGGGCGCCCGGTCCAGTTTACCCAGGAAAATGCGCCCGACGTGGCCGGCTATGACGCGCATCTGCAGAACGTGGCGGCGCGCAGCATCGTGCTGGACGACGGGCAGAGCATCCAGAATCCGCCGGTGATCGAGGTGCCCTTCCTCGGCACGGATGGCACGCTCGACAAGGGTGACGTGTTCCGGATGGGCGACGAATATACCGAGCTTGCCGGCGTGGTCTCCTATGCCTTCGACGAGTACCGCATCCACGATCCCGAGTCGGGGACGCTTACCGCGGTCAACGACCGTCCTGCCGCGCCAGAGGATGTGGGCGGCAGCCTGAAGGTGACCGCGTTCAACGTGCTCAACTACTTCTCCACGATCGACACCAATCCCGGCAGCTTCAACGGCCCCTACATCACCGGGCCGGCCGAGGACCAGGAGCCACGCGGCGCCAGCACGCTGAGCTTCGACGGCCAATCGGAATTCGAGCGCCAGGAGGCCAAGCTGGTGGCCGCGATCAGCGCGGTCGCGGCCGATGTCATCGGCCTTGTCGAGATCGAGAACGACCCGCTGGGCTCTACCTCGCTGATGGCGCTGACCGCGGCGCTGAACGCCGCCGGCGGCAGCTACGGCTATGTCGCCGCCGGCCCGATCGAGGGCGCGATGGGCGGCACGCTGGAAGGCGACGCGATCAAGGTGGGCTTCCTCTACGACACCACCAGCGTGGAACTGGCAGGCGATGCCGCGATCCTGGACGAGACCGTGGACCCGCGCTTCCAGACCGTCGACGTGCAGCGCCCGGCGCTCGCCCAGACCTTCACCGAGATCGCCACGGGCGAAAGCTTCACCGCGGTCGTCAATCACTTCAAGTCGAAGGGGTCGGTTATCAACGGCGAGACGGCGATCGGCGACGGGCAGGGCAACAACAACCCCACCCGCACCGAGGCGGCCGAGGCGCTGGTGGACTGGCTCGCGACCGACCCGACCGGCTCGGGCGACGAGGATTTCCTGATCCTCGGCGATCTCAACGCCTACGCGACGGAAGACCCGATCCGCGCCATCAAGGCGGGCGCGGACGACGCTGCCGGTACCGCCGACGACTATACCGACCTCGTCGAGTCGCTCGACCCGGGCGCCTATTCCTACGTGTTCGACGGCCAGACCGGGACGCTCGACTACGCGCTGGCCAATGGCAGCCTCGCCGCGCAGGTCACCGGCGCGACCGTCTGGAACGTCAATGCCGACGAACCGGACGCCTTCGACTACAACCTCGATTTCGGACGGCCGGGGGATCTGTTCAGCCCCGACGCCTTCCGGTCCTCGGACCACGACCCGGTCGTGGTCGGCCTCGATCTGGAGAGTGACCCCGTGAGCACCGTTTACACCCTCGAACTCCTGCACGTTACCGATCAGGAACCGCTGAACGTCGGCGGCACGTTCGCCGACATCGTCAATGCGTCGGCGGTCATGAACGCGCTGGAGGAGCAGGACCTTGGCGATGACGGTATCGCCGACAACACCATCCGGCTCTCCTCGGGCGACGCGATCATCCCGGGGCTGTTCTACAGCGCCTCCGAGGCGGTGTTCGGGTCCGCGGGGATCGCCGACATCCAGATCCAGAACGAACTGGGCCTGCAGGCCATCGCCTTCGGCAACCACGAGTTCGACTTCGGCACCGGCGACCTTGCCGCGCTGATCGACGGCTCGGCGCCGGGCGACTTCTCGGCGCTGATCGGCTCCAGCCTCGAGGGGCTCGACTTCACCGGGACCGACATGCCGTATCTCTCGGCCAATCTCGACTTCTCGACCGATGCGAACCTAGCGCCTCTGGAAGTGGCGGGCGGTCAGGCGCCGCAGGCCAACGCCGTCACCTCGTCGACGGTCCTCGAAGAGGGCGGCGAACTGATCGGCGTCGTCGGTGCCACCACACCGACGCTAGACATCATTTCCAGCCCCGGAGACGTGGGCATCGCGCCGGCCGACTTCGACGCAAGCCCCACGCCCGCCCAGCTCGACGCGCTGGCCGCCGAGATCCAGGCCGAGGTCGACGCGCTGCTGGCCGACAATCCCGACATGAACAAGGTGATTCTGCTTGCCCACATGCAGCAGATCGCCATCGAACAGGAGCTTGCGGCGCGTCTGACCGATGTCGACGTGATCGTGGCCGGCGGTTCCAACACCCGGCTCTTCGACGGCGATGACCGGGCGCGCAACGGAGACAGCGACCAGGGCAGCTATCCGATCCTCGTGGAGAATGCCGGCGGCACCACCACGGCCGTCGTCAACACCGACGGCTCCTACAAGTATGTCGGCCGGCTGGTCGTCGATTTCGACGCGGACGGAAATATCGTGCCCGAAAGCTATGACGAGACCGTCTCGGGCGCCTACGCGACCGACGCCCAGGGCGTGGCGGACCTCGATGCGGCGGGTCTGATCGACCCCGAGATCCAGACCATCGTCGACGCGATCGAGGACCAGGTCATTGCCACCGAGGGCAATGTCTTCGGCTTCTCCGACGTGTTCCTGAACGGCAACCGCTCGGGCGACTTTACCGCTGGCGATTCCGATGGCGTGCGCACGCAGGAGACCAACCTGGGCAACCTCACGGCGGATGCGAACCTTGCCGTCGCGCAAAGCTATGACAGCTCGGTCATGGTCTCGATCAAGAACGGCGGCGGTATCCGGGCCTCGATCGGCGAAACGGTCGTGCCCCCGGGTGGGGCCGAGTTCGAGCGCGTGCCGAACCAGCAGGTCTTTGACAGCGACGGCAACCTGATCAAGGACGAGGGCGGCATCAGCCAGAACGACATCGAGACGACTCTCGCCTTCAATAACAGCCTCTCGCTGTTGACCCTGACGCGCGCGGAACTCGTCGCGGTGCTGGAACATGGCCTGGGCGCGCTGCCGGGCGTGAGTGGACGATTCCCGCAGGTCTCGGGCGTGCAGTTCAGCTTCGATCCCGACCTGCCGGCGGGCGGTCGCATCGTCAGCGCCGCGATCACCGACGCGGACGGCAACGATCTCGACGTGCTGGTGCGCGACGGCGAACTCGTGGGCGATGCCGACGCCTCCGTTCGCATCGTCACGCTCAACTTCCTCGCCGGGGGCGGCGACGGTTTTCCCTTCCCCCAGGGGCCCGAGGCGAACCGGGTCGACCTCGACGACCGCGACGGCGACGGCATCTCGGACGGGGCGTTCACGGGTGTCGGCACCTTCGCCGAGGACGGCACGGAGCAGGACGCGCTGGCCGAGTATCTCGCCGAGGTCTTCGGCGACGAGGCCGCGGCCTTCGACATGGCCGATACCGGCCCGGCCGGTGACGAGCGCATCCAGAACCTCGATTTCCGCGACGACACGGTGATCGACGCGCCCGCGTTCACCGTCATCGCGGGCGAGGGCGGCCGCGACCGGCTGACCGGGACCGACGCGCCGGAGGTGTTCGTGTCGGGCGAGGGGCGGTTCGAGACGATGACCGGATTCGGCGGCGCGGACGTGTTCTATTTCGGCGAGGAGGCCCTGAACGGCGCGCGCGAACGCGATGTCATCACCGATTTCGAGGTCGGCGTCGACGCGATTGCGCTGGCGCCGGGCGTCTCGGTGGCATCGATCCGCGAGGCGGGGCCGCAGGTGGCGATCTATCTCGACGATCCCGCGGGCTTCGACGACGCGATCTTCGTGCGTGGCGAGGGGCTCACGGCCGACAACATCACGATCCTCGACGACTACCTGCTGGCGGGCGTTTGAGCCCGCCGTGGCCCGAGGGCGAAACCCGCCCCCGGGGCGCGGTCTTCCGGCCGCGCCCCGCCGATCCGCCGGCGGGGCTTCCTTTTCCGGGGGCGGGGCGCATGGCGGCACGGTCCCGGCCCCAGCGTCTTGAACCTCGGCCTCTGTCCGGCGCAGGATTCCGGTCTATGGTTCGTGGCCGCGGCCCCGACCTTTCTGACCATGGAGTAACGCAATGACCCGACCCGTCATCGGTGCGGCCCTCGGGGTGCCGGACTTGCCGGACTTCCGCGACTGGCTGTTCGAGAAGGACCGAGACCTCGAATTGCAGGGCTTCGCCGAGCCGGACTTGCTGATCGCGGGCGACTGGACGCCGCTGGTGGACAAGGCGCGGCGGGCGCTAGACGGGTTTCGCGGCCGGCTTGGCATCCATGGGCCGTTCATCGGGGTCGGGCTCGTCAACCCCGACCCCGAGATCCGCGCGCTCGCCACCCGTCGGATGATGGCGGGGCTGGAGGTCTGCTGCGCGCTGGGCGCGACGCAGATGGTGGTCCATTCACCCTACACCACGTGGGACGCCCGCAATCTCGACCTGTTCGCGCACGCGCGCGAACGGCGGATGGCGGCGGTGGAAGAGACCATGCACGAGGTCGTCGTCCGCGCCGCCGATCTGGGCGTCATGCTGGTGCTGGAAAACGTGGAGGACGTGGATCCGGCCGACCGCCGCCGCCTGGCCGACCGGCTCGGGGCCGGGACGGTCAAGGTCTCGCTCGACACGGGGCACGCGCAGTATGCCCATGTCTCGACCGGCGCGCGCCCGGTTGACTATTTCGTCCGCGATGCCGGTGCCGCGCTCGCCCATGTGCACCTGCAGGACGCGGACGGGTATGCCGACCGGCACTGGCCGGTCGGGCAGGGCAGTATCCCCTGGCACGCGGTCTTCGCCGAACTGGCCGCGACCGGCGCGCAGCCACGGCTGATCCTGGAACTGCGCGACAAGGCGGGCATCCGCCCCTCGGTGGACTGGCTGGCGGAGCGGGGGCTGGGCCAATGAAAGACGGCCCCGCGCGGCGGCGGGGGCCGTCTTGCCTTGCCCCGGTCCTGCGCCCTACGGCGTGACCGCGAAGAACATCGTCTCGCCCGAATGGTCGTCGACCCCGTCATTGTCGGTCGAGACCCACATCGTGCCGTCCGCGGCGATCGCCAGCCCCTCGACCTTGTCGAGCACGTAACCGCCCGTCGCGGTCAGGTCGGGGATCAGGTCGCGGACGAGTTCCTTGCTGACGACCGGCAACTCGCCGCCCAGGGCCGCGGGCTGCATCTCGGCGGCGGGGATGCGGTAGATCTTCTTGGTCACCGCGCGGTGGTCGTGCTGGTTGTCGCGCTCGACCACATAGACGAAATCGCCATGCGCGGTGATTTCGCTCAGCCCGACCCAGCCGGTTTCCGGCGCGGCCTTTTCATAGCGCACGGCACCCCACGCGCCGCTTTCGGTATTGTAGGCCAGCAGCTTGACGTGGTTCGCGGGGTCGTCCTTCCACTCGCGTTGCACTGCCATCCACAGCGTGTCGCCGACGCGCGTTATGCCCTCGAAGCCGAAGCGCCGCTCGACCGCCATCAGTTCCGGCGGCAGGCCGATCTCCTGCGTTATCTCGCCCGTGGCATCGACATGGTAGAGCGCGTGCGGCACCACCCGGTCGGTGCGCCCCTCGGAGGCGACCCAGAACCCGCCTTCGCCATCCAGCGTGATCCCCTCGAGGTCGAGCTTTTGCGCCGGGCGCCCGGCGCGGGTGACACGGATCGCGTCGGTGATCTGCGCGGGCGTCTGCGTGGTGTCGATCTTGAAGATCGTCGGCTGGTAGCCGTAAAAGCTGTCGTTCACGGCCCAGACGACGCCGCCCTCCCCGGCGACCATGCCCGAGATCGCGCCCCAGCCCGTCAGTTCGTCCATGCCGGCCGAGGTCAGGTGCGGATAGGCCGCCGGGGCCTCCTGGTATTCGAAGATCATTACATGCGCCCGCGCGCCGCCGTCCTCTGTAAGGTCGGCCTCGTTGGCCGAGACCAGCAGGTTGCGCGACGGGATCGTGACGTAGCCTTCCGGCCCGACGCCCGAGGGCAGCAGTTGTTTCAGCACCGGGCTGGCGGGGTCGGCGACGTCGTAGACGCCGACGACCGAGGCGCGCTCGGCGCCCACGAAGACCATGGGCGTGCCGTCATAGTCGCCGAAGGTCACGCTTTCGGGCTCCACGCCCTTCGCGTCCGACCGCTTGTCGGGGTAGTGGCCGATCTGGACGATGGCATGCTCGAAGGAGGGGCCGCTCTCGTAGACCACCGTGCCGTCCTGGTGGAAGATGGTCCAGCCGCGCGCGCCGCCCTCGTAATCGCCCTCGTTGGCGGTGGCGAAATGATCGGCGTCGATCCAGGCCACGGCGTCGGGCTCACGCTTGCGGCCCTCTTGGGCTTCGTCGAAGATCAGCGCGCCGCGCTCGTCGGTGGCGTCGATGTTCTCGAGGTCGACCGCGCCGGCGGAGAAATGCGAGATCATCTTGCCCTCGCGCGATACTACCGCGATGTGGTTGTTTTCCTGCAGCGTCACGACCGTCTCGCCCTCGGCGTTGATCGAGACGTATTCGGGCTCGGGGTCGGACGGGCCGACCTCTGCCAGTTCGGTGAGGTCGACGGTGGCCATGGCGTCGCAATCGAGCGTGCCGTCCGCGAGCGGCAGGAGTTGCAGCGACCCCGCGGGCAGCTGCGGGATGACGCCGTCGTTCAGGCCCTCGTCGCGCTCGTTCTCGATGGCCACGGCAAGGAAGCTGCCGTCGGGCGCCCTGGCCACGCTGTCGGGCTGGCCGGCGAGCGCGCATTCGCCCGTCACTTCGCCGCTGGCGGTGTCGATCGACAGCATCTTGCCCGACGGATCGGTGTAGCTTTCGGACGTGTTTACGCCCACGAAGGCGGTGCTGCCGATCACCGCAACGCTGGTCGGCTCGCCATCCAGCGCGATATTGCCCTTGCGCGCGGGATTGGCCGGGTCGGTGATGTCGATCATACCCAGAACGCCCAGCGGGCTGTCGGTGTAGACGAGCGTCATGCCGTCCGCGGTGGCGTCGATGATCTCGGCCGAGCTTTCGCGCGCCCGGTCCTCGCCCTCGGCCATGTTCTCGACCACCGGGAAGGATGCGATGCGGTTGAAATGCATCTCGGCATGCGCCGCGCCGGCGGTCAGCGCCAGCACAGAGGTCAGGCCCATAAGGCGGGTTTTCATCGGGAGTCTCCACAGCTTGAGAGGGTTCCCGCCTTCCATGCCGGGGGTTTGTGACAGGCGAATGACGCGCGGCCCCGCGTGTCAAAGAGCGTGGTGTGCCCCCGCGGCGCGCGTGCGGCGGAACCTGTCGAAGGCGTCCCGGTAGGCGGTGGCGAGGTCCGGGTCGGGCGCGAAGCGGCGCGCCACCTGCGGCCGTGTGGCCACGTCTTGTGCCGCCGTCCCCTCGGCGGCCATCAGCCCCAGGCGTGCTGCGCCGAGGGCCGCGCCATGCGCGCCGGCCGCCGGCCGGTCGACAGGCACGTCGAGGACCGTCGCGATCATGGCGAGCCAAAGGTCCGAGCGCGCCCCGCCGCCCACCGCCATCAGTGCCTCGGGCCGCGTGCCCGCCGCCCCGAGCGCGTCGAGGTTTTCCTTCAGCGCGTAGGCCACCCCTTCCAGTACCGCGCGCGTCATCTCGGCGCGCGTCGTTCCCGCCGCCAGCCCGTGGAACCCGGCCCGCAGGCGCGGGTCGTTATGCGGCGTGCGCTCGCCCGAGAGATAGGGCAGGAACGTGACCGGCGTGGGCCGGAGAAGCCGCGTGCCCAGCTCGCCCACCAGGCGGGCGGGGTCTTCGCCGACGATCCCGCCGAACCACGCCAGCGCCGAGGCCGCCGACAGCATCACCCCCATCTGGTGCCACATCCCCGGTAGCGCGTGGCAGAAGGTGTGCACGGCCGTCTCGGGCCGCGGCGCGTAGGCGTCGCAGGCCGCGAACAATACCCCGGAGGTGCCGAGCGAGACGAAGCCCTCGGCCGCCGCCACGGTGCCCAGCCCGACGCCCGAGGCCGCGTTGTCACCCGCGCCGCCTGCGACGACGGTGCCGGGCCGCAGCCCCCAGCGCGATGCGATTTCGGCGCGCAGCCCGCCCGAGGCGGCCGATCCCTCGACCAGCCGGGGCATCTGCGCGCGGTCCATGCGCGTGGCGTCCAGCAGCCGGTCGGACCAGTTGCGCGCCCCGGTGTCGAGCCAGGCCGTCCCGGCGGCGTCCGACATCTCCGAGACATGCTCGCCCGTCAGCCAGAGCCGGAGGTAATCCTTGGGAAGCAGTACCTTGGCGACGCGCCCGAACAGGGCCGGATCGGTGTCGTGCAGCCAGGCCAGCTTGGGCGCGGTGAAGCCGGGAAAGACGATATTGCCCGAGATCGCGCGGAATTCCGGGTCCGCGTCCAGCCGCGCGGCCTGCGCGGCGCTGCGCGCGTCGTTCCACAGGATGCAGGGCGCCAACACGGCGTCATCGGCGCCCAGAAGCGTCGCGCCGTGCATCTGGCCCGCCAGCCCGATCCCGCGCACCTCGCCCATCCGGTCGCCCAGATTGGCCTTGAGCCCGTCCAGCACCGCCTCGGCGGCGGCGATCCAGTCGGCGGGGTCCTGCTCCGACCAGCCGCGGCGGGGATGATGCGCGGCCATCGCGGCCTCGGCGGTGGCGATCACCGCCTGGTCCTCGTCGATCGCCAGCGCCTTCAGAGCGGAGGTGCCCAGGTCGAGCCCGAGATAGAGCATGGCGGCGCCTCAGGTTGTGGCCACGATGGCATCGGGGCGGATGCCCGAACGGGCGACGAAGTCCGCCACCCGGTGACCCGCGAAGAGCCCGTGATCGGCCACCAGCACCGTGCCCAGCCCTGCCGCGCGTCCGCCCAGGATGTCGGTATGCAGCGTATCGCCCACCATGGCGTGCCGCCCCGGCCCCAGCCGGTCCAGCGCCGCCTCGAAGGCCGCAGCGTAGGGTTTGCCGAAGAAATGCGGCACCGCGCCGGTCCGGTCGGCCAGGTCGTGCCCCCAGAAGCCGGGCTCGACGGTCAGCCCGCCCTCGCGCGGGGCGACGAGGTCGGGGTTGGCGACCACCACCGGCCGGGGCAGCGCCTCGAGGGCCGAGACCAGGCGGTCTTGCCAGGCGGGCGTCCAGCGGGCGGAGGAGAGGAACAGGATCGCATCGGCCCGGTAGAACAGCACCGGGTTCGACATGGCGTCGCTCACCTTCGCGGGGATGTCGGCGAAATCGTCGCCCTCGGCCGCGATCGCCGCCCAATGCGCGCCGGGGGCCACGGCGTCCAGATGCGCCACGGCGATATCGCGGCTCGAAACCACTTCGTCGGGGCCGAAGTCGAACCCCAGGCGGCGATACTTGGCCTCGGCCGCGGCGCGGGTGTAGCTCGACGCGTTGGTCAGCACGCAGAGCCGCTTGCCCATGGCGCGCAGCCGCGCCATACGTTCCACCGCGCCGGGGATCGGCGTGTCGCCCACGTTCAGCACGCCGAAGGCGTCCAGCACGAAGCCCTCAAAGCGCTCCGCCACGTCCTCCAGCGTGGCCGCCTGCTGCGGCACCAGGTCGAACCCAGCAGCGGGCAGCCGGTTGCGCAGCGCCTCGTAGCGGGCGAAGGTCGTCTCGACGTCGAGGCAGAGCGCGTCAGACACTGGTGAACCCGCCCTCGGCCATCAGGAGGTGCCCGTTCACCAAGTCCGAGGCCGGCGAGGCGAGGTAGAGCGCGGCATCGGCGATCTCGACCGGCTCGCCGAACCGGCGCAGCGGCGTGGCGGCAATGAACGGGCCGGACTTTTCCTCTGGCCCCCAGATCTCGCGGCCCATCGGCGTCATAACCACTGTCGGGCAGATCGCGTTGACCTGGACGTTGAACCGCGCCCATTCGGCGCAGAGCGATTTCGTCAGAGAATTCAGGCCGCCCTTGGAACTGGCATAGGCAGCGTGGTCGTCCAGAGCGATGACCCCGGTCTGCGACGAGATCATGATGATCTTGCCCCGGCGCTGGGCGATCATGCGGGGGGCCAGCGCCTGCGCCATCAGGAACGGCGCGCGCAGGTTGATCGCCATGGTGGCGTCCCAGTCCTCGGGCGTGAGGTCGAGCGCCGGGGCCGTCCGGGCGATGCCCGCCGCGTTCACCAGGATGTCGATGGTGCCTTTCGCCTCCAGCGCCTCGCGCGCGGCCGTCCGGCAGCCCTCGACCGTGGCGAGGTCCGCCGTGACGGTCAGACACTCGCGGCCCGGGGCGGCGACCCGCGCTGCGGTCTCGGCAAGGCCGTCCCGGTCACGGGCCACCGCCACGATATCGGCGCCGGCCTCGGCGAAGACGGCGCAGACCTCTGCCCCGATGCCCTTGGAGGCGCCGGTGACAAGGGCGGTCTGCTCCGAGATGGAAAAGCGGTCGCACCAGCCGGCCATGGGCCTACTCCAGGTTGGTATGATTGGCCCGCATCGCCTCCGTGCCCACGCCCAGCCGGTCGCGCAACATCAGCACGAGGCATTCGAACGCCACGTATTGTGCGCCCTCGTAGAGCGAGCCCATCGGCAGCACCGAGGCGGGCGCGGGGGCCCGGTCGTCGGCCATGGTCTGGGCGGGGATCGTCAGAACCGTGTCGCAGAGCGCGGGCACCGGCCCGTCCGGCTGCGCCGTCACACAGGCCGTCCGGGCGCCCGCGCCCTGCGCCACGCCGACCAGCGCCCGGACAGTGGAAAAGTCGCCCGGTCCGGCGCTGATCAGGAGCAGATCGCCCGCGCCCAGCGGCGGTGTCGTCATGTCGGCGACGATATGCGCGTCGAGCCCGAGATGATAAAGCCGCATCCCCAGCGCCTTCATCATCAGTCCTTCGCGCCCCACGCCGTACAGTGCTATGCGCCGCGCCCCCGCGATCTCGTCGATCAGCGCGGCAAGCCCGTCCGGATCGACGTGCCGGGCCGCGGCTTCGATCTCGCCGGCGGCGCGCGCCGCAAGGGCGGCGTAGTCGATCATCGGCGCTCCTTCCCGAAGCAGTCGTCCAGCGCCGTCGACAATAGCCCGGTCTCGTGCAGCAGGTCGAGAACCGTGTAGCGCCGCCGCAGGAACCGCGCCGCGGCGACCGTGGCGCGCAGTTTCGCGCGCGTGACCCCGATCTCCTCCGGGGCCGCGGGCGCGCCCGCCCGGCGCAGCATCGCCGCCATTTCGCCGGCGGGGATCACCTGCGCCGAAAGCCGCGTGCGCAGCGCGGGCCAGACCTCTTGCACCCGCTCCAGCCGCGCGCGGTGGGCCGCGGGATCGAGCGCCTTGGCGGCCGTCTCGGCCTCGGCCCGCTCGGCCACCCCCCGGTCGGGAAAGGCGCGGGCGATCGCCGCGCGGGTTGCCTCTGCCTCGGGTGCCCGTGCCAGAGCGGCGTCGATATCGAGGGTCGACAGGTCCCGCGCGATGAGCCAGTCGTACAGACTGAGCGTCGCCACGCAGCCCAGCGCCACGCAGGCCCCGTGGCTGACCCGCTCTCCCGCCAGCGTCAGGTTCTCCATCTCCCACAGATGGGCGATCTGGTGGTCGGCGCCCGAGGCGGGGCGCGAAGACCCGTGCGCCTCCATCGCAAGGCCCACCAGCGCGAGTCCCGCAAACAGCCCCCAGATCGCGTCGAAATCGCCGCCCGCGATGGCCTGCGGATCGGCCAGCCAGTCGCGCAGCCGATCCTGCACCATCGGCCAGGCCACCGCGTCCACCGGCTCGATCCCCAGCGCATCGGCCAGGATCCAGTCGGCCCCTGCCGGCACCTTGCCCGCCAGGTCGCCATAGCCCCAGCCCGCCATCTCGGCCGGTGCCGCCGCGACCACGTCGAGATCGCCGATCACCGCGACCGGCGGGCGGCAGGGGATGGTGATCTTGAAGCCGTTGTCCGAGAGCGGCGCGCCGCCGCTGGTATAGCCGTCCATCGAAGCCGCGGTCGCGACGCAGAGATAGGGTCGCTCGCGGGTGAAGGCGGCGTATTTCGCCAGGTCGTTCAGCACGCCCGAACCGAGCGCGAGCAGGGTTTCCGCCTCCGCGATCCGCCCGGCGATATCGTCGCCGATCTCGCGCGTGGGCTTGACCCGCGGCTGCCCGGGCAGGATCAGCCGCCGGTGGGCGATGCCCGCCCCGGTCAGCGCCGCCTCGACCGGCGCCCCGGCCGCACCCCAGGTGTTGTCGTCCGCCAGGATCAGCGCTGGCCGCTCGCCCAGAGTCTCGCGCCAGATGCGCCCCGTCGCGGCGACCGCGCCGCGCCCGATCTCCAGCGCCGCGACCGCCTGCGAGCGCGCGACCGCATCGGCCAGAAGGCTGTCGAGCGCGGGCCGTCCGTCTGCCATGTCAGGCCTCGACCCGGGCGCCGTCGCGCGCGAAGAAATGCAACCGCGCCTCGGGCAAGGTCAGGCCAGCCCGGTCGCCCGGCGCGATCGGCGTCTCGCCATCGGCGCGCACCACGATCTCGTCGCCCGACGCGGTGGTGGTGTAGAGATAGCTCTCGCCGCCCAGCGCCTCCTTGACCCGCACCGCGACGTCGATCTGCCCATCGCCGGGTTCGGCCAGCCCGACATGTTCGGGCCGGATGCCGGCGCGGGCCGGCGGCGCCGACATGGGCCGGGCGCTCAGCGTCGCATCGCCATAGGCGACCCCGTCTGCGGCGGGCGACACGTCCAGGAAGTTCATGCTCGGCGCGCCGATGAACCCGGCCACGAACTCGGTCGCGGGCTTGTGGTAAAGCTCCATCGGCGCGCCCACCTGTTCGATCCGGCCGCCGTTCAGCACCACGATCACGTCGGCCATGGTCATCGCCTCGACCTGGTCGTGGGTGACGTAGATCATCGTCGCCTCGAGCTCGCGGTGCAGGGTTTCCAGTTCCACCCGCATCTGGATCCTTAGCTTGGCATCGAGATTCGACAGCGGCTCGTCGAACAGGAACACTTTGGGCTGCTTCACGATCGCCCGGCCGATGGCGACCCGCTGCCGCTGGCCGCCCGACAGCTGTCCGGGCTTGCGGTCGAGATAGTTGGTCAGTTGCAGGATGCGCGCGGCCTCGGCGATGCGCTCCTTCCGGGTGCCATCGTTGAACCCGTTGACCTTCATGCCGAAATCCATGTTCTCGCGGACCGACATGTGCGGGTACAGCGCATAGGACTGGAACACCATCGCGACGTCCCGCTCGGAGGGCGCCACCGCGGTGACGTCCTCGCCGCCGATCCCGATGCGTCCCGAGCTGATGCCTTCGAGCCCGGCGATGGACCGCAGAAGCGTCGACTTCCCGCAGCCCGAGGGCCCCACGAACACCGCGAACGCCCCGTCGGGGATGTCGAGCGAGATGTCGAACAGCGCCTGATCGGCGCCGTAATGCTTGTTGACCCCCTCCAGGGTGACCTGAGCCAAGTTCGTCCTCCGCGGTCCTCCCGCGCCCGTCACGAGCGTCTTTACATTTGTATGAGGCTTGATACAAATGATTGTCAAGCCCGCAACCGAGAGGGCTGAACAACGGGAGGAGGACCCATGAGAACGAGACCCCTGGCAAGCGCCGGTGCCATCGCGGCTGCGCTGGCGGCAGGCGGACACGCGGCCGATGCGTGGACGCTGGAGGAGGCCGCCGAGCCCTATGCGGGCACCACCGTCGATGTCGTGTTCCTGCTGCGCCCCGGCTACGAGGCGGCCGAGCAGATGATCCCGGAATTCACCG
This sequence comes from Rhodovulum sp. ES.010, assembly GCF_900142935.1. Taxonomy (NCBI): domain Bacteria; kingdom Pseudomonadati; phylum Pseudomonadota; class Alphaproteobacteria; order Rhodobacterales; family Paracoccaceae; genus Rhodovulum; species Rhodovulum sp. ES.010. The sequence goes on along the minus strand of NZ_FSRS01000001.1, from coordinate 1,495,801 downwards.
AGCGGACCGGCATCGAGATCAACATCACGAAACTCCCCTACGAGAACGCGCTGGGCGAACAGGTGCGCGATTTCGTGGCCGGCGGTGACCTCGACATCGCGCTGATCGACCTCGTCTGGATCGGCAATTTCGCCGAGAACGAGTGGATCGTGCCGATCGAGGAATTCACCTCGAATCCCGAACTGGCCGACCCCGATCTCGATATCGACGATTTCTTCCCGCTGGTGCTGAACGCCTTCGGCGGCTGGAACGGCACCGTCTACGGGCTGCCCTTCGACAACTATTCGGGCCTTCTCTTCTACAACAGCTGCATGCTGGAAGAGGCCGGCTTCGACGGCCCGCCCGAGACCTGGCAGGCGGTGATGGACGAGTACGGCCCGGCGCTGACCGGCGACGGCCAATATGCCTACGCGCTCCAGTCCAAGCGCAACGAGACCCAGTCGGCCGACAGCTTCGCCCGCTTCCTCTGGCCCTTCGGCGGATCGTTCCTCGACGAGAATTTCCGGTCGAACCTGATGAGCGAGGAAAGCCAGACCGGGCTGAAATTCCGCCAGGACCTGATGCAGTTCATGCCCGAGGGCATCGTCTCCTACGACCACGCCGAAACCGTGAACGCGCTGGCCCAGGGCGACGTCGCCTTCATCACCGAGTGGTCGGCCTTCTACGCCACCCTCACGAACCCCGAGACCAGCCAGATCGTCGATTGCCTCGGCATCGCGCCGGAACCGATGGGGCCGGCGGGCCGCAAGCCCGCGCTCGGCGGCTTCAGCCTCGCCGTGGCCAGCCAGGCCGACGCGGACGAACAGGCCGCCGCCTGGCTCTTCATCCAGTGGATCACGTCCAAGGCCAATGCCGAGGAATACCTGCGCAAGGGCGGCGTGCCCGCGCGCCAGTCGGTCTACGAGATCGACGGCATCGCCGAGGAGTACGACTTCGTGCCCGCGCTGGTGGAAAGCTGGCAGGACGGCGTGCCGGAATTCCGCCCGCGCTTCGCCGAGTGGCCCGAGATCACCGAGATCGTGCAGGAATGGGGCACCAAGATGATGCTGGGCGAGGTCACCACCGAGGAAGGCGCCCGGGAGATCGGCACCCGCATGGAGGATGTGCTCGATCAGGCCGGCTATTACGACGGCGACAAACCGCTGGCCCAGTAACGGGCCGGCACCGGGCCGGGGCGCGATCCGTGCCCCGGCCTTCGCATCCTCGGGGGCAGGGAGGTCACGCGCATGTCGTCACGCGTCCCGAAACGCACGCTGTTCTCCTTCATCGGCCCGTCGATCCTGGCGCTCGCGCTGGTCGGCATCGGGCCCCTGATCTACGCGGTCTGGACCTCGCTGCATTTCTTCAACCTCACCAAGCTCCGGCAGGTCGAATTCATCGGGCTGGAAAACTACGCCCATGTGCTGACCGACCCGATCTTCTGGGACGCGATGGGGCGGACCTTCCTGCTGTTGGGCATCGCGCTGCCCCTGCAGATCGCTTTCGGCCTGGGCATCGCACTGCTTCTCCACCAGCCCGGCATCGGGTTCCTGAAGACGCTGACGCGGCTGGCCCTCGTCCTGCCCATGGCGACCACCTATGCCGTGGTGGGCCTGCTCGGTCAGGTCATGTTCAACATCAAGTACGGCGTGGTGAACCAGCTCATGGGCTTTCTCGGTGTCGAGCCGATCAACTGGATCGGCGATCCCACCAATGCCTTCATCGCGGTCGTGTTCTGGGATGTCTGGCAATGGACCCCCTTCGTGGCGCTGGTCCTGCTGGCGGGCCTGACCACTGTCCCCGGTGAGATCGAGGAGGCCGCGCGGCTGGAAACCAAGAGCTGGTGGAAGGTGCTGCGCTACGTCCAGCTTCCCTTCCTGATCCCCGGCCTCGTCGCGGTCCTGATCCTGCGCACCGCCGACACGCTGAAGCTCTTCGACATGGTCTTCACCATGACCCGGGGCGGGCCCGGCAACGCGACCGAGTTCATCTCGATCCTGATCCAGCGCGTCGGCTTCCGCGCCTTCGACCAGGGGCTGGCCTCCGCGCAGGCGGTGATCCTGCTCGTCATCACCATCGTCCTCAGCCAGCTCTACATCCGCGTCTTCTACAAGGAGGTGCGCTAGATGTCGGCGAGCGCGCCGGGGCAGGGGCGGGGGCTCGCCGTTCAGGCGGCGCTTCTCGGCCTCATCCTGATCTTCTGTGTCTTTCCGTTCTACTGGATGGTCACCACAAGCCTGAAGACCCAGCTCATTGCGCTGCAGGAACCGCCCGCCTGGGTTTTTTCCCCCACGTTCGGCAACTACACCGAGGTGCTGTTCGAGGACGGGGTGGGGCGCACGCTGATCAACTCGCTGATCGTCGCCGTCTCGACCACCATCCTCGCCGTGGGCCTGGGCGCGCCCGCCGCCTATGCGCTGGCCCGGTTCGAGTTCCGCGGCAAGAAGGACCTCTGGTTCTGGTTCATCACCAACCGCATGGTCTCGCCGATCGTCCTCGCCCTGCCGTTCTTCCTGATCGTCCGCCACCTCGGGCTTCTCGACACCCACCTGGTGCTGATCCTGATCTACCTCACCTTCAACCTGCCCATCGTGATCTGGATCTGCACCGACCAATTCCGCGCCATCCCCTATGACCTCGACGAGGCCGCCATCCTCGAAGGCGCGTCCCACTGGCGCATCTTCCGCTCGATCTGCCTGCCGCTGGCGATGCCCGGCGTCGCCGTCAGCGCCATCTTCTCGTTTATCTTCTCGTGGAACGAGCTGATGTATGCCATTGTTCTCACGCGAAACACCGCCAAGACCGCGCCTGCCATGGCCGTCAGCTTCATGGAGGGCTACAACCTGCCCTACGGCAAGATCATGGCCACCTCGACGCTGATCGTGATCCCGGTGCTGATTTTCGCGCTGATCGCGTCGAAACAACTGGTTCGCGGGTTGACCATGGGCGCCGTGAAATAGTGCGCCCCGAGCCCAAGACCCCCCGCGTGAACGAAGAGGAACGCTTCCTCACCCGCGTCGCCTGGGCCTATCACGTCGAGGGGATGACCCAGGGCGAGGTAGCCGAGAAACTGGGCGTCACCCGCCTGCGCGTGAACAGGGCCCTGGCCGAGGCCCGCCGCACCGGCCTTGTCCGCGTCTCGTTCAACACCGCCTATGCCGCCTGCGCCGAGGTCGAGGCCGCCCTGATAGACCGCTTCGACCTGACCAAGGCCTATGTGGTGCCGTCCGCCTCGGACCCCGGCGACACGCAAACCATCGTGGGCGCGGCGCTGGGCAACCTCTTGACCGAGGCGCTGGCCGACCCCGCGGTGCGGCTTTTCGGCATGTCCTGGGGCAACACGCTCAACCTCGCCACGCGCTTCATGGCGCCGCTGAACCGCCCCGACCTCGAAATCGTTTCCGTGATGGGCGGGCTGACCCGCGGCTCGGACCTCAACAGTTTCGAGATCACCACCCGGCTGGCGGACCTGTGCAACGCGCGCCACAGCTATTTCACCGCGCCGCTCTATGCCGGCAGCCGGTCCAGCCGAGACACGATCATGCAGCTCGACGTCTTCGTCGAGATCCTCGAAAAGATCCGCTCGGCCGACGCGCTGGCGATCGCCGCGGGCGACATCTCGGACCGCTCGCTTCTGATGCGCGACGCGCTGCCCGCGGATGTGACGCAGGCGGAATTGCGGGCGCTGGGCGCCGTGGGCGATATCCTCGGCGTGGTGATCGACGCCGACGGTCACCCGCTGGATCATCCCGTCAACGAGCGCGTGATCGGCGTGGGGCTGGCCGGCCTGGCCCGCGTCCCCAACGTCATCCTCGCCTCGGGCGGCGCCCACAAGGTACCGGTGCTGCGCGCCGTTCTGCGCCTTGGCCATATCGACAGTTTCGTGACCGACGAGGCCACCGCGCGAGCCATCCTGGAGGCGCCATGAGCCGGGTGATCGGCATCGACATCGGCACCTCGAGTGTCAAGGCGGCGCTGGTCGGCGAGCGGCTGGACGTTCTCGCCGAGGCCAACCGTCCGATCCCCGTCTCGGTCCCCCATCCGGGCTGGAGCGAGCAGCATCCCGACCTCTGGGTGGACGCGGTCCTTGCCTGCCTCGACGAACTGGCCGCTGCGCACGACCTCTCGGGCGTGGCCGGGATCGGCCTTTCGGCGCAGATGCTGGGGCTGGTGCTGCTGGACGAGGCGCTGCGCCCGGTGCGCCCCGCGATCCTCTGGAACGACCAGCGCGCGCTGGCGGAATGCGCGGACCTCGCCGCGCTGGTGCCCGATATCGGCCACCGCACCAACTGCGCCCCCGATCCGGGGATCAACGCCGCGAAACTGCTCTGGATGCGCAAGCACGAGCCAGAGGCGCTGGACCGCGCCCGGATGCTGATGCTGACCAAGGATTACGTCCGCCTTGCCCTGACCGGGGAACTCGCCTCCGAGCCCACCGATGCCGGCGGCACCCAGCTTTTCGACATACCCACCAACCGCTGGGACGAAGGGCTCTGCGAGGCGGTCGGCTGGCGCATCGACTGGCTGCCGCCCATCGTTCAGACTTGGGGCCCGGCGGGGCAGGTACGCACCGAACTCGCCCGCCGCTGGGGCCTTCCCCCCGCCGTCCCGGTCGCCGCCGGGGCGGGCGACAACATGGCCGCGACGCTGGGCGTCGGCGCTGGCGCGCCGGGCGACGCGGTGGTGACCGTCGGCACCTCGGGCGTGGCCTGCATCGTAGACGGGGCGTTCCACCCCGCGCCGCACTGCGCCGTCCTGACCAGCGCCCATGCCGCGCCGGGCGCCTTACTGTCGATGGGGGTGGTGATGGCCGCGACCGCCTCGCTCGACTGGGCGGCGCGGCTGACCGGGACCTGTGCCGCCGATCTCGCCGCCGCGGCCGAGACCCTGCTGGCCGAGGGCCGCGCCCCCGACGCGCCGGTCTTCCTGCCCGCGCTGACCGGCATCCGCACGCCGCACGGCCGGCCCGACGCGACTGGCCGGATCGCGGGGCTCCGGCTCGGGGCGGACGCGGCGTCGCTGGGCTGGGCGGTGCTGGAGGGCGTGGCCTTCCTGATCGCCGAGTGCGTCGCGGCGCAGCGCGACGCGGGCGTGCCCTTCGACCGGCTGGCGCTGGTGGGCGGCGGCACCCGCAGCGCGCTCTGGATGCGGATGATCGCGACGCTTCTCGGCCAGCCCGCGGGGTTGTCGGACCGCGCGCCCGTGGCCGCCTGCCTCGGCGCCGCACGGCTGGCCCGAGTGGCCGCCGGGCAAGACAGCGCCGAAAGCCTCGCCGCCCGGATGCCGGACTTCCCCCGGTTGGTCGAACCGGACCCGGCCCTCGCCGAAATCCTCGCCCCCCGCCGCGCCCGGTTCCGCCGCCTGATGGACGAGGCGCTGGCCTGATCAGGCCGCCAGCGCCTGCATCACCGACAGGAACCGCGCGATCTCGTTTTCGTTGTTGTAATGCGAGGGTGACAGGCGCACGCAATCCGCCATCCCCAGGGGCCGCAGCACGTTGCCCGAATAGTGGTCGGCCTTGCGGGTATGGACGCGGATCCCGTTCTGCCGCAGATGCTCCACGAGGTCGGCCGAGTCCCAGCCCGCCAGCCGGAACGAAACCACGCCCTCGCGCCCCTCGATCCGGTCCCCGCCGATCAGCGTCACGCCCGCCATCGCGCCCAGCCCCGGCAGGTTGCCCGTGCCCCCGATCGCCGCGCGCATTAGCGCGTGTTCCTGCGCCGCGATGGCGCGCCCCGCCTCCTCCAGCCGCTGGCGCCGGTTGGCGCCGCCGCCGCACCGCCCGCCCAGCCAGTCGAGATAGGCCACCACGTCGGAAAAGGTCGCATAGGCGCCCGCGTCCCGCGTGCCGAGTTCCCAATTGTCCTCCGGTCCGCCGGCCAACTGGTCCTTGGCGCAGGCGGTCAGCCGGTCGGACGCCCAGCCGACGCCATAGCCGTGGCGCGAGAACATCTTGTAGGGCGAGACCGCGTAGCCGTCGACTCCGAGCCCCGCGACATCCACCGCCCCGTGGCTTGCGTGCTGGATGCCGTCCACCACGATGAAGGCCTCGGGCGCGACCGCGCGGATCGCCCCGGCGATGGCGGCCACGTCCGAGGCCATGCCGGTGACGGGCGAGGTGTGCAAAATGGTCGCGACCCGGATATCGGGGGTCAGGTAGGCGCGATAGACGTCGGCGGTCACGCTGCCCGTGGCGTCGTCATGGGGCACGCGGATCAGCTCGCGCCCGGTCACGCCCGCCCAGCGCGCCATGGCGCTGGCCGTCGCGGGATGTTCCAGCGTCGAGCCGATCATCGCGCCGCCCTCCGCCGCGCCAAGCGCCGCGGTGCGGACCAGCCGGAACAGAAGCTCCGTGCCGCTCTCGCCCACCATGACCTGCCCGCCCGGCGCGTTGAAGAAGAGCCGCATGTCCGCCTTGCCGGCCTCTATGATCTGCTGCAGCCGCCGCCCCGCTGCGTTGGCCCGACCGGGATTGTCCGGGATCGCGGCATGGAAGGCCGACGTCTCGACCACGGATTTCAGGTGCAGCGCGCCGCCCGCGTTCTCGAAGAAGATGCGGGGGCCCTCGAACGGGCAGGCGTCGACATGGGCGAAGCGGTCGCGGACCTCCTCCATCAGCCCGGGGGTTTCGGCGATCACTCGGCGGGTTCCTCCTGTGGGGCCGGCCCCCTCAGTCGCAGCCCCTCGGGGTCGAAGGGCGGCCGGGCAAGGACGCGGGCGCTGTGCGGCCGGCCGAGAATCGCGACATCCACGCGGTCGCCCGGCCCGGCCAATCCGGGCTTCAGATACGCGATGGCGAGCGAGGCCTCCACCGCGAATCCGTAGCCGCCCGAACTGACCTGCCCCGCGGGCGTGCCGTCGGGCAGGAACACCGGCTCGCCCCCGGCCGCATCGGCGCCCTCCGCCTCGACTTCCAGCATCGTCATCACCTCGCGCGGCGGCCTGTCGGCGATCGCCTCCCATGCCGCGCGGTTGAGAAACGCGCCCTCGGGCCGGATCAGCCCGGCCAGCCCCGATTCCTGCGGCCAGTATTCGGGCGAGTAATCCCGCCCCCAGGAGCCGTAGCCCTTTTCCAGGCGCAGCGACATCAGCGCCCGGCTGCCCACCGGTCCCGCGCCCAGCGCCCGCCCGGCCTCGATCAGCGCTGCGTAAAGCGCGGGCTGGTCTTCGGCCGCGCAATGCAGCTCCCAGCCGAGATCGCCGGTGAAGGAGACACGAAGCGCCAGGCACTCCACACCCGCGACGCGGATGCGGGCCGAGCGGAAGAAGGGAAAACCCGCATCCGACAGATTCGCCTCCGCTAGCCCGGCCAGCAAGTCGCGCGCCCGCGGCCCGGCGACGTTGAAGCCCGCGACCGTGTCGGTCAGGCTTTCGCAAGTCGTGCCCGCGGGCAGGGGAATCTCCGCGAAGAGGCGGCGATGAAACCGCTCGGCGATCCCAGAGCCGATCACCCAGAACTCTTCAGGTCCCAGCCGCGTCACGGTGAAATCCCCCGTCACGCCGCCGCGCCGGCCGATGAGCGGCGTCAGGCACGACCGGCCCACCGCCCGCGGTATCCGGCCCGCGAAGACGCGGTTCAGCCAGTCCTCCGCCCCCGGCCCCGCGACCCGGAGCTTGGCGAAATTCGAGATGTCGATGATCCCCGCCCGGCCCCGCAGCATCCGCGCCTCGCGGCCCACGCTTTCGAACCAGGGCTGGCGGGCGAAACCCGCGCTGTCGGGCACATCGGCATCGAAATAGAGCGGATGCTCCCAGCCCGCGTTCAGCCCGAAGACCGCGCCCATGTCGCGCTGCATGTCATAGGCCGGCCGCCTCCGCGCCGGCCGGCCCGCCGCGCGTTCCTCTCCCGGGAAGTGGATCTTGAACCGGTGCGCGTACTGGTCGGCCACCCGCGCCCTTGTAAAGGCGCGGTCCGCCCAGGGTCCGAACCGCGCGAGGTCCCAGCCGAACATGTCCATCGAGGGTTCGCCCTCGACCATCCATTCCGCCGCCAGACGGCCAAGGCCCCCCGATTGCGAAAAGCCGGGGATGATCCCGCAACAGCAGAAATAGCCGGGCCGTTCGGGCACCGGCCCCATCAGCGCGGCGCTGTCGGGCGACCAGATCATCGGGCCGTTGATCACCCGCTTGATGCCCGCCCGGCCCACCGCCGGAACCCGGTCGATGGCGCGCAGCACGTTTTCCTCGATCCGGCCGAGGTCGTCGTGGAAGAGTTCGTGGCCGAAATCGGGCGGCGTCCCGTCCTCGGCCCAGAACCGAACGTCCCTCTCATAGGCGCCGACCAGCAGCCCCTGGCCCTCCTGCCGCAGGTAGTACTCGCCGTCCCGGTCGGCGACGGAGGGCAGGCGGCGGTCCATGGCGGCGATCTCGGGGATCGTTTCGGTCACGAAATACTGGTGCTCGGTTGGGATCAGCGGCAGGTCGATCCCCGCCATCGCGGCCACCTCGCGGGCCCAGAGCCCCGCGGCGTTCACCACCCAATCGGTGCGGATGTCGCCGCGCTGCGTGCGGACGATCCACGAGCCGTCCGGCTGCGGCTCGGTGGCCGTCACGGCCGTGAACCGGTGAATCTGCGCGCCCCGCTGACGCGCGCCCACGGCATAGGCATTGGTCACGCCCGACGGGTCAACATTGCCGCCATCGGGCTCGAACATGATCAGCCGGACGCGCTCGAAATCGACCAGCGGGTGCAGCCGCTCGGCCTCGTCGCGCGTCACCTCGTGGAACGCCATGCCGTAGCGCCGCGCCTTCGCCGCCATCAGCCGCAACTGGTGCGCCCGGTCCTCGGTCTGCGCGAGGTAGAGCGATCCGGGCTGGAACACCCCGCAGCCCTGTCCGGTTTCCGCCTCCAGCTCGCGGTAGAGTGCCATCGTGTAATGCTGCAACCGCGAGATGTTGGTGCTGTCGTGCAGCCCGTGGATGTTCGCCGCCGCGTGCCATGTGGAGCCGCTGGTCAGTTCCGAGCGTTCAAGCAGCACCGCGTCGGTCCAGCCCATCTTCGCCAGGTGATAGAGGATCGAGCAGCCGACCACGCCGCCGCCGATCACCACGGCGGGGGCATGGGCGGGCAGGGGGCGCTCAGGGTTCGCCATCGCCGATCTCCTTCTTGCGGGCTGCCACATAGGCCTCCAGTTCCTCTCGGATGCCCTCGTCCATCGCCGGTTCCTCGTACTCCTTCAGCGCCAGTTGCCACAACGCCGTGGCGCGGGGCAGCGCGTCTTTCGCCCCCGCGGCTTCCCAGGCGCCGTAATTCGTCCAGTCCGACAGCATCGGGCGGTAGAACGCGGTCTCGTAGCGGTCCATCGTGTGGGCCGCGCCGAAGAAGTGCCCGCCCGCGCCGACCTCGGCCACCGCGTCGAAGCCCAGCGCCGCCTCCGACACGTCCAGCGGGCGCAGCATCTCGATCATGTTCTGCAGGATCTCGACGTCGAGGATCAGCTTCTCGAAAGACGCCGTCAGCCCGCCCTCCAGCCAGCCCGCCGCGTGATAGACCAGGTTCCCGCCCCCCATCACCGCGCCCCAGGTCGCCATCGTGGTCTCGTAGGCGGCCTGCAAATCCACCACGTTCGACGCATTGGCGTTCGAGGTCCGGTAGGGCAGCCCGTAACGCCGCGCCAGCTGTCCCGCGATCATGTTGGCCCTGGTGTTCTCCGGTGTGCCGAAGGCCGGCGCGCCCGAGCGCATGTCCACGTTCGAGGTGAAGGCGCCATACATCACCGGCGCCCCGGGCCGCACCAGTTGCGTCAGCACCACCCCGAACAGCGCCTCGGCGTTCTGCTGCGCGAGTGCGGCGGCCAGCGTCACCGGCGTCATCGCCCCCATCAGCGTGAAGGGCGTGATCGCCACCGGCTGGCCGTGCTCGGCCATCGCGATCAGCCCCTCGCCCATCTCGGCATCGAAGAGCCGGGGGGAGTTGACCGAGATGATGGTGATCACGCCCGGGTCCCTGGCCATCTGGTCCAGCGTCGTCCCCCGCGCGATCGCGGTCATCCGGATGCCGTCCAACGCCCGGCCGCGCCCGATCGCGGTGCAGTGGAACGCCCGGTCGCTCAGCGTGAGATTGGCGAGATAGGTGTCGAGGTGGCGGCTGTTGACGGGCAACTCCTGCGGTGCCGTCACCTGATTCCCGATCACGTGGATCGCGTTGAAATGCTGCGCGAGCCGGATGAAGTCGCGATAATCGCTCAGGTTGCCGGTGCGCCGCCCGTTCACGCAGTCATGCACGTTGGGCGGCCCGGCCACCAGCCCGAAGGCCAGCGCGCGGCCGCCGATCTCCAGCCGCCGGTCCAGGTTGCGCGGGGTCAGCGGGAACCGCCCAGGCGCGGTCGCGAGCGCCTGTTCCACCAACTCGCCGTCCAGCCGCACAAGGCGCGTCTCGCGGTCGACCAGGGCCCCGGCCGCCTCGAAAAGCGCCAGCACCCGCTCGCCCATCACCCGGATCCCGAGTTCGGAGAGGATGCGCAGCGAGGTCCGGTGGATCGCCTTGACCTGCTCCGCGTTGGCCAGCTCCGTGAACGCGTAGGGGTTCTCGACCTGAGTCCAGGGCAACTGCGGAATGCCCGCGCCGCCGCGGTCCGCCCTGGTCCGTCGTCCCCGTCGGCGCTCCTGTTTCATGATGTCTTCTCCCTGGGGCGATCAGGCCGCCGCGCGTCGCGGTATCAGGATAATTTTTGCATGGCCCTGCGCACGCGATAAAAATGGCGCCATGGCATAAGAAAACCGTTGTCATGATGGTTCCGAAGCGCATCATGGGCGCATCGAGGCCCCATGAAACGCCAGCCGCCACCGCTCAACTTCATCCGCTCCTTCGAATGCGCCGCACGGCATCTCAGCTTCACCCGCGCGGCTCGGGAACTGGGTTACACCCAGGCCGCGATCAGCACCCATATCCGCGCGCTCGAAGATCATGTCGGCCGCGCCCTCTTCATCCGCCACCCGCGCAGTCTGGAGCTGACCGAGATCGGTCGGGCCTTCCTGCCGAGCCTGGGCCAGGCGCTGGACGAGATCGACCGCGCGACCGAGGCGGTGGTGACGAGCTCGCGGGCCGGGAGCGTGGTGCTCGCCTGCCCGATGAGCCTGGCCGAGAACTGGCTGCCCGCGGCCCTGGCGGGCTTCCGGGCGGAGAACCCCGAGGTCGAGGTGCTGGTGCAGGGTACGCTATGGGAACCCGGCGGCGACGGGCTCGCCGATGTCGTCATCACGCTTCGCCGCGACGACGCGGCCCCGCATGGCGCCGAGCGGCTCTGGCCCGAGGAACTGGTCCTGCTCTGCGCGCCGGGCATGGCCGCGGGGCTGACCGGGCCGGGCGATCTCGGCGGGGCGCCGCGGATCGTGATTTCCGGGCGGCAGGAGTTCTGGACGCTCATGGAGCGGGCGCTTGACCTGCCCGAAGGGACGGGGCCATCGCCGCTGCGCGCCAACGGTTGGAACGTGGCGCTGGAACTGGCCGCGGCGGGGTTGGGGGCGACGGTCGCGTTGGGGTCTCTGAGCGCGACTCACCTCGCGCGCGGCCTGCTGGTCGAGCCGTTCGGCCAGCGGCTCCGCAGCCCCTGGTCTTATTACGTCGCCACGCCCGAAACCGGCCGCCCGGCCGTGGCGGCGCGGCTCCGGGCGTATCTGCTAGACGTGGCGCGGCCCGGCCGGCCATGAGCCCTGTTGACCTAGCGTCGCGTTCCTCGTCCCGCGCGCATGCCCTCCGCGCGGCTGGAAAGGGGGGGCGGGCGGTCAGGGCTGGTCGGCCGCGCGGCAGATATCAGGCTTCAGCAACTCGTCCAGCATGTGCGAGATATCCTCGATCTCTTCGGCAACCACATGGGTCACGCCCGCCGCGCGCTGCACCTGTCCGATCACCCGCATCAGCCGCGCCGCGATCACCGCGCGGCGGAAGCGTTCGAACACCTTGGCCCAGACCACCACGTTCGCCACCCCGGTCTCGTCCTCCAGCGTGACGAAGATCACCCCCTTGGCGGTGCCCGGCCGCTGGCGCACTAGAACCAGCCCCGCCACCGCCACTCGCGCGCCCTGGGGCGGCAGGTCCAGCATCGCGTGGGGCAGGCAGGCCGGCGGCCTCGGCCAGTCGGGGGGGCGAGGTGTCTGCATAGGAACAAAGGTAGAATATCTGGGCGCCTCCGCAAGCGCTTCGCGTTTCGCTGGAAAAACCCGCGACGCTCGCCTATGTGGGGCCTCGACCCGGATCAGAGGAGGCAAGCCCGGCATGGCGAAGATCACCTATATCGAGTTCAACGGCACCGAGCATGTGGTGGAGGTCGCGAATGGCCTGACCGTAATGGAGGGCGCCCGCGACAACGGCATCCCCGGCATCGACGCCGATTGCGGCGGTGCCTGCGCCTGCTCGACCTGCCATGCCTATGCCCATCCCGACTGGGTCGATCGGCTGCCCCCCATCGAGGAGATGGAGGCCGACATGCTCGATTTCGCTTACGAAACCGACCCGAAACGCTCGCGCCTGACCTGCCAGCTCAAGGTGACCGACGCGCTGGACGGGCTGATCGTGCAGATGCCCGAAAAGCAGATCTGATGCGGGGGGCGGCCCTCCTGCTGGCCGCCCTTCTGGCCGCGCCCGCCTCGGCCGACATCGTCTCGGCGCGCTACGCCGAGCCCACGACACGCTACGACCACGGCGTCCTTGGCGACGCGGTCGAGTGGGGCGCGCTCGAGTTACGCCTCGCCGACGGCACTGCCTGGCGCATCGTCCTGCCCCGGACCCGGGTCTTCGAGGACACCGCGCCCCGCCTCGTCGACCTCGACGGCGACGGCGCGCCGGAGGTGATCGTGGTTGAAAGCCATATCGACCTCGGAGCGCGGTTGTCGGTCTACGGCGCAGATGGCCTCATTGCCGCGACCCCATTCATCGGTACCCGCCACCGCTGGCTGGCGCCTGTCGGCGCGGCCGACCTCGACGGCGATGGCCGCACCGAAATCGCCTGGATCGACCGGCCCCACCTCGCGCGCATCCTCCGGGTCTGGCGGTTACAGGACGGGCGCCTCCGCGAAATCGCCATCGCTGAGGGCCTGACAAACCACCGCGTCGGCGACGAGGTCATCTCCGGCGGGCTGCGCGACTGCGGCACGGGCGCCGAAATGGTGCTCGCCGCCCCGGATTGGTCCCGGATTCTTCTCGCACGCCTCGTCGAGGACCGCATCGAGACCCTGGCCACGACGCTGCCTGCTACGCGCGCGGGATTCCGAAAGGCGCTTGCCTGCCGATCCTGAAGGCCCGGCCGGCGGCCCTTCTTCTGGCCGAAAGCATCCTCGGGGGTTGAATTGGCCGAGAGGCCAAGAAGGGGGCAGACAGCCCCCTTTTCCCCGCGCGGTTCAAAGCGCGCGCCAGCCGATGTCGCGGCGATAGACCGCGTCCGCCCAGTCGATCCGCTCGATCATGCCATAGGCCCGCCCCTGCGCATCGTCCAGGCTTGCCCCCCGTGCGGTCACGTTCAGCACCCGTCCGCCGGCTGCCACCACCTTGCCATCGCGCTCGGCCGTCCCGGCATGGAACACCATGTGCGCGCTGTCCTCCGGCAGGGCATCGAGCCCACCGATGACCGCGCCCTTCTCGTAGGCGCCCGGATAGCCCTTGGCCGCCATAACCACCGTCATCGCGTGGTCGTCCGCCCAGTTCACCCGTGCCTCCGACAGCCGTCCCTCGGCGCAGGCCAGGAGCAGGTCCAGCACCTGCCCCCCAAGCCGCATCATCAGCACTTGGGCCTCGGGGTCGCCGAAGCGGACATTGTATTCCACCAGCCGGGGCGCGCCGCCCTCGATCATCAGACCGGCATAGAGCACCCCTCGGTAGGGGGTGCCGCGGCGGGCCATTTCTGCGACGGTGGGTTTCACGATCTCGGTCAGCACGCGGGCGCAGACCGCGTCGGTCATTACCGGCGCCGGGGAATAGGCGCCCATGCCGCCGGTATTTGGGCCCGTGTCGCCCTCGCCGATGCGCTTGTGGTCCTGCGCGGTGCCGAGGAAAAGCACCGTTTCGCCGTCGCACAGCACGAAGAACGACGCCTCCTCGCCCGCCATGAATTCCTCGATCACGACCTCGGCGCCCGCGCCGCCGAAACTGCCGCCGAACATCTCGTCGATGGCCGCCTCTGCCGCATCCACCGTTTCGGCCACGATCACGCCCTTGCCGGCGGCCAGCCCGTCGGCCTTGACCACGATAGGGGCGCCCTTGCCGCGGACATAGTCCTTTGCCGCGCCGGCCTCGGTGAAATGCGCGTAGGCGGCGGTCGGCGCGCCGCAGGCATCGCAGACCGCCTTGGTGAACGCCTTGGAACTCTCCAGCCGCGCCGCCTCTTCCGACGGGCCGAAGCACAGCATGCCCGCCGCCTTCAGCCGGTCGGCCACGCCGTTGGCCAGCGGCGCCTCGGGACCGATCACCACGAAATCGACCGCATTTTCCTCGGCGAAGGTGGCGACCGCGCCGCCATCCTCGATGTCAAGTGTCGCGCATTCCGCGATCTCGGCGATCCCGGCATTGCCCGGCGCCACGATCAGCCGGTCGCATTTGGGGTTCTGCAGGATCGCCCAGGCCAGCGCGTGCTCGCGCCCGCCGCCGCCCAGGATCAGGATGTTCATGCCGCCGCCTCTTGCTTGGCCTTCGGTGCGGCGCGTTCTAGGCTGTGGGGCGCAGCATGACAAGCGAGAGCGGAACCATGGCCCCATGTCCGACCTGATCGACGACGAGACCTCGCCCGGAAATGCGCCGGAATTCACCGTTTCGGAAATTTCCGGCGCCGTGAAGCGCACCATCGAGGGCGCGTTCTCCCACGTTCGGGTACGGGGCGAGGTGGGGCGCGTAAGCCGGCCGCGCTCGGGGCATGTCTATCTCGACCTCAAGGACGAGCGGAACGTGCTGTCCGGCGTCATCTGGAAGGGCGTGGCGGCGCGGCTGGCCCATCAGCCCGAAGAGGGGGTGGAGGTCGTGGCCACCGGCCGGCTGACGACCTTCGGCGGCCAATCTCGCTATCAGATCGTGATCGAGGACATCCAGCCGGCGGGCCTCGGCGCACTGATGGCGATGTTGGAGAAACGCAAGAAGGCGCTGGAAGCCGAGGGGCTGTTCGCGGCCGAACGCAAGCACCCGCTGCCCTATCTGCCGGAGGTGATCGGGGTGGTGACCTCGCCCTCGGGCGCGGTGATCCGCGACATCCTGCACCGGTTGCGCGACCGGTTCCCGCGCCGCGTGCTGATCTGGCCGGTCGCCGTTCAGGGCGCGGCCTGCGCGCCCGAGGTGGCGCGCGCGATCCGCGGCTTCAACGCTCTGACAGCCGGCGGCGCGATCCCACGGCCCGATCTGCTGATCGTCGCAAGGGGAGGCGGCAGCCTCGAGGATCTCTGGGGCTTCAACGAAGAGCAAGTCGTGCGCGCGGCGGCCCGGTCCGAGATCCCGCTGATCTCGGCGGTGGGTCACGAGACCGATACCACGCTGATCGATTTCGCCGCCGACCGCAGGGCGCCGACGCCCACGGCGGCGGCCGAGATGGCCGTTCCCGTGCGGCTGGACCTGCTGGCCTGGGTCGACGGGCAGGAGGCGCGGCGTTCGCGCGCGGTCGCGCGGGCGCTCGACCAGCGGCGCCAGCGCCTTGCCGACCTCGGCCGCGCGCTGCCGCGGCCGGAAAGCCTCGTGCAGTTCGCCACCCAGCGGCTCGACCGCGCGGCCGAGCGGCTGCCGGCGGCGGTCCGGGCACGGGTCAGCCGGGAACGGCTGCGCCTGTCCGAGGCGGGCGCCGCGTTGCGTCCCGTGGCGCTGCGCCGCCGGATCGCCGAGGAGAGGCGCCGCCTGGCGGAGCGCGACAGGCGGGTGCGGCCGGCGCTCGGACGGCTGATAGACAGGCGGCGCCAGCGGGTCGAAGGGCTCGCCGGCCGGCTCAGACCCGAGGCCGTGCAGCGCCAGATCGAGGCACAGAAGGATGGCCTTGAAGCGCTCGACCGGCGCCTGCGTTCCGCGCTCCGGACCGATTTCGAGCGTCGCCATGCTCGGCTCGACGCGCTGGAACGGGTCCGGCAGGGGCTGAGTTACCAGGAGACGCTGCGGCGCGGATTCGCGGTCGTGCGGGGCGACGGGCAGGTCGTCACGACCAAGTCCGCCGCCGACGCGGCGGGGGGGCTGGAAATCGAGTTCAAGGACGGACGCCTCGTGGTTGGCGGGAGCGGCGGGCGCCCGTCGAAGCGTCCGCGCAAGGCCGGCGCGCCGCCGGATCAGGGCTCGCTCTTCTGAAGGTGTCGCAAGGTCTTCTCACGGGATGCCGGGTCGCGGGCAATCGCTGCGGGCAAGGCGACGCGTCAGACGCCGACTTCGGGTCCGGTGCAAAGGAGGGGCTCGCGGCTCTGGCTGACCTCGACAAGTTCCGTCGCCGCCGGGTCATTCTCGAAACGGGCCATCAGCCCTGCGGCCGAGCGATAGAAACTCCAGCATTGCGGGTTCTCGGGTTCATGCTCGTACCGAAAGCAGATCTGGCCCTCGGCCTCGTACCAGACCCCTTCGGTGCATTCCCCGTCGAGGAACGTCCAGATCACCCGCCGGCCGCCGAGATATTGCTCGGCCCCGTAAGGCTGCCCGCCCGTGGCGTAATACAGCGTCTTGCCCGTGGCATAGCGTTCGAATTCCTCCGCGCTCATCGGTTGCGGCTCGGCCCCCTGGACGGGCGCGGCAAGAAGCGCGAGGACGGGGAGGGCGGTCAGCAGCGGATGCATGGAGGAGCCTTCGCGTCGGGGTGTTTACCAGATCTTGCCAGAGCGCGCGCGACTTGACCAGTGATCGCGGGGTGCGGCGGCGCGCGGCATGGCGGGGCGTCCGCGTCGCGGACAGGATCGGAGGCGGGCCGCCCCCTTTCAAATCGCGCCGTTTGCGCATAGGTCAAGGCGGGGTTCGGGCGGATCCCCGGCAGGAGGCGACATGGCGTTCTTCAGGAAACTCAGGGACAAGCTTCGGCGCTCGTCCTCGAAGATCGAGGACGGGCTCGAGGCGATCGTCCGGGAAGGCGGCGAGGCCGACGAGGTGGAGACCACCGAACCGGCCGCGGGCGAGACAGCCGTTGAGGCGACGACCGCGCCGCTGGTCCTTGGCGCCGACCAGGAAGTCACGCGCACGCCCGACCCGATGCCCGCGCCGCCGCGGCCGCTGCCCGGCGACGACGCCGAAGCGGGTGGGCCGGTCAGCTCGGACGCCGGCCTGCCTGCCGAGCCCGAAAGCCCCGTGGAGGCGGAGGTCCGTTCGGGTGCCGTCGCGCCCGAGGATATCACCTATCCCGAGCCGCCGACGGATGTGCCCGCACCCGCCTGGCCCGACGCCGAAGACATCGGCGAGGCAGGGCGTCCGGTTGCTGAGACGCCGATGGAGGGCCCACCGCCGGATGACGAGGAGGCGGCCTACACGGATAACGGCGTGCCCGATTTCACCCGCGCGCCAGACGACACGGCGCCCGACGCGCCCGCGGTGGCGGGCGACGAGACCGAGGGCATCGCAACCGGGGGGATACGCCTGACCGGGGCGGTGAGCGGTGCGCCCGAGGCAGCGTCCGGCGAGGCAGAGAGCCCCGAGACCGCGCCCGCAGATCAGACACCGGATGACCGGCCCGAAACCGCCCCTGCGTGGCGGACCGATGCGGAACCTGGCGCTGAAGGAACGGACACCCCGGTTGGCGCAGAGGCCGCCCCTGCGGCAACCGAGCCGCTCTTGGAATCGGCAGACGTTCCGCCAGACAGGCGGGGGGACGGCGGGACGGCGATCGATATCCCGCCGGAACCGTGGGCGGAGTCCCCGGACGTCTCCGGACTCGTGGCGGGCGAGGCGCCTGAAACCGGCGGTGCGGTCGAAGAGGCGCGGCTCGAGGGGCCGCCCGCGGATGACGAAGAAGCGGCCTACACGGCCGACGGCGTGCCCGATTTCACCCGCGCGCCAGACGACACGGCGCCCGACGCGCCTGCGGTGGCGGGCGACGAGACCGAGGGTGTCGACGCCGCAGGCTTGCGCCCAGCTGGGCCGGTGAGGGAACCGGCCCGGATCGACGCGAAGCCGCTGGCGCAGGAACCGGAACCTGAGTCCGAGCCGGAACCCGAACCGGAACCTCGACCGGTACCGGAGCCAGAGCCGGAGCCGGAACCGATCCCCCGGCCAGAGCCGACGCCGACGCCCGAGCGGGACCCCGAGCCGGCGCCGGAGCCGGTGAACGTGCCGCCGGGCCCGTCGGAGGTGCCGCCGGACCGTCCGCCGGAAACGCCCGAGCCCCCGGTCGAAACGCCGCCATCCGCGCCGGCCGAGATGCCGCCCCCCTCGGCGCCGCCGGAGATGCCCTATGACCGCGGGGCGTCGCCGCTCCAGGCTCTGGAGCAAGGCGGAGTCGAGGACGCCGAGGACGAGCAGCCGCGTCGGGGGTTCTTCGGACGGGTGCTCGGCCGCACGGTCGCGCGAAAGAGCGTGATCCGGCGCGAACTTGACGACGACATGCTGGAAAGCCTCGAAGAACTGCTGATCACTGCGGACATGGGGGTCGAGACGGCGATACGGGTCACGGCCAACATGGCCGAGGGTCGCTTCGGCAAGCGTCTGTCGGTCGACGAGATCAAGGAACTGCTGGCCCACGAGATCACCGAGATCATGGAGCCGGCCGCCCGCCCGATGCCGCTTTACCCGAAGAAGCCGCAGGTTGTGTTGGTGGTGGGCGTGAACGGGTCCGGCAAGACCACCACCATCGGCAAGCTCGCCAGCCAGTTTAACGATGCCGGCAAGTCGGTGATCATCGCCGCGGGGGACACGTTCCGCGCGGCCGCCGTCGAGCAACTGCAGGTCTGGGGCGATCGTGCGGGCGTGCCGGTGATGACCGCGGCACAGGGCGCCGACCCGGCAAGCTTGGCCTATGACGCGATGGCGCGGGCCGAGGCCGAGAGCGCGGACCTTCTGATGATCGACACCGCGGGGCGGTTGCAGAATCGGCAGGACCTGATGGCCGAACTGGAAAAGATCGTCAGGGTGATCCGCAAGCGCGACGAGACCGCGCCGCACAATACGCTGCTGGTGCTGGATGCGACCACGGGGCAGAACGCACTTTCCCAAGTCGAGATTTTCCAGAAGCTTGCGGATGTGTCGGGGCTGGTGATGACCAAGCTCGACGGCACCGCCAAGGGGGGCGTGCTGGTGGCGCTGGCCGACAAGTTCGGCCTGCCGATTCATGCCATCGGTGTTGGAGAACAGATCGACGACCTCGCCCCGTTCGAGCCGCGCGATTTCGCCAACGCGCTGGCGGGGATCGATGCGTGAGCCGGGTCGGGTCGCCCCGAAACCCGCTTATTCCAGAAACCGCAACAGACCCAGCACCACCAGCGCCACGGCCGTCGCCAGCGCGGCGAGCGGCAGATTTCCGGCCCCGCAGGCCAGCCCTATGGCGCCGGCCAGCCACATGCCCGCCCCCGTCGTGAGCCCCCTGACAGAGCCCCGGTTGACGATGATCGCGCCCGCGGCCAAGAAGGCGACGCCCGCGGTCACCGCCTCGATCAGGCGCAGCGGGTCCACGCGCAGGGCCGGCGTTTCATGGTCGAGCCCCTCCATCAACTGAAAGGCGATCAGGGTGAAGAGGCAGGCGGCCAGGGCGATCAGCATGTGGGTGCGCAGGCCGGCGGGCTTGTCACGCACCTCGCGCTCCAGCCCGATGAGGCCGCCCAGCACCGTCGCCGCCGTCAGCCGCAGAACCGCGATGGCGGCGGGCAGATCGCCGAACGGGTCGTCGAATTCCGAAAGCAGAGTCTCGAGCATGGCCTCCCCCACGTCCGAAGGCCCCATCGCTAACCCCGCGGGGCGTCGCTGTCAAAACCAGGTTTGCGCGTGACGGACTGGATCACCTCCATCGAGGGCATCGAGGCAGGCCACCGGCTGGCGCTGATCCTGGCGTTGTCGGCGGCGTTCCTGCACGCGGTCTTCGGCGCGCTGCAGAAGGGCCGGCACGATCCCTGGCTGTCGCGCGGGGCCATCGACTTCTCCTACGGCATCATGGCCGCGCCGGTCGCGCTCTTCGTGGTGCCCTGGCCCGAGCCGCATATGTGGCCGATCTTCGGCTGGGTGTTCCTGATCCACCTCGGCTACAAGATCGCGCAGGGCTACACCTATTCGATGGGCGCCTATACCGTGGTCTACCCGGTGGTCCGCGGCACCGGGCCGCTTTTTACCGTGATCGGGGCGTGGTTCCTGTTCGGTGAGGTCTTCACGCTCACCCAGTGGCTTGGCATCGCCGTGCTGCTGTCGGGCATATTCGGCCTGGCGGCCTACAACCTCGTGCACTGGCAACTGGACCGCGACACGCTGAAACCTGCTCTGGCGCTTGCGGTGCTGACGGGCGGGTTTGTCGCGCTTTACACCACTTACGACGCCTACGGCATTCGGGCGACGGCCAATCCGTTCACCTTTCTGGCCTGGTTCTTCTTCATCGACGGCTTGACCACGATGCCCTGGATCGCGCTGATGCGCTGGGCGCGGATGCCGGTGCGCCCAGCGGTCGGCCCGCTGATGGCCAGGGGTTTCGTCGGCGGCTTGGTCGCCTACATGAGTTTCGGTGCAGTGATGATGGCCACGCGGCTGGACAAGGTGGGCGAAGCGGCGGTGCTGCGCGAGACCTCGACCGTTTTCGCGGCGCTGATCGGCTGGTTGGTGCTGGGTGAGACGGTGGGGCCGCGGCGCATGGCGCTGATGGCGCTGATCGCCGCGGGAGCCGTGATCGTGGAATTCGGAGGCTGAGGCATGGCAGAGAAGACAGACATCCATCCCGGGCTGAAGCTCGGCCTTGAACTGGGCCCTGTCGCGGCATTCTTCGTGGCCTATCTTATGTTGCGCGACCGCGTGTTCACCATCGGAGGCACTGAGTATGACGGCTTCATCCTGGTCACCGCCGGGTTCATCCCGCTGATCCTGATGACGACGGCGCTTTTGTGGCGGCTCACGGGGCATGTCTCCAAGATGCAGGTGACGACCGCTGTGCTCGTGGTGATCTTTGGCGGGCTCACCGTCTGGCTGAACGATGATCGCTTCTTCAAGATGAAGCCCACGATCATCTACGCGCTCTTTGCCGGCGTCCTGGGTGCGGGGCTGCTCCGCGGCCGGTCTTACCTGCAATTCGTCATGGAAGAGGTGATGCCGCTGACGCGCGAGGGCTGGATGATCCTGACCCGACGCCTGACCGCCTTTTTCGTGGGGCTTGCGGTGCTCAACGAGGTGATCTGGCGGACGATGTCCACCGACATGTGGGTGAATTTCAAGACCTTCGGCCTGACGCTGGCGATCTTCGCTTTCTTCATGGCGCAAGGCAAGCTGTTCGAGAAGCACGGGATCGAGAAGGACGAGGACGGCGCCGCCTGAGCGCGCCTCTCACCGCCGGCCGAACAGCGTCGCCTGCGCCTTGCGGTCGGTCGTAAGGTCGCCGCGCCTGTCCTCGGCCAGTGTGCGCCCGCGCTGCACCGCCGGGCGTGCGCCCACCTCGCCCAGCCAGCGCGCCATGTGCGGCTTGTCGTCGAGCGTCTGCTGCTGCCCTTCCCAGAGCGAGGCCCAGGGCCAGATCGCCATGTCGGCGATGGAATAGAAATCGCCGGCGACGAAGCGGGTCTCGGCCAGTCGGCGATCGAGCACGCCGTAAAGCCGCGCAACCTCGTTGCGGTAGCGGTCCTTGGCGTAGGGCAGGTCCTGCGGCGGCTCGAGGGACGGCGCATATTTCAGGAAGTGATGCGCTTGGCCGGCCATCGGGCCGACGCCGCCGACCTGCCAGAACAGCCATTCCGCCACCGCGATCCTGTCGCGCTCGGTCTCGCCGTGGAACTGCCCGGTCTTCCGCGCGAGGTAGGTCAGGATCGCGCCGGACTCGAAGACCGAAACCGGCGCGCCGTCCGGTCCGTCCGGGTCGACAATGGCCGGCATCCGATTGTTCGGCGAAATCTTCAGGAACTCGGGCGCGAACTGGTCGCCGGCGCCGATGTCGATGAGGCGCACCCGGTAGGGTAGGCCCATCTCCTCGAGCGCGATGGAAATCTTCCAACCGTTCGGCGTGGGCCAATAGTAAAGCTCAATCTCCGGTTCCAGGACGCGCTCCCTTCAGGCATGCGCTTCAGGATGGAGCGTTTCCGGCAAACGGCAAGGGCAGTGGACGTTTCGGCAGGGCCAGAAGCCGCGACCAGCGGGCCGAGCGGGCCTGCGGCAGCCCGGCGCGCAGCAGCTCGAAGGGCAGGTCGCCCCGGATCAACGCCCGGTAAAGCTCCAGCATGCCGGGGCGGATATACGGGCTCCAGTGGCAGATGCGGCGGTCGGGCGGCGCGATCGCGTGGCCCATCTGGGCAAGCGCGGCCAGCGTCTCGGCATGATCGATCTGAAGATCGACCCAGCCGGTCGGAGCGTCCTCCAGCCCGTGGCCGAGAGCCCGTCCGCCACCGCGCACCGGGCCGACCAGCATTTCGAGCGCGAGATCGTAGGGATCGTTCTCGCGGCTGGTCACGTTCAGGATGCGCGCACGGCGCCCGGCGGGGGTGTCCAGAACCGCGTGCGCGCGCGGCGCGAACTCGGCCGGGGCCATCAGCACAGCGTGTCCCACTGCGCCCGCAGGCAGATCGGCGATCGCCGCCAGCGCCACCCGCGCGCCCAGCGAATGGCCGACAAGATCGACCGTGCGGTTCGGGGCGCGGGCGCGGATCTCCTCTACCAGCCGAGCCAGGGCCGCGCTTGCCTGTGCGGCCTCGTCATAGGCCCGCCAGATCGAGCCGCCCGCCTCCCAGCCAAAGGCGACGCACAGGCCCTCGGCGGGCGACTGCCCGGTGAAGCCGAGAGCGCGCGGCCAAGACACCGCCTTCCAGCTTTCCGCCTCGGGCGAGAGCGAGAGGATGTGGCGATGCGGGCTTTTTCGGTCGCGTCGCGGGCTGAAGCGGAAGCCGTGAAGCAGCACCGCGATCGGCGCCCGGCTGGGCAGGCTGGCTAGGCCCGCGTCAAGCTGTGCGTCCAGTGGCGCACTCCCGCCCACGGGACACGGACAATCGGCAACGGCGTTGACACGGACGAGGGGCATCCGGGAGCTCCCACTACATCTTGTGGTGCGCAATAGGGTAGACATACGACACAGGCATGAAGGCCCTGTTACACCTGCGTGACGCGACTTGACGGCAACAGCCGTTGCGCTTAGTTCGTTCCCAAGAGCCGTGGCGATTTGTTCACCGGATTGCGGGCCACGTTAAACATGCCGCTAAAGAGGTCTGGGTAAGCCCCCGGCGTCTTGGACGGTGGGGGCTTTCTTGTGCGCGGGAGGCGCGGATGACGGGAACGTGGAGCAAGCGGACGCAAGCGGTGCATGGGGGCGCGCGGCGCAGTCAGTACGGCGAGATGTCCGAGGCGATGTTTCTTACCCAGGGCTTCGACTACCCCTCGGCCGAGGCGGCTGAGGCCCGCTTCATCGAGGCGGGCGAGGACGAGTTCATCTATGCCCGCTATGGCAATCCGACGGTGGCGATCTTTGAGGACCGGATGGCGACGATCGAAGGGGCAGAGGCGTGTTTCGCCACCGCTTCTGGCATGGCCGCGGTCAACGGCGCGTTGATGGCGACGGTCCGGGCCGGCGACCGGGTGGTGGCCGCGCGGGCGCTGTTCGGGTCGTGCCTGTGGATCCTCGAGGAACTGATGCCGCGCATGGGCGTCGAGGTCGCCTTCGTCGACGGAACCGATCTGGACCAGTGGCGCGCCGCCGTCACACCGGGCACGCGCGCGGTCTTCTTCGAGACGGTTTCGAATCCCACGCTGGAGGTGATCGACACCGCCGCCGTGGCTGCGATCGCGCATGCGGCCGGCGCCGCGGTGATCGTCGACAACGTGTTCGCGACGCCGGTGTTCTCGGACGCCGTGGCCAAGGGCGCCGATCTCGTTGTCTACTCGACGACCAAGCATGTGGACGGCCAGGGGCGATGCCTCGGCGGTGCGATCCTCGGCCCCCGCGCAACGGTGCGGGGGCCGGTCGAAACCTACATGAAGCATACCGGCGGTGCGATCAGCCCGTTCAACGCGTGGGTGATGCTCAAGGGGCTGGAAACGCTCGACCTGCGGGTGCGCGCGCAGGCCGAAAGCGCGCGCACCATCGCCGGGGCGCTGGTGGCGGATGGCCGGCTGGACCATGTGATCTATCCGGGTCTCGCAACCCATCCGCAGCACGCGCTTTTCCCCGCCGGCGGCACGGTTCTGTCCGTCCTCGTACCGGAGGGGCAGGCGGGGGCGTTCCGCCTGCTCGACGGGCTGGAAATCTGGAAGATCTCGAACAACCTTGGCGACGCCAAGAGCATCGCGACGCACCCGGCGACGACCACCCATCAACGGCTTTCCGAAGAGCGCCGCGCGACCTTGGGTATCACCCCCGGACTGGTGCGGCTCAGCGTCGGGCTGGAGGACCCCGACGACCTGATCTCCGATCTCAGATCGGCGCTCGATTCGGTGTGATCGGGTCCGGGGCCCGGAAAATCTGTCATTTCAAGTGGACATTCTGCGCCCACCGCCCATCTTTAGCCACGGCAAGACGAGCGAAGGGGAGGTGCCTGGGATGAACGTCCACAGCCGCGAGATCGACCGCACGCCCGACCGGGATGATGCGGAGCAAGCTCTGGAGCTTTTGCGCCGGTGGGCAGAGACCGTGTCGGAGGCCGAACGCGCGACGCTTGACCCGGGCCTGGATGCGCTCCTGCCGGAGCGCCCGTCCGGCGACTACCCGGCGTTCAGCCGCGCGTATCCGCACGATTTCGAAGCCGATGCCGCCTACAAGGCAACGATGCCCGATCTGCAGAACGGCCCGGCCAGCCTGATCCGGGGGGCGAACCGGCCGATCCAGCATGTCGGCATCTCCAATTTCCGGCTGCCGATCCGATTCCACACCCGCGACAACGGCGACCTGACGCTGGAAAGTTCGGTGACCGGCACGGTCAGCCTGGAGGCGGAGAAGAAGGGCATCAACATGTCGCGCATCATGCGCAGCTTCTATGCCCATGCCGAACGCACCTTCAGCTTCGAGGTGATCGAGGCGGCGCTGGAAAGCTACAAGTCCGACCTGGAGAGCTTCGATGCGCGCATCCTGATGCGGTTTTCCTTCCCGATGCGGATGCGCTCGCTGCGGTCGGGACTTGACGGATTCCAATATTACGACTTCGCGTTGGAACTGGTCGAGCAGGGCGGAACGGTCAAGAAGATCATGCACATGGACTATGTGTACTCGTCGACCTGTCCGTGCTCGCTTGAGCTTTCCGAACATGCGCGCCGGGAGCGCGGCCAGCTTGCCACGCCGCATTCGCAGCGGTCGGTGGCGCGCATCTCGGTGGTACTGGACCGGGCGGCGTCCTGCCTGTGGTTTGAGGACCTGATCGAGATTTGCCGGGCCGCTGTGCCGACCGAGACGCAAGTGATGGTCAAGCGCGAGGACGAGCAGGCCTTTGCCGAACTCAACGCCGCCCACCCGATCTTCGTCGAGGACGCGGCGCGGCTGTTCTGCGAGGCGCTGGAGCGCGACCCTCGGATCGGCGATTTCCGGGTGATTGCCAGCCACCAGGAAAGCCTGCACAGCCACGATGCGGTGAGCGTGCTGACCGAGGGCGACACCTTCGCGACCGAAAGCCTGGACCCAAAGCTGTTCCCCTCGCTCATCCACCGGGGCTGACATCCACCGGGGCTGAGCGCCCGCTTGACAGCCGCACGCGGCCGGGACAAGCCTGCGCGCCATGTTTGACCTGCGCCCCATCGGATACGTGATCGGCCTGCTGGTCGCGATCCTAGGCGCGACGATGCTCCTGCCGATGATCTTCGATCTCGCGGCGGGGAACCCGAACTGGTCGGCCTTCCTGGAATCGTCCGTTCTCACCGGGCTCGTCGGCGGGCTGGTCGCCTTGGCCTGCGCCAATGGCGTGGACGAGCGTCTTTCATTGCAACAGACCTTCCTGCTGACATCCGGGGTATGGCTGGTGCTGCCAGTCTTCGGGGCCTTGCCCTTCGTGCTCGGCAGCCCCGAGGCCCGCCCCGTCGATGCTTTCTTCGAGGCAATGTCGGGCCTGACCACAACCGGGTCGACGGTGTTTTCCGGCCTCGATGCCATGCCCAACGGCGCGCTGCTCTGGCGGTCGATGATGCAATGGTTCGGCGGGATCGGCATCATCGTCGTCGCTATGGCCTTCCTGCCGGAACTGCGGGTCGGGGGGATGCAGATCTTCCGCTCCGAGGCGTTCGAGACCTCGGGCAAGGTGCTGCCGCGCGCCGCGCAGATCGCCTCGCAGATATCGGTGATCTACGTGGGGCTGACGCTGGCCTGCGCGCTCACCTACAGCGCGGTCGGGATGACGCCCTTCGATGCCCTGAACCATGCGCTCACCACGGTCGCCACGGGCGGCTTCTCGACCCATGACGCTTCGTTCGCCGCGTTCAAAGGGGCACCGGAATACGCCGCCGCGATCTACATGGTCCTCGCGAGCCTGCCCTTCGTCCGCTACGTCCAACTCGTCGCCGGGAGCGCGCGGCCGCTTTTCGTCGACACCCAGATATGGACCTTTCTGGCCATGCTCGCGCTGCTCGTTACGGGGATGTCGGTCTACCGGGTGCTGGTCAATGACGCCCTTTCCGAAGCCGCGTTGCGCGAGAGCGTGTTCAACGTCACCTCGATCATGTCGGGGACGGGCTATGCGAGCGCCGATTATCAACTCTGGGGGGCATTCCCCGTCGCCCTGTTCTTCTTCATCGGTCTGATCGGCGGGTGCTCGGGCTCCACGACCTGTTCGATCAAGGTCTTCCGCTACCAGATCCTGTTCTCGGCGATCCTGGTGCGGATCCGGTCGATCTATGCACCCCACGGCATGTTCCAGCCGCGCTTCAATGGCCGGCCGGTCGACGAGGACGTTCTGTCCTCCGTGATGTCCTTCTTCGTGTTCTTCGTGGTCACGCTGGGGGTGACGTCGGTGCTGTTGAGCGCGACCGGACTCGACGCCACCACGGCGCTGTCGGGGGCGGCCACGGCGCTGGGGAATATCGGGCCGGGCCTCGGCGACCAGATCGGGCCGGCCGGCAACTTCGCCGGGTTGAGCGATCCGGCGAAATGGATCCTCTGCGTGGCCATGCTGATCGGCCGGCTGGAGCTTCTGGTCGTCTTCGCGATCTTCACCGTCCGGTTCTGGCGGGTCTGACGGCGGCTCAGTTCCAGCAGGAGACCGGCACGGTCATGTCCGCGGCGCGCCGGGTCAGCTGTGCCGGGGGCATGGCGCCCTCGGTCTCGGCGGTGCGCATGTCGATCCCGGCCCCGGACAGGAACGCGCCGACGGCCGTCACGTCGGCGGCGTAGCGCACGCTGTGGGGCAATTGCCGCGGGCCCTCGTCGGGGGCCAGCAGCACGCCGAGCACCCCGCCTGCACCATCCATCACCGGGCCTCCGGTGTCGCCCGGGAGCGCCTCGATCTCGAGCCGCGCGACATTCTGCTCGCCGTCGAGCCCCTTGAGGTCGGCGAGCGTGCCATGGGTCAGCACCGGGAGGTCCAGCACCTCGCCATAGGAGAAGCCCGCCACCGCGACGTCGGAGCGCAGCCGCGGCACCCGCGACTGGAAGCGGGCGAACTCGATCGGCGCGAGCGTGATCGCCGGGGTCAGGACGGCCAGGCCCAGCGCCGGGTCCCGCGCGGCCAGCGTCACCTCGACATCGTGGCCGATGGTGATGCGCTGGCAATCGGTCAGGCCGGTCTCGGTCGTCAGCACTGCCCCCGCCGCGTCGACGAAGAAGCCCGAATGGGTGGTTTCCGGCTGGCGGATTTCCAACCCCGACAGCATGTTGGCGCGCTGTTCGTCGGTGGCCTCGCCCAGCGTCTCGTCCAGCGCGGCGTTGGGCACCGACTCCAGGCTGTCGCGCATCATCATCGCCGCGCGCATCATCAGCTTTTCGTCCTCATCCGCCGGCCAGACCAAAGTGAAGCCCTTGATCGCGCCCGCGACCAGGCGGGCATGGGTGTAGGACTGGATCCGGGCGTTCCGCCCCGCCAGCGTGAAGGACCGCGCATCACGCTCGCGCGTGCCGTTGAGCGGCACGATCTCCAGCGTCTGCATGATGTCGTAGAGGCCGTACAATGTCGCCTGATCGCCCCGCTGGCTGATCAGAAGAGTGCGCACGCCGCTGTCGCCCCGCGCCTCGTAATGGACGAAGGGCGGTTCATACCGGTCGAATGCCACGAGTCCGAGCGGCATCTTGATGCGGATGCCGGCCTTGCGCTCCTCGATCGCCTGCATGCCCAACCGCCCGATCTCGGCCCGGTACGCGGCGAGAAGCTCGGCGCGCTGGCGGGTGGTCAGGATGCCGGTCGGCTCGTAGCCCTGTGCGGCCTGCCACTCGGCCATCGCCCGCCGCGTGCCGGGCCCGAAGGCGGCGTCGATCGCTTGCGTGTAATGGCCCTCCCACTGCAGCGCGGTCTGCAACAGCGCGCGTGCCTTGCGGTCGAGGGCGCGCTCCGAACGGCGCGCTTCGGCGGCTGTTTCCTCGACCGGTGCGGGCGGCGCGGCGGCCGTCTCCTCCGCGCCAGGCTCCGGGACCTCGGGCGCGGGCGTCATCGCCGCGGCACCGGCCGGCCAGACCCGCTCGCGGAAATCGGCGCCGTCCGAGACGAAGCTGTCGCCCGGGATCAATCGCTCGCCCCGCATCCGCCGGAGCGCCGCCTGCGCCTCGTCGTCGCCATAAGGCCCGATCGCGATGGAATACCAGCCCGACGCGATCCGGTAGGCGCCCACGTTGGGAAACACCCCGGCATAGGCGCGGGCGCGCGCCTCGGCTTCGGCCAGCGTCGGGTGCGCCTCGATCTGGACCCAGGCCCGGTCCTGCGCCCGCGCGGGCACAAGCGCGGCCAGCATCAGCAAGAGAACAGTCGCGAATATCTTCATAAGTCCCGGAAACTCCATCAATCCTCGAGTCCGGCCAGCGGGCCGAATCGCCTTGACGACCCTAGCAAAGCCGCCCGTCAATGCACGCCAAACCTCCGCGAGCGGATGACGTTGATTGACCCTGTTGCATGGCTTGCCTATTGAGACTGCGTTTCCCACCCGCAAGAAGGGCAGGCGCGCCATGACCGAGGGCAGACCCCGCTGTTTCCAGGAGGTGATCCTGCGGCTCCAGACATACTGGGCCGGGCAGGGCTGCGCCGTTCTGCAGCCCTATGACATGGAGGTGGGTGCGGGCACCTTCCACCCCGCCACGACGCTGCGCGCGCTGGGCTCGCGGCCCTGGGCGGCGGCCTATGTCCAGCCCTCGCGGCGACCGACCGACGGGCGCTATGGCGAGAACCCGAACCGGCTTCAGCACTACTACCAGTTCCAGGTGCTGATCAAACCCAGCCCCCCTGATCTCCAGGAGCTCTATCTCGGATCGCTCGCCGCCATCGGCATCGATTTCGATTACCACGACATCCGGTTCGTCGAGGACGACTGGGAAAGCCCGACGCTCGGCGCCTGGGGCCTTGGTTGGGAAGTCTGGTGCGACGGGATGGAGGTCAGCCAGTTCACCTATTTCCAGCAGGTCGGCGGGCATGACTGCCATCCGGTCTCGGGCGAGCTGACCTATGGGCTGGAACGGCTGGCGATGTACGTGCTCGGTATCGATCACGTGATGGAGATGCCCTACAATGCCCCCGACGCGCCGGTCCCGCTGAAATACGGGGATGTTTTCCGGCAGACGGAAGAAGAATACTCGCGGTTCAACTTCGACGTGGCCGACACCGCGAAACTGCTGGAGTTCTTCGAGGCGGCCGAGGCGGAATGCCTGCGCATCCTCGACCACCCGCAGGAGGACCCGCGCTCGGGAAAGCGGATCATCATGGTACATCCCGCTTACGACCAGTGCATCAAGGCCAGCCATTTCTTCAACCTGCTCGACGCGCGCGGCGTGATCTCGCCGACCGAGCGGCAGGCCTATATCGGACGGGTGCGGGCGCTGGCCAAGGCCTGCGCGGACGCCTTCGTCGAAACCAATGCAGGCGGCTGGACGGCCAATGCCGCGGCCGCGCAATAGGGACACCGCATGCCCGACCTCCTGATCGAGCTCTTCTCCGAGGAAATCCCCGCGCGGATGCAGGCCGGCGCCCGCGAGGCGTTGAAGAAACACATGACCGACGGGCTGGTCGAGGCGGGGCTGACCTATGCCCATGCCCGCGCCTGGTCCACGCCCCGGCGCCTGGTGCTGGCCGTCGAGGGGCTGTCCGCACGCAGCCCGGATGTGCGCGAGGACCGGAAGGGGCCCCGGGTTGACGCGCCCGAGAAGGCGCTGGATGGCTTCCTGCGGTCCACGGGTCTCACCCGCGACCAGCTTCAGGCGCGCGACGACAAGAAGGGCCAGGTCTGGTTCGCCACGATCGAGAAGCCGGGCCGCCCGGCGGCCGAGATCGTGGCCGAGGTGCTGGATGGGCTGATCCGCGACTTCCCTTGGCCGAAATCCATGCGATGGGGCGCGGGCAGCTTGCGCTGGGTGCGCCCGCTGCATTCCATCCTCTGCATTCTCAGCGAAGAGTCGGGGGCCGAGGTCGTGCCGCTGGAGATCGACGGCCTGCGCGCCGGCGACACCGTCCGCGGCCACCGCTTCATGGCGCCCGATCCGTTTTCCGTAACCGGGGTGGAGGATTACCAGGCGAAGCTCAAGCGGGCCAAGGTCATGCTCGACCACGAGGAACGGGCCGAACATATCTGGCACGACGCGACCAATGCCGCCTTCGCCAGCGGGCTGGAGGTGGTCGAGGACCGGGGCCTGCTGACCGAGGTCGCGGGGCTGGTGGAATGGCCTATCGTGCTGATGGGCGAGATCCGCGAGGATTTTCTCGACCTGCCGCCCGAGGTGCTGCAGACCTCGATGAAGGAGCACCAGAAGTTCTTTTCGGTGTGCGACCCTAAGACGGGCCGGATCGTGCGCTTCGTGACGGTCGCCAACCGCGAAACGGCCAATCATGGTGACACGATCCTGAAGGGGAACGCGAAAGTGCTCTCCGCACGGCTTTCGGACGCGGTCTTCTTCTGGGAGAACGACCTTGCCGTGGCGCGGGATGGCATGGAGAAATGGCGCGCGGCGCTGGAGCACGTCACCTTCCACAGCGAATTGGGCAGCCAGGCGGACCGCATCGCGCGCATCGCCGTGATCGCGCGCGAGATCGCGCCGCAACTGGGCGCGGACCCGAAACTCGCCAAGCAGGCGGCGCAGGTCGCCAAGCGCGATCTGGCCTCCGAGATGGTCTACGAATTCCCCGAGTTGCAGGGCGTCATGGGCCGCTATTACGCCGAGGCTGCGGGCCTGCCCGCCGAGGTCGCTGCCGCCTGCCCGGAGCATTACGCGCCGCTCGGCCCCTCCGACGCGGTGCCGAGTGCGCCCGTGTCGGTGGCCGTGGCGCTGGCCGACAAGCTCGACATGCTGACCGGCTTCTGGTCGATCGACGAGAAACCGACCGGGTCCAAGGACCCGTTCGCATTGCGCCGCGCGGCGCTGGGGGTGATCCGGCTTGTGCTGGCGAACGGGCTCAGGCTGCACCTGGATCGGATCATCGATGCCGGGCTGCTGCGCCACGAGATTGAGGTCCATGGCGAGGAGCAGGCCGCGTTGCGCGACGAGCTACTGGCCCAGATCGCTCGGCACGGTGTGTTCGGGGCCGCCGTGCGCACGGCGCTGGACCGGGTAGGGGGCGACGGCCCGACCTGGATTGCCAGGATCGTGGATCGCCGGCCCGATGCAAGCGACGACCTGCTTGCCTTTCTGCACGACCGGCTCAAGGTCCACCTGCGCGCCGCGGGCGTCCGCCACGACGTGATCGACGCCTGCCTTGCCATGCCGAACGCCGACGACCTGACCCTGCTGGTCAAGCGGGCCGAGGCGCTGAATGCGATGCTGGCGACCGAGGAGGGCGAGAACCTCGTTTTGGGTTTCCGCCGGGCCCACAACATCCTGGTGCAGGCCGAGGAAAAGGACGGTGTCGAATACCGCTTCGGTCCCGATCCAAAATTCGCCGAGGACCCGACCGAGATCGCGCTCTTTGCCGCGCTCGACACCGCGGGAGCCGCGATCGGGCCGGCGCTTGAGGCCGAGGATTTCACCACGGCGATGGAGGCGATGGCTGCGCTGCGCGGGCCGATCGACGCCTTCTTCGACACGGTGCAGATCAACACCGACAACGAGATCGTCCGCCGCAACCGGCTGAACCTGTTGCACCGCATCTCCGAGACCTGCCTGTCGGTCGCCGACCTGACCCGGATCGAGGGCTAGGGCGACGGGGCCGCCGCTCTTGCCAGACGCGCCCATCGGCGTATGCTGCACTGTGCGAAAGGACGCCGCATTGCAGAAACGCCCGGATATCATTGACTTTACAGAGATCGCGGCGGAGGCCGATATCGCCGCCTCGCGCCATGGCGGGCGGGCGAAATGCCTCCACCGGCTGGTGCGGCTCGACCTGCCGGTGCCGCGTACGGTGGCGCTGTCCTTCGATGCGGTCCACCGGATCGCGCTGGGCGAGGCGCCCAACATCCCGGCGCTTCTGGACCGTTTCGGCCCGGAGCCGCTGCTTTCGGTGCGGCCGAGCCCGGAAAGCGCGGATTGGGGCGGGCCGGCATCGATCCTGAACATCGGCATGAACGCCGCCCGCCATGCGGCCCTGTGCGACAGCATCGGAGAGGCGGCGGCGAACGCGCTCTACCTGCGTTTCATCCAGGCCTATGCCACCCATGTCGCGCGGCTGGACCCCGACATCTTCGAGGATGACGAACCCTCGGCCGCGGCGCTCCGGGCCGCGCTTGACGCCTACACCGAGGAGACCGACGAGCGGTTTCCGCAGGACCCCGGCCAGCAGCTGCTGGAGGTGCTGCGCTCGATGGCGCGGGCCTGGGAAGGCACCACCGCGCGCTTGCTGCGCCAGGCCCGCGGCGCCCCGGCCGACGCCCGGCTGGGCCTTGTGGTGCAGGCCATGGCGCTGGGCATCGGGCCCGAGGAAAGCGGCTCCGGCGTGATCCAGTTCGTGGACGGCGCCACCGGAAAACGCAGTATCAGGGGGCGTTACCTGCCCCAGAGCCAGGGCCGCGATGCGATCGCGGCGCGTGAGGGGGCGCTGTTCCTCGCGTGGGACCCGCGGGGCCCTGCGCTGGAGGACCGCTGCCCGGAGATCGTCGCGCGGCTTCGGCGTTACGGCGAGACCTGCCGGATGAATCTGCGCGAGGAATTGCAGCTGGAGTTCACCATAGAGGCCGGCAAGCTGTGGGTGCTGGACACGCCGCGGGTGCCACGCAGCGCGCGCGCCGCCGTTCGCATCGCGGTGATGCTGGCCGACGAGGGGATCATCCCGCGGGAAGAGGCGCTGAGGCGGATCGAGCCCCGCGCGGTGAGCGAATTGCTGCACAGCCAGGTGGACCCTGCGGGACCCCGCCAGGCGGTCGCCCACGGGATTGCGGCCAGTCCCGGCGCGGCGACCGGACGGCTGGTCTTCGGGTCGGCCGCCGCGCAGGCGAGTGCCGCGCGCGGCGAGCCCTGCATTCTGGTGCGCCGGGAGACCACGCCCGAGGACATTCGCGGCATGCACGCCGCCGTCGGCGTGATGACCGAACGCGGCGGCATGACCAGCCACGCCGCGGTGATCGCGCGGGGCCTGGGCGTGCCCTGCGTCGTCGGCATTTCGGACATGCGGCTGAACCGGCGCGACGGGGTGTTGCTGACCGCCGACGGGCACAAGCTGCACGAGGGCGACATCGTCACGCTCGACGGCACCAGCGGGCAGGTGCTGCTGGGCGAGGTGAAGATGCTGGAACCCGCCCTCGACGACGCGTTCCAGGCACTGATGGGCTGGGCCGAGGCCGCCTGCGACATCGGCATCCGCGCCAATGCAGACACGCCCGCCGACGCCCAGACCGCGCGCCGCTTCGGCGCCGACGGGATCGGTCTCTGCCGCACCGAGCACATGTTCTTCGAGGCCGACCGACTGACCGTGATGCACGAGATGATTTTCGCCGACCGCTCGGAGGATCGTGCCGCGGTGCTGGAACGCCTGCTGCCGATGCAACGGGCCGATTTCACACGGCTTTTCGAGATCATGCAGGGGCTGCCGGTCTGCATCCGCCTGTTCGACCCGCCGCTGCACGAGTTCCTGCCGCAGTCGCGCGAGGGCGTGCGCGGGCTGGCCGAAGCGCTGGACCTGCCGGTTTCGGACGTGCAGCGCCGGGTGCAGGCGCTGTCGGAGTTCAACCCGATGCTGGGGATGCGGGGGGTCCGGCTGGGGATCACAGTGCCCGAGATCTATGACATGCAGGCGCGCGCCATCTTCGAGGCAACGATCGAGGCCAGCCATAACGGCGACCCGGTGGTGCCGGAGATCATGATCCCGCTGGTCTCGGCGATGCGCGAGGTGGAACTGGTCAAGACGCGCATCGATTCACTGGCCGCCGCCGTCCGGGCCGAAAGGGGGGTCGATTTCGACTACCGACTCGGCGTGATGGTCGAAACGCCCCGCGCCGCCCTGCGGGCCGACGATATTGCGCTGCACGCCGCGTTTCTCAGCTTCGGGACCAATGACCTGACGCAGATGACCTACGGCCTGTCGCGCGACGACGCCGGGCGCTTCATGGGATCCTATGTCAAGCAGGGCGTTTTTGCGGAGGATCCGTTCCATACGCTCGATACCGAAGGGGTGGGCGAGCTGTTGACGATCGGCGCCGAACGCGGGCGCAAGGCGCGGCCCGGCGTCACGCTGTCGATCTGCGGCGAGCATGGGGGCAACGCGGAATCCATTGCCTTCTGCCGTGCGGCGGGTTTCGATTACGTTTCCTGCTCGCCGTTCCGGGTGCCGGTCGCGCGCCTTTCGGCTGCGCAACTCGCGCTGGATCAGCAAATTCGCGCCGATTGAGTCGCGACATTTCGGCGGCAGGTTGCCGCTCTTGCTTCAAAATCTGGATGAAAGGCGGCGACTAACTGGCTGATATTGCGCCCGCAGCCACATGTTGCGTGTCTGCCGCCGGGGTGGACTTGGCAGACGCCCTGCATTAACGGTTGCCGCCGGGGCAGCGAAGGGCCCTACCACCGTTGGGGGATTCATGAGTATCGTTTTCGTTCGGGCAGCGGGCCTTGCAGCCGCGCTTGCGTGCTCCATTGGCCTGGCCCAAGCCGAGATTACGGGTTCCCAGTCAAATGATCCCGGCGCGATGCTGGGCGACAACGTGACCCGGCTGCTCGTGGCCGAGCGGGCTGCCTTGCGTGAGGTGAATCAGCGGCGGTTGGAACGCCTGTCGGCGCGGGTCGAAACCGGCCGGGCCGGAGCCCCGCAGCCCCGCTACGATGCCGATTGGCTTGCAGCTCAACCTGCTGCGCGCGGCGGAAAGGACTGGCAGTGCCTGACCGAAGCGCTGTATTTCGAGGCGCGGGGCGAGACGGTGCGCGGGCAGTTTGCCGTGGCCGAGGTGATCCTGAACCGCGTGGCGTCGCCGCTCTATCCCGACACGGTGTGCGGCGTGATCAACCAGGGCACCGGCAAGCGCTACCAGTGCCAGTTCACCTATACCTGCGACGGCCGCAAGGAGGTGATCCTTGAGCCGCGCACCTACGACCGGCTGGGCAAGATCGCGCGGATCATGCTCGATGGGGCGCCGCGCGGGCTGACCGCAGGAGCGACCCATTATCACACGAGCGCCGTCAACCCGCGCTGGGCGCGCCGTTTTCCGCGCACCGCCACGATCGGGGTGCACCATTTCTACCGTCACCCGGACGCGCGGATCGCGCAGAACTGATCCGGGGCTGTCGTATGAGACCCGCGGCCCGCCGCGCATGGGCTGTTCGCCGCGCCCATTCCCGCGTATGACGGCGCGACCGACGTCCGGAGGGCGATCGATGAGCGACGATATCCGCCTTGCATTTGCGCACCCCTCCGAGCGGGCGGCGGCGCTAGACCCGGCGCGCCCGCTGCGCGACCGCATTTCGCTGCGCGACCACGTCGTCGAGGTCGAGATCGGCGCCTTTCAGCCGGAACGGGGCACAACGCAGCGGGTGCGATTCAACGTGGTGGTCGAAGTCCGCCCGCATCCCGCGCCGCTCGACGACGATGTCGACCGCGTGCTGTCCTACGACGCGATCACCGAGGCGATCGAGGCCGAACTGTCGGCCGAGCGCCTGAACCTGTTGGAAACCCTGGCCGAGCGCATCGCCGAGCGCATCCTGATCGAGCCTCAGGCGATGCGTGCCTATGTGCGGGTCGAAAAGCTCGACCGCGGCCCAGGCGCGCTGGGCGTCGAGATCGTGCGCGACCGCCGCCCCGACGCGCCGCGCCTGGTGGAGCCTGTCGACGCGGAAGAGGACGGGCTGCATCATCCGCTGTTGGTGTTCCTGTCGAACGCCGCCATCAGCGACCCCGCGCTGCCGCGTTGGCTCGACCGGATGGAAGCCGGGCCGCACCCGGTGGTTCTCTGCGTGGGGCCCGCCGACATGGCGGCCCCGCAATCGGTCATTGCGCCGGCGCAACGGCGCATCGACCTGCTGGCCATCGAGCAGAACGCCTGGGTGCTGGCGGGGCGCGACCCGCGATGCGTGGTGCGCGGCAGCCGGACCGAGATCGACTGGGCGATGAAGCACCGCCAGATCAGCGTCTGGGCGCCGTCCAAGATCGTGCTCGACGCGGTCGACGGCCCCTCGGCCAGCCCGCGCGACGCGCTGTCGCTGGTCCTGTGGTTCGCCGGCAAGCTCGAGGCGTCGCGCATCGTCGTGATCGACGCCGAGCGCGCGGCCGGGGCGGGGGCTGCCGAGGTTACCCGCGTCGCGCCCGACGCGGCGGAGTCCGTGCTCTAGCCCTTGCCAAGAGGGGCCGCTTGGCCCATGCAGCGCGCATGCAGCGCTACTACCGACCGATTGTTCAGACCGACGCGGCCCGGCCCGCCGACGCGCTGCCGCTCGCCGGTGGCTGGGCCTGGTTCTCCCTCGCCGAGGAGTTGAGCCGCGACGTGCCTCCCCGGCTGATCCCGGCCCGCGCGCTGCCCTCCGACGTTCTGGCCGCGCTGACCGGCCCGCGCCCGGCCATCGCCGGGCTGACGGTGGACCGGCCGCGGATCATGGGCATTCTGAACGTCACCCCCGACAGCTTTTCCGATGGCGGCCGCTTCGACCGGCTGGAGGCGGCGCTGGAGCATGGCCGGGCAATGGCCGACGCCGCGGACCTTATCGATATCGGCGGGGAATCCACGCGCCCAGGCGCGGCCGATGTCCCGGTCGAAGACGAGGTCGCCCGCACCGTGCCGGTGATCGAGGCGCTGCGCGTAGCCCGTGTGACTGCGCCAATTTCCATCGATACGCGCAAGGCGCAGGTGGCCGAGGCCGCCCTGGCGGCGGGCGCGGGCATGATCAACGACGTGGCGGCCTTTACTTACGACCCCGCGCTGGCCGGCGTGACGGCGCGGGCCGGGGTGCCGGCGTGCCTGATGCACGCCCAGGGCGACCCGGCGACCATGCAGAACGATCCGCGCTACGACAACGTCTTGCTCGACGTTTACGATTTCCTCGCCGGGCGCGTCGCGGCAGCCGAGGCGGCGGGGATTTCACGGGGCGAGATCGTGGTCGATCCGGGCATCGGTTTCGGCAAGGCGGTGGCGCATAACGTGGCGCTCTTGCGGGGACTGAGCCTGTTTCACGGTCTCGGCTGTCCGGTGCTTCTGGGCGCCTCGCGCAAGCGGTTTGTAGGTGCCATCGGCGGGGCCGAGCGGGCGGATGCGCGGGTGCCGGGCTCGATCGCGGTGGCGTTGGCGGCTATCGCGCAGGGGGTGCAGGTCGTCCGCGTGCACGACGTGGCCGAGACGCGGCAGGCCGTGCGGCTGGACATGGCGCTGAAAGGCATTGGAGAGGTGACATGAGCCGGAAGATATTCGGAACCGACGGCGTTCGCGGCCGGGCCAACAGCTATCCGATGACCGCCGAGATGGCGCTGAAGCTGGGCGCGGCGGCCGGGCGCTATTTCCGGCGCGACCGCAGCCAGAAGCACCGCGTCGTGATCGGCAAGGACACGCGGCGTTCGGGCTACATGCTGGAAAATGCGCTTACCGCCGGGCTGACCTCGACAGGCATGAACGTGCTGCTCCTCGGGCCGGTGCCGACGCCCGCGGTGGGATTCCTCACCCGGTCGATGCGCGCCGATCTCGGGATCATGATCTCGGCCAGCCACAATCCGCACCATGATAACGGTATCAAGTTCTTCGGCCCCGAGGGGTTCAAGCTGTCCGACGAGGCCGAGGAAGAGATCGAGGCGATCCTGGCGTGCGAGATCGACCCCGCCCAACCCGGAAACATCGGCAAGGCCAAGCGGATCGATGACGGGCTGTGGCGGTATGCCGAGTTCGCCAAGACGACCTTCCCGGCCGGGCGGCGCCTCGACGGGCTGAAAGTGGTTGTCGACTGCGCCCATGGCGCGGCCTATCGGGTGGCACCGGAGGTGCTGTGGGAACTGGGCGCGGAGGTGGTGTCGCTTGGGGTCGAGCCGAACGGCCTCAACATCAACGAGGGATGCGGGTCGACCGACACCGCCGCGGCCGCCGCCGCGGTGAAGGTCCACGGTGCCGACCTCGGTATCTGTCTCGATGGCGATGCCGACCGGGTGATGATCCTCGACGAGAGCGGAACCGTGGCCGACGGTGACCAGATCATGGCGCTGTTCGCCGAACGCTGGGCCGAGGCAGGGCGGCTGAAGGATGGCACGCTCGTCGCCACCGTGATGTCGAATCTCGGACTCGAGCGGCATCTCGAGGGGCATGGCCTTCGCCTCGAGAGGACGGCTGTCGGAGACCGCTACGTGGTGGAGGCGATGCGCCGGGGTGGCTGGAACCTCGGGGGCGAGCAGTCGGGCCATATCGTGATGAGCGATTTTTGCACCACCGGCGACGGGTTGTTGGCGGGGCTGCAGTTCCTCGCCGCCATGGTCGAAACCGGTCAGCCGGCCTCGCGCCTCGCCCACCGGTTCGAGCGCGTCCCGCAGCTTCTCAGGAATGTCCGCTATGCCGATGGCACCGATCCCCTGACCCTCGCCCCGGTGCGGGCCGCGATCGCCGATGCCGAGGCGCGGCTGGCCTCGCACGGGCGGCTCTTGATCCGCAAGTCGGGCACCGAGCCACTGATCCGCGTGATGGCCGAATGCGAGGATGACGGGCTCTTGGCCGACGTCGTGGAGGCGGTCGTTGCGGCTGTTACCGATGCCGCATCCGGCACGCAACCCCCCGCAAGCTGACGGACCTTACGTGTTTAGGTCTCTCCGGATCAGTTTCCGGGGCTGATAACTTTGTGATGCGCTGTCGTTCACCGCATTTCTTTTCAATGGGTTAACATCCCTCCTTCACGGACTATGTATTGGGAGAGACGCAAGAAAGGAGGATCGAAATGACTGCTACGAACCTGATCGTCATTCTGGCCCTCGGCACGCTCGCCGGCGGTTCCATCTACGCGCTGCGCGAGAAATGGAAGACCGAGGAGCGCAAGAACGACCCGGACGCGCCCAAGAGCACGCTCGCGGCCGATGCGCCAAGCAAAACGCCCGATGGTCGGGGTCAACCCTGATCCGGCCTGACGGAACGGAAAAGGGCGCCCCGCGGAGCGCCCTTTCCGCGACCAAGCGCTGACGCGCTTAGTTCTTTTCCTTGTCGACCATCTTGCCGGCGGTGATCCAGGGCATCATGCCGCGCAGCTTCTCGCCCACCTGTTCGATCTGGTGGGCGTCGTTGTTGCGGCGCGTCGCCTTGAAGCTGGGCTGACCGACCGCGCATTCCGCCATCCAGTCGCGCACGAAACGGCCCTGCTGGATGTCGTCGAGTACCGCTTTCATCCGCGCCTTGGTCTCGTCATAGGGCAGGATGCGTGGGCCAGAGACATATTCGCCATATTCCGCGGTGTTGGAGATCGAGTAGTTCATGTTGGCGATGCCGCCCTCGTAGATCAGGTCGACGATCAGCTTCACCTCGTGCAGGCATTCGAAATAGGCCATCTCGGGGGCGTAGCCTGCCTCGACCAGCGTCTCGAAACCCATACGGATCAGTTCCACCAGACCGCCGCACAGCACCGCCTGCTCGCCGAAGAGGTCGGTCTCGCACTCTTCCTTGAAGGTGGTCTCGATGATCCCCGAGCGCCCGCCGCCGATGGCCGAGCAATAGGACAGGCCCAGTTCCAGCGCCTTGCCGGAGGCATCGTTATGCACCGCCACCAGGCAGGGCACGCCGCCGCCCTTGGCGTATTCGCCGCGCACGGTATGGCCCGGGCCCTTGGGCGCCATCATCAGCACGTCGACGCCTGCGGGCGCCTCGATCAGGCCGAAATGCACGTTCAGACCGTGGGCGAAGGCGATGGCCGCACCGTCGCGGATGTTGTCCTTGACGTGGCGGTTCCAGGTCTCGGCCTGCAACTCGTCGGGCATGGTGAACATCATCAGGTCGCACCAGGCGGCCGCCTCGGCGATGCCCATGACCTGCAGCCCCTCGCCCTCGGCCTTCTTGGCGCTGGGCGAGCCCTCGCGCAGCGCAACGGCCACGTTCTTGGCGCCGGAATCGCGCAGGTTCAGCGCGTGGGCGTGGCCCTGGGAGCCGTAGCCCAAGATCGCCACCTTCTTGTCCTTGATCAGGTTGATGTCGCAGTCACGGTCGTAATAGACGCGCATGTCGTGTCCCTCGTCTGAGCCTTTCGGCGCCGCGCGCCGGTCGATCCCGGGCTGAATACCGGAATCTCGGCGAGTTGCAATGCCAAGCGCGCCGCCGCGCCTAGACCGGCCGGACCCCCATGCCGAGGCGCATCAGCGTCTTGCGCACCGGCGGAAGCCCGTACAGCCCGGCGATGCCGGCCGCGCGCAGGTCGCGGGCGACGCGTTCGCCGCGCATCGAGGTGCGATTGAGCATGTCGATGCCCGTCACCCGCCCGGCCACCTCCGGGTAGCGGCGGCGGTGGTAGACCTGCAGCATGCGTTCCTCGCCCAGATGCGCCGGTGCACCGCGGGCAAGCTCCAGCAGCACGCGCAGATCGGCAAGGCTCATGTTCAGGCCCTGCGCCCCGATCGGCGGCACCACATGGGCAGCCTCGGCGATAAGCGCGGTGCGCTCGGCCCAGAGCCGGTCGGCGATCTGGCTGATGATCGGCCATACGGTGCGGCGGGTGACGAGTTTCAGCGGCCCGAACATTGCGCCGGAGCGCGCGGTCATCTCGGCGTTGAACTCGTCCTCGGGCAGGGCCGCGAGGCGCAGCGCCTCCGGCCCGCGCTCCATCCAGACGACGGCCGAGCAGGGCTTGCCGTCGCGGTCGGGGAGCGGGACCAGCGTGAACGGCCCGCCCGAGCGGTGAATTTCGGTCGAGACGTTATCGTGCGGCTCGGGATGGGTGACGGCGAAGGCCAGCGCCTTCTGGCCGTAGCGGAAGGTACGCACGCCGATGCCCACCGCCTCGCGGACCGGCGAGTTGCGGCCGTCGGCGGCGACCAGCAACCGGGCCGAGACGCTGGTGCCGTCGCTCAGCGTCACCAGCGCTTCGGCATCGCGCGTGAGAACGGATTTCGTGCCGACGCCGGTGCGGAATTCGACGTTCGGCAACTCGTCCAGCCGCGCGACCATTTCGCGCCGCAAGAGCCAGTTGGGCAGGTTCCACCCGAACGGAAGGTCCGAGACATCCTCCGCATTGAAATCGCGGGTCACGCGGGGATAGGGCGTCTTGCCGCCCGCATCGACGATCCGCATCACCTGCAGGTCGGTGGCATGCGGCGCCAGCCTTTCCCAGAGGCCGGCCTCCTTCAGCACCTTCAGAGACGGTTGCAGGAACGCGGTGGTGCGCAGGTCGGCGCCATCGGCGGTTTCCTCGGTAACCGGCGGCGCGGGGTCGACGCAGAGCACGGAAAAGCCGGCCGAGCCGAACACGGCCGCGGCCGACAGGCCGGCGACTCCGCCGCCGGAAATCAGGATGTCCTTGGAAATGCGGGTCATGGCGTGCCTCCTGCGCCCCAGATAGCCCGGCGGGGCGTGGGGGCCAAGGGGCGGCGGTCTTCTAGCCGCGGCTGATCCAGACCAGAACGACCATGATGATCGGCACCAAAATCGCCGCCGGCAGGTAGAGCCCGAAAACCCCCCATTGCCAGATCAGAAAGCCCCAGCCCGCCAACAACGCCAGAACTGCGATCCAGATTCCCGCCTCGGTCCAGAAGCCTGTCTTTTCTTCGTGGCCGTCAGTCATATTCGTCCCCGCGAACGTCTCCCTGAGCGGACCATAGGGCCGCCAAAGGTGCGATGCAACATCCTGCATACTTGTGCATGCAGAAATATCCCGGGCCAGAGCGACCTTCGGATCGGTGGCCTCATTCCCGGTCGAGCGCGGCCAAGAACGCGGTCAGATCGTCGGTGTGGTGGTGAATGTGGTCCGCCGGTTCCGGCGCGGGGGCCACATGCACTGTGCGCATGCCCATCGCGTGCGGTTCGGCCAGGTTGCGCGGGTCGTCCTCGAAGATGGCCGCCCGAAGCGGCGCAATGTCGCCCAGTGCCAAGACCGTTTCGAAGGCCTCCCGCCGGGGCTTGGGCTGATAGCCTGCATGCTCGACCCCGTAGACCGCGTCGAAGATTCCGGCGAGGCCGCGTGCGGCCAGCACCCGCTCGGCATAGGGGGCGCTGCCATTCGTATGCACGATCTTCCGTCCGGGCAGGGCGGCGATCCGGTTTCGCAACTCGGGCGCGGGGTCGAGATGGTCGAGCGAGATCTCATGCACCTCGGCCAGGTAGGGGCCCGGCTCGACCCCGTGAACCTCCATCAACCCGGCCAGCGTGGTGCCATACTCCGCCCGGTAGCGTTTGCGCAGGCGGTTCGCCTCGGGCGCGGCGACGCCCAGCGCCTCCATCACGAACGCGGTCATCCGCCGCTCGATCTGGTCGAACAGCCGCGCTTCCGGGGGATACAGGGTATTGTCGAGATCGAACACCCAGCCCCGCAGATCGATGAAATTTTCAGCAACCATTGGCATTTCCGGGCGACCTGCGGCAATCGCAACCGCCGCGCCCCCTTGATTTGTGCCGCGGCTGACGCCTATTGTCTACCATCGCATGCAGGAGCTCCCGAACATGAAAGACGCCCGCCCCGCGCACAAGGATGCGTATGAGATGATTCTCGAGGCGATCGACGTGGGAGTCTACGCCCCGGGCGACCGCCTGGTGGAAAGCGAACTGGCCGAGCGCTTCGGCGTCTCGCGTACACCGATCCGCGAAGCCTTGCAACGACTGGAGACGCAGTCGCTGCTGTCGCGCGACGGACGCAGCCTGATCGTCGCGTCGCTGACCCACGACCAGATGTCCGAGCTGTATGTCGTGCGCGCCGAACTGGAGGGGCTGGCGGCGCGGCTTGCCGCGCGTCATGCCACGGCCGAAGAGGTGCGGGTGCTGCGCGCGATGGTCGCGGAGGACCACAATCTCCTGAATGATCCTGCGGCGATGGCG
This sequence comes from Rhodovulum sp. ES.010, assembly GCF_900142935.1. Classification (NCBI taxonomy): domain Bacteria; kingdom Pseudomonadati; phylum Pseudomonadota; class Alphaproteobacteria; order Rhodobacterales; family Paracoccaceae; genus Rhodovulum; species Rhodovulum sp. ES.010. The sequence continues at coordinate 1,452,378 of NZ_FSRS01000001.1, read as the reverse complement.
CGGGCAAACCGGCGCTTCCACAAGCAGATCCATCTTGCCTCGCACAACCGCTACCTTGTGCAGCAACTCGACCTCGTGCACCGGACGATGGCGCTGATGGCGACGACCTCGCTTGCGATCGACGGGCGCGGGGAAGACGCGCTGGCCGAGCATGCCGCCATCGTCGCCGCGATCGAGGCGGGCGACGGTGACGCCGCCTACGATGCGCTCAAGGCTCACATCTCGACCGCGTTCGAGACCCGTCTCAAGCACGACGCGGATTCCGCGCTCGCCGAGGGCTGAGCGGCCGGGGCGTCGGCATCGGGCAGGTCGTTCGCGCGCGCGACCGCTTGCCGGAGGCGCGCGCGGATCGCCGCGATGCGGGCCGCCGTCATGCCGTCGTCGGGCTCGTCCAGGCCATGCGTGGTCTTGTCCCAGAAGAAGGGCCGCGCCGCCATTTCCCACAGCGCCTTGTAGGAGGCCAGCGCGGCCAGAGGGAAATAGAGATGCAGCGTGGGCAGCCAGGGGATCAGGCGCCGCTTGTCCGCCCGGCCAAGGCCCATCGCCCCCACCGACAGCGTGACCATTTCGGAGCCGATGAAGACCGCGAAGAGTGCGGCGACGCCGCCCGCCGGGATCGTTTCCCCCAGCGGGTGCCACAGGCCCAGCGGCAGCGCCCAGAACGACCAGATCAGCGGCATGAAGACGAATTGCGTCAGCGTGCCTAGAAACAGCACCTGCACCCCGAAAAAGCCCCAGGGGCCGAGCTGGCGCAGCAGTCGGTCCGGGCGGCGCATATGGGTCGCCCATGTCAGCGCATAGCCCTTGAGCCAGCGCGAACGCTGCCGCACCCAGGGCCAGGCCCGGCAGTTCGCTTCCTCCTCGGTGACGCTGTCGAGGAACTCGGTCCGGTAGCCGTGCCGCGCGAGGCGCAGGCCCAGATCGGCATCCTCGGTCACGTTATGGGCGTCCCAGCCGCCCAGATCCTCCAGCACGCGGCGGCGGAAGAACAGCGTCGTGCCGCCCAGCGGGACCGGCACGCCCATCCGCGCGAGCCCGGGCAGGACCACGCGGAACCAGGCGGCGTATTCGATGGCGAAACAACGCGCGAGCCAGTTGGCTCGCGCGTTGTAGAAGTCGAGAACCCCCTGCACGCAGGCGACCTTCGGGCCGCAGCTATGGAAATGATCGACAACCCGGCGCAGCTGGTCCGGGGCAGGCGCGTCCTCGGCGTCGTAGATCCCGACGATGGAGCCGCGACAGAAATCGAGCGCGTAGTTCAGCGCCCGTGGCTTGGTCTTGAGCGCGCCTTCGGGGACCGTCACCCGCCGCATCCAGGGCGGCAGGGCGGTCGCGTCGAGCATGGCATGGGTCTCGTCGTCACTTGCCTCGGTTACCAGGCAGATGTCGAGCAGCGCGCGCGGATAATCCAGCCGCGAGAGCCGGGCGATCAGCCGCGCGGCAAGCTCGGATTCCCGGAAGAGCGGCACGAGAACGGAAATCTTCGGTAGCCGCGCGATGGTGGGCGCCGACGGCGGCGACGGCGCCTTGCGGGCACGCCGGGTCGCGAGGGCTTGCGCGACGGCCGCGGCGGCTTTCATCACGCTGCCGACGACCATCCAGCCGACCGTCCAAACCGTTAGGATCGCGAACGTGGCAAGGGGCGCCAGGATCGCGCACAGCAGCAGCAGGCCGAGAACCGCGACCAGCGTCGCGCGCGGGCCCGGGCGCAGCCAGATGCGGCAGCTCTCGGCCAGGTTGACGCGGGTCTCGGCGGCGGCGCCCAGCACCTCGGCCCGGCGATCCGACAGTGCCGCCTGCAACTCGTCCTCGCGGCAGATCACCATGATCGCGGGGTTGAGGTCGGCGGGCAAGGTGGCGGCCAGTTGTTCGAAGCGGTCGGGCCGCGAGGTCGCGATCAGGGTGGCGCCGGCGAAGCGCCGCCAGGGTAGGATGCCATCGCGCAGGCAGCGCCGGGCGCCGATCAGGTCGATGAGCCCGGGGTCGGGCGGATAGCTGGCGAAATCCGCGCGGCCGGTGCCGTGCTGGGTGCAAAGGGCCTCGGCCACCGCCTCGGGTGTCGTCTCGCCTTGGGCGACCAGCAGATCGCCCAGCCGGACGTCCATCCTGGCATGATCGGCCAATGCGCGTTCGAGTGCCTGGGGCGACACCGCGCCCGCGGTCAGGAGATGTTCGCCAAGGCGCAGGGCGCTGCGCTGCAGCTGCGGAAGGGATTCGGCGGACCCGGCGTGGATTTGCCGGGCCGCCGCCAGGGAGATCACCGGCGGCATGGGCGCGGGCCTTTCGGCTAAGACCCGCTTTTAATGCCGCGTTAGGGTCAATTAATGGTAAAGCGGGCCGCGCCGCTGGCCGGCGCTCGACCCGCTCAGACTTCCTCGATGCGAATCGCCACCGGTTCGCCCACCACCACGCCGATCTCGGCGAAGCTCTGGCGGGCGTGGTCCAGCGCATCGCGGGTCGTCTTGTGGGTGACGATCAGCACCGGCGCGGTCGTCGCCGCATGGCGATACTGGCGCATCCGGTTGATCGAGATGCCGGACTCGCCCAGGACGGTCGCCACCTTGGCCAGCGCGCCCGGCTTGTCCTCCAGTTCCATCCGCAGATAGTAGGGCGCCGCCGCGGACGCCCGCGCCGCGCGCGCCTGTTCAAGCGCCTCGGCCGGCTGGCCGAAAGTCGAGACGCGGATGCCGCGGGCGATGTCGATCACGTCCGACATCACCGCACTGGCCGTCGGCCCCTCGCCGGCCCCCGCGCCGCGCAGCACGATCTGGCCGACCGCGTCGCCCTCCAGCACCACCATGTTGGTCGCCCCCTCCAACTGTCCCAGCGGCGAGGCGGCGGGCACCAGGCAGGGCGACATGCGCTGTTCCAGCCCGCGGCCGGTCATCTGCGACACGCCCAGCAGCTTGATACGAAAGCCCATGTCGGCGGCGTGGCGGATGTCGTCGATCGAGAGGCGCTCGATCCCCTCCAGTTCCATCGCGCCGAAATCGACCCGCGTGCCGAAGGCGATGGCCGAGAGCAGCGCCAGCTTGTGGCCAGCGTCGATGCCGCCCACGTCCAGCGCTGGGTCGGCCTCCAGATAGCCTAGGGCATGCGCCTCGTCGAACACCTCCTGGTAGGGCAGGCCGCCGCTTTCCATCCGGGTCAAGATGTAGTTGCAGGTGCCGTTCATCACGCCCATGACGCGGGTGATCTGGTTGCCGGCCAGCCCCTCGGTCAGCGCCTTGACCACAGGGATGCCGCCCGCGACGGCGGCCTCGAACCGGATCACCCGGCCGGCGGCTTCCGCGGCCTCGGCCAGCGGATGGCCATGCATGGCGAGCATCGCCTTGTTGGCGGTCACCACGTCCTTGCCCGCGGCGATGGCGGCCTCGGTCGCGGCCTTTGCCGGCCCGTCCGAACCGCCCATCAGTTCTACGAACAGGTCCACATCCTCGCGCCGGGCCAGCGCCACGGGATCGTCCTCCCACTCATAGGCGGACAGGTCGACGCCCCGGTCCTTGTCGCGGGTGCGTGCCGAGACCGCCGAAATGGAGATCGGCCGGCCGCCGCGCTGCGCGATGAGATTCGCGCGCGACTGGACGATCTTCACGACGCCGGCACCGACGGTGCCGAGCCCGGCGATGCCGATGCGCAAGGGGGTTGTCATGGGTATGCTCCGCCGCCGGACTTCTGTGTTGGCGGGTTGTTAGCGCGAAGCGGGCGGCGGTGCAACGCGCCCCTCGGGCTCAGAAGCGGCGCGCCCGCAGGGCGGCCGCCCTGCGGCGCAGCGCCTCGGCGCGCGTCTCGAGGCTTTTGGTGGTGTCTTCGGTGGCGCGGGTCTCTGACGCGCGGCTCAGCAGCGGCGCGACGGGCACGAGACGTGGAGACTCCGCGATCCGGCCCCGCGCGGGCCCGGTCGCATCGAGTTCGGGAAACTGGGTGCAGCCGGCCAGCGCCGTGGCCAGCGCCAGCGTGATGCATCGCGCCATGCAGGCTTTCGGCCTCGGGGCCTGTGTGCAGCCCCGGCGCGTTGCGTCTCGGGGCCCGGTCGCTCCACTTTGCACGGTTGTTTCTTCCATCGCGGGCAAGGGCCCCACGGCCCGGAAACATGAAGGTGTCGCCGGCATGGGCGGCTCAGCGGCGACTATGCGACGCCGCTTCCGAACGGGCAAGGTCCGTTTCGTCTAGCCATGCAGCGCGCCGCGCCGTCCGGGCGCAGGGGGCGGCTGCCGTTCAGGCTAGCGCGGTTTCGAGCCGCTGCCATTCGTCGGGCGAACCCGGAAGTCCGAGTCGCAGCCAGCGGGACGACCATGGAAAGATGCGCGACCAGATGCGGGCGCGTGCCAGATGGGCCTGCGCCGCCCCGGCATCGGGGGTGTCGTAAAGGCGGAAGAGTGCCGTTCCGCCGACAAGGTGCCAGCCCGCGGCGCGCGCCAGCGCGTCGGCGCGTTCGACCTCGGCGGCAAGGCGCGCGATGCTGGTGTTCCGCCACGCCGCGTCGCCCAGCGCGTGCGCGCCGATCTCCAGCGCCGGTCCCGACACCGTCCACGGCCCGGCCCGCTCGCGCATGCGATCAAGGTGGGCCTGCGCGCCGAGGGCAAAGCCGAGGCGCAGCCCGGCGAGCCCGTAGAACTTGCCGAAAGAGCGCAGGACGATCGCGTTTTCCGGGCAGGGACCGGTCAGCAGCGACAGTTCCGGGTGGGGATCTGCAAAGCTCTCGTCAACAACGAGAAGTCCGACCCCGCCGGCGAGCCGGCGCAGCGTCCGCGGGGCGAGGCGGCGCCCGTCGGGGTTGTTGGGATTGACCAGAACCGCCAGCCCGGCGCCGTCCAGCGCCTCGGGCCGGTCAACCGCCTCGACATCCCGGCCCGATAGGGGCAGCACGCCGGCGTATTCGTTGTAGGTCGGCGAAAGGATTCGCACCGGGCCGTCGGGCGCCAGCGCGGGCAGAAGCTGGATCGCGGCCTGCGCCCCGGCCAGCGGCAGGATCGGCCAGTCCGTCCGGTAGGCCCGCCGGGCCGCCGCGATCAGCCGATCCTGCGGGGCGCTTCCGGGCAGATCGTTCCAGGCGCTTGCCGAAACCGGGGAAACCGGAAAAGGTGCCCTGTTTATCCCGGTGGAGAGGTCGATCCAGTCTTCGATCCGGCCGCCGAAGCTCTGCACCGCCTGGGCGAGATCGCCCCCGTGATCGCGTGCCATCCTTACACCTCTCTCACGCCAATAGGGCCAGACCCGCAAGTGCCAGGGCCAGCGCCGTCATCGCCCGCACGTACAAAGTCAGGCCTCGCGCCAGAGCCCGCGCGTCGGGATCGGGCGCGCCGTCGTTCAGCCATGGCTCAAGGCTCATCCCGTCGCCATAGGCGCGCGGCCCCGAAAGCCGTATGCCGAGGGCACCCGCCATCGCCGCCTCTGGCCAGCCGGCATTGGGCGAGCGGTGGGCGCGGGCATCCCGCAGCATCACGCGCCACGCCGCGCGCGGTCGCTCCGAGGTAGCGCAGACCAGAAGCCCGGTCAGTCGCGCCGGGATCAGGTTCACCAGATCGTCCAGCCGCGCGGCGACCCGCCCGAAGTGCCGATACCGGTCGTTCCGGTGTCCGATCATGCTGTCGAGCGTGTTGATCGCCTTGTACCCCGCGATGCCCGGCAGCCCGAGAAGCACGCCCCAGAACACCGGCGCCACCACACCGTCCGAGGCGTTCTCGGCAAGGCTTTCCAGTGCGGCGCGCGCCACTCCGGCCCGGTCGAGGTGCCTAGGATCGCGCCCGACGATCATCGCGACGGCGGACCGCGCGCCCTCCCGATCGCCGGCGGCCAGGGGCCGGGCGACGGCAGCGACATGGTCGTGCAGGCTGCGCCCCGCCACGAGAGGTGCGGCAAATAGGCCGGTCACGAGCACCCCGAGCCACCCGCCGGGGATTATTGTCGCAAGTGCCAACGCGGGCAGGATCGCCGCGGACAGGGTGACTGCCACCGTCGCCCCTCCGCGGATCAGCCGCGCGCGGTCGGTCAGTTCCGGCCGGTTCCACCGCCGCTCCAGCCCCGCGATCAGCGCGCCGATCCAGACCATTGGGTGACCGATCCGGGCATGCAGACGGTCGGGCCAGCCCATGGCGCCTTCTAGCGCCAGCGCCACCAGCATCGCCGCCGCGCTCATCCCATGCCCCCGGTGCGAAACCTCGCGATTGCGGACAGGCCAAGCGCGCGCAGCGTGCCGGCGGCGTCGGCCGGCACGGCCCCGGGCGTAAACAAAAGCGCCTGCGCGGTGCCGGTATGCGCGACCGCGACGCCAAGCGCGCCAAGCTGGCGGGCGGCCTCCATCAGTGGCGCGAGGTCCGGTCCGCCGCGCAGGGCGTGGTTGCGCCGCGCGCTTTCGGTGGCGAGTGCTGCCAGAGTTTCGCGCGCGCCGGCCCGGCCCCAGGCCTCGACAAGGTCGGAAATGTCGGCAAAGCGCGTATCTGCCGGATCGGTGCGACGCCCCGGCCCGGCGAAGCCGCCCACGACCTCGAGGGCGGGCAGCGGGGGCAGGTGCCCAAGGATGCGGGCCATGCGGGGCGCCCAAAGCGCGCACCCGGGTTGGGCGAGCATCAGCGGATCGGTCGCGCCTTCCTGCGAAAGGCACAACGCGGCCTCGGCATCTGCGGGCAACGCACCGCCCGCAAGGCATCGCATCGTGGCCAGCAATGCCGCGGTGGAGGCGCCGGCCCCGCCACCCGGCGGCATCTCCGCGCGCAGACGCAGCCGCCCGCGCGGCGGGCCGGCGCCGAGGGCGTCGAAAACTGCCCGCACCTGACCGCGCGTCAACACCGGCCGGGCGCCTTGCCAGAGACCGAAGCCGTTTGCCGGCGCCCAGTGCGCGCTCACCGCCAGCGCGGGGCAGGGCAAGGTGACCAGCGCGACCGTCCCGGTCGGCCCGAGCCGGCCCTGCAGCAATTCGCCGAAATGGCCCGTGACGCGGGCACGGCGCAGGGCATCGGGCGGCGGAAGTACGGGTGAATGGCGCATGAGGGTTCCGGCGTGACGAACGGCCGATGGAATGACATTCCCGACGGGGCTATGCAACGGCCCACGGATCCGCCGGGTGCGGTCGCCCCGGCCGACGTGAGCCTCAACACGGCAGACGTTGCGGCGGGCCGGTTCCGTCGCCTGGGACGTGGACCCGCGCGCACGGAATATCGCCCCGGCTGCGCGGTTGCGCGCGCCCGGCACGGCGCGCATGTCACGGCCGGTCGATTGCTCGAGACAGTGGTTGTTTCCCCGATGCTCTTGGTGACATGGGCCCACGCGGCGGCACGAGTTCGCGCCTGCCGCAATACTAACGACGTGCTGGAGCGGCGGCATGCCCGCCAACGATCCCGAGCGCCCGGCCGTGTGCGCTGTCCGGTATCAAGCCGCGGCTCAGAACTCGACGCCGGCCTGGCCCTTGATGCCGGCACGGAACGGATGCTTGACCAGCGTCATCTCGGTCACGAGATCGGCGGCCTCGATCAGCGCTACGGGGGCGTTGCGCCCGGTCAGCACGACATGGGTCATGGGCGGCTTCTCGGCCTGAAGGAACGGGACAACCTCGTCCGCATCCAGATAGCCGTAGCGCAGCGCGATATTGATCTCATCCAGCAGGACCATCCGGATCTCGGGGTCGCGGATCAGTTCCTGCGCCTTCTGCCACCCGTTTTCGGCGGCGGCGATGTCGCGGGCGCGGTCCTGGGTTTCCCAGGTAAAGCCCTCGCCCATGGCGTGGAACTGGCACAGATCCCCAAACCGCTCGGTCAGAAGCCGCCGCTCGCCGGTGTCCCAGGCACCCTTCACGAACTGGACGACGGCCGAGGGCATCCCGTGGGCGATGCAGCGCAGGATCATGCCGAACCCGGCGGAGGACTTGCCCTTGCCCGCGCCGGTATGGACGATGATCAGGCCTTTCTCGGCGGTCTTCTCGGCCAGTGCGCGGTCCTTCGCTTCCTTCCGCTTGGTCATCTTGGCGGCATGGCGCGCGGTCTCGTCGGTGGGGGCGTCGGTCTCGGCCATGTCCTGTCCTTTCGATGCGTCTCTCGGCCAGATTAGGCGGCGCACGCCCCGCGTCAAACGGCCAGTGTATTTCCCGATTGACACCCCTGTCGTCCATTTGACATGACAGAGCCGTGATCGGTTTTCCCAGGCGCCCCAGGCGGCCGGGGATGAAAAGGGAACGCGGTGCGTGCCGAAAGGCGCAACTCCGCGGCTGCCCCCGCAACTGTAAGCGGCGAGCAAGGCTGACAAACGCCACTGGGGACACCCGGGAAGGCCAGCCAAGCGAAGACCCGCGAGCCAGGAGACCTGCCGCTCACCCGCCCCCCGGTTCGCCGGGGCGGTTTCCACCGGACGCCGGGGTGCGCGTCTGGCCCGGATTGGCTGTGTCACGGCCCGTTCGAGCCTTCTGTCCCCGTTCGTCCTTTCCGATCGCGGCCCTGTGCGCCGCCACCGCTGAAAGGAGACGACCCTTGATTTTCCACGGCAACCTGATGACCGCCGCGCTGGCCCTGACGCTGGTGCCCGGCCTGGCCTCGGCCCATTTCCAGCTGTCCTACACAGAGGACACGATGATCGACCGGCCCGGCGACGTGCCGGTCAAGCTGATCTTCTGGCACCCGTTCGAGAACGGCCATGTCATGGACATGGGCGAACCTCTGGAATTCTACGCCATCCATCGCGGCGAGAAGATCGACCTCAAGGACACGCTGACGCAAACCACCTTCACGGGCAGCGGCAACCAGGCCGTCGCCTATGACGGCAGCGTGCCGGTGAAACGCTCGGGCGACTACGTCCTCGTCACGGTCCCGGCGCCCTATTACGAGGAATCCGAGGACATCTACATCCAGCAGATCACCAAGGCCTATCTCAACCGCAACACGCTGCCTACCGACTGGACCGAGCCGCAGGGTCTGAAGACCGAGATCGTGCCGATGGTGAAGCCCTACAACGTGCTCACGGGTTCGACCTTTACCGGACGGGTGATGTCGAACGGCGAACCCGTCGCGGGCGCTGAGATCGAGATCGAATACATGGCGGCCGAGCCGGACATGGCGACGAGCAGCGCCCGTGAAGCCACCGCCGATCCGATGCCGGGCGGCGCGGTCGTCGCGATCTCGGACGCGGACGGCTATTTCACTTTCGGCGTGCCCAAGGCCGGCTATTGGGGCTTCGCCGCGCTCGGCGTCGGGCCGGACACCGAACACGACGGCAAGGAGCTGTCCCAGGACGCGGTGATCTGGATCCGCGCCTACGACGTCGAGTAGGAGGCGGGACCCATGCACATCGTGGACGGGGCGCTCGCGAACGAGGTCGTGATCGGGGGGGCGGTGCTGGCCGTGGGCGGCATCGCGCTGGGGCTGAGGCACCTGCCGCTGGAGAAGATACCGGCCGCCGGCGTGCTTTCGGCGAGCTTCTTCGTGGCCTCGCTGATCCATGTGCCGATCGGCCCGTCTTCGGTGCATCTCATCATGAATGGTCTGGCCGGGCTGATCCTCGGCTGGGCCGCCTTCCCGGCGCTGTTCGTCGGGCTCTTGCTGCAGGCGGTCTTCTTCGGCTTTGGCGGGCTGACGGTGCTGGGGGTGAATACCGTCAACATCGCGCTGCCGGCGGTCATCGTCTACTACGTCTGTCGGCGCGGTGTGACGCGCGGAACGCCGCTCACCGCGGCGATCTGGGCGGGCTTCGGCGGGGCCTTGGCCATCGCACTGACCACGGCCGTCGTGGGCCTGTCGCTGATGCTGTCGGGCGATGCGTTCATTCCGGCGGCCAAGCTGGTGTTCTTCGCCCATATCCCGGTGATGGTGATCGAGGGGCTTCTGTCCGCCGCCGCGATTTACCTTGCCGCCCAGGTCAAACCGGACCTTTTCGAGGCCATGAAGGGAGCTCCGTCATGATCCGCGTGCTGTACATCGTCCTGTGCCTCATCCTCGTGCCGCTGCCCGCCGCCGCCCACAAGGTGATCGCCTCGGCCTTTCCCAGCGGCGACGCGATCGAGGGCGAGGTCGGCTTTTCGAGCGGCGACATGGCGGGGAACCTTTTGGTGGAGGTGTTCGACGGTGCGGGCACCAAGTTGGGCGAAGCCATGACCGATGCGGATGGCTTTTTCACCTACGTGCCCACGCAACCCGTGCGGCATGTCTTTCGCGCCGATCTGGGCGCGGGCCATGTTGCGGAATTCGAGATGGCCGCAGAGGACGTCGCCGCGATCCTCGGTGCCGCCGAGGCAGCCGCTGCACCCGCATCCGGGGCCGCCCCCGACGGTCCCGCTACGAACCCGGCCATTGGCCTGTCGGATGCCGACAAGGCCGCCATTGCCGCGATCATGCGCGACGAGATGCGCCCGCTGCGCCGCGAGGTCGCCGCCTACAAGGAGCATCATGACATCCAGACCGTTCTCGGCGGCATCGGCTATATCGCGGGTCTGTTCGGCCTCGGCTTCTACTTCGCCGCGCGCCGCAGGCTGGCGGGCTGACCGCATGGGCCACATCCTGACGGCTGAGCGGCAGACCCTGAGCGACACCGGGGCCGGACACGGCGGCGCGCTGGCACGGCTCGACCCGCGCGCGCGCATCCTCGGCGCCTGCGCCTTTGCCGTGGTCACCGTCGCTTGCAGCTGGATGCCGGTCCTCGTCGCGGCCCTGCTGATGGCCGTTGGCCTGATGGTGCTGTCGCGCGTGCCGGTCATACCGACGCTCCGCCGGATGGCGGCGATGGACAGTTTCATCCTGTTCCTGCTGGCGCTCCTGCCGTTTTCCGTGCCGGGCGATGCGATCTTCACAGTATGGGGCCTCGCCGCCAGCTGGCAGGGGCTGGCCCTTGCCGTCGAGATCCTGTTGACCGCAAATGCCGTCGTCCTTGCAGTCCTGTCGCTCGTCGGGACGATGGAGCCGGTGACGCTGGGCCACGCGCTCTCACGCCTGCGCGTCCCGGATACGCTGGTCCATCTGCTGATGTTCACGATCCGCTATATCGAGGTCTTGCGGGCCGAATACCTGCGCCTGCGCCAGGCGATGAAGATGCGCGGCTTCCGCCCGTCCACCAACTGGCACAACTATCGCAGCTTTGGCTACCTTGTGGGCATGATGCTGGTGCGCGCGATCGAACGATCCGAGCGCGTGCTGGGCGCGATGAAATGCCGGGGCTTCGCGGGGCGCATCCCGCTGCTGGAAACGCTCGCCTACTCGCGCCGCGATGCCCTGTTCGCGGCGGGACTGGGCGTGGCCTTGCTGACGCTTTTCGCCGCCGAACTTGCCCATGCCGCTGTTTGAACTCGGGGACATCCAGTTCGGCTATCCCGGCCAGCCGCCGGTGCTGCGTGGCGCGAGCCTCTGCCTGCACCAGGGGCAGCGCCTGTCGATCACCGGGCCCAACGGCGCGGGCAAGTCGACCCTTCTGCGGATCCTGGTCGGGCTGTTGCGGCCCGATGCGGGGCGGGTCGCGGCCTTCGGCAAGCCACGGCAGGAGGAGGCCGATTTCCACGAGGTGCGCTGCCGGGCCGGGCTGGTGTTCCAGGACCCCGACGATCAGTTGTTCTGCCCGACCGTCGCCGAGGATATCGCCTTCGGCCCGCTGAACCTCGGCAAGAGCCGCACCGAGGCCGTCGAAATCGTCGACCGGACGCTCGCGCAGCTCGACCTGATGCATCTGCGCGACCGGATTACCTACAAGCTGTCCGGCGGGGAGAAACGGCTGGTGACGCTGGCGACCGTGCTGGCGATGGAGCCCGAGGTGCTGCTGCTGGACGAGCCGACGAACGCGCTCGACGAGGCGAACGAGGCGCGGCTGGTCGACATCCTGCACGCGCTGCCGCAATCCATGATCCTGGTCAGCCACGACGCGCGGTTCCGCGCGAAGATCGCGCCCGAAAGCCTGCGGCTTATCGACGGGCAGCTCGTCCCCGAGTCGGCGCGGTGAACGATCCGCGGTCGCCCGCCCTTAGCCTTCGGTCGCGCGGCGCATCAGGTAGATGTCCATGATCCAGCCATGGCGCGCCCGCGCCTCGGCGCGCATCTCGACAATTTTCGGCCCGACCTCGGCCATCGGGCCGGAGACCGTCACTTCTTCGGCCATGCCCAGATAGGCGCCCCACCAGATCGTGACGCCCGTCGGGTCGAGCGTCTGAAACGCGCAGCTACCGTCCAGCATTACTACCAGCGTGCCGGCGCAGTCGGGCCAGCCCTCGTCCCGCAGCCGCCGCCCCGTGGTGACGAGGAACGGCGCGCCGATCTCGTTGAGCGGAATGCCATGGGCAGCGCAGAGCGCCTGCAGAGCCGTGATCCCCGGCACCACGCTGACCTTCGGCGGCGGTGACAGCCGAGCCGCGATCCGGAGCGAGCTGTCATAAAGCGAAGGGTCGCCCCAGATCAGCAGGGCCACCCGCTCTGCCGCAGGTCCCGCCGCCGCGCCCCAGGCGCGCGCGATGGCGTCGTGCCACGCCTCCACTCCGGCAAGGTAGTCGCTCTCGGAATCGCGTTTCGGCAGGTCGAACTCGACGATCCGGGCGTCGTCGCCGCCCAGCACCCGGGCACAGATCGCGCGCCGCAGGTCGGCGAGGTCGGCCTTGTCCGCACCCTTGCGCGGAACGAGGATCAGGTCGGCCGTGCGGATCGCCGTCGCCCCTTGCAGGGTCAGGTGATCGGGATTGCCGGTGCCGATCCCGATCAGGATCAGCTCACGCATCGACCACCTCCTCGGCCAGCGGGCCGTAGAGGATCAGTGCAGGCGCGGGCGAGGCGGCCTCGGCCAGCGCGTCCGCCAGCACCCCGACGGTTCCGCGCGTCAGCCTCTGGTCCGCGGTCGTCACACCCTCGGCCAGGAGCGCCGGCGTTTGTTGCGGAAGGCCCCGCGCCATCAGTGATGCCGCAAGTGCTGGAAAGGTCCGCCGACCCATGTAGACGACAGTCGTTGCATGGGGATCGGCCAGCGCGTCCAGGTCGATGTCGTCGGGCAGATGCCCGGTCACGTCATGGCCGGTGACGAACTGCACCCGCCGCGCGGTCAGCCGCCGTGTCAGGGGAATGCCCGCCGCGGCGGCAGCGGCGCAGGCCGAGGTCACGCCGGGCACGATTTCGTGGCCGACCCCCGCCGCGCACAGCGCCGCGATCTCCTCCTCCAGCCGCCCGAACAGCCCCGCATCGCCGGATTTCAGCCGTACCACCCGGGCACCGGTGGCCGCGTATTCGACCAGCAGGCGGCTGACATGGTCCTGTTTCGGCGAGGCGCGGCCGGCACGCTTGCCCACGCCCACCAGGTCGGCCCCGGCCCGGGCGTGCGACAGGATCGGCCCCGAGGACAGGTCGTCGAACAGCACCGCGTCGGCGCGCTTGAGCCGGTCCACCGCCTTCAGCGTCAGAAGCTCGGGATCGCCGGGGCCGGAACTGACGAAACTGACGAAGCCGCTCACGCCGCGCCCTCCGCGATGAGGTGAAAGAAGCTGCCGGTGACGTGGCCCTTCACCGACCCCGTCTCGGGCACGGGATTGCCGCCCGCATCGGTGACGCGGGCCAACGGCGCATCAGGTTGATCGAGGATCGTCGAATAATGGAACTCGTGGCCGTAGAGCATCGCGCCCGCGGCATGCCCCGGCATCGCGGCCTCCAGCACCGCGCGGCGATAACCCAGATGCAGGCGCCGCCGCTCATAGCTGGTCACGAGGCCCAGGAGGCACGCCATCGCGTGCCGCTCTCCGTCCCCATCGACCAACCCCGCGCCCAGCACCATGTAGCCGCCGCATTCGCCATGCACGGGCCGGGTTTCGGCATGGCGCCGCAACCCGTCGAGGAAGGTGCCCGCGGCGGCGAGCCGACCGGCATGCAATTCGGGATAGCCGCCCGGCAGCCAGACCAGATCGGCCTCCGGGGGGGGCTCGTCGGCCAGCGGTGAGAACGGCAGGATTTCCGCGCCGGCGCGGCGCCACCCCTCCAGCAGATGCGGATAGGTGAAGGAGAACGCCGCGTCGCGGGCCAGCGCGATCCGCTGGGCGGGCGGGTCCGGCCAGCACCGGGGCGGCCGCGGCGCCCCGGCGCGCGCTGCGTCGCGCAGCGCGGAAAGGTCCGCATGGTCGCGCAGGAAGGCGCCCAGCCGGCCGATCAAGTCGTCGATATCGCCGTGCTCCTCGGCCTGCACGAGGCCCAGGTGCCGCTCGGGCAATTCCAGATCGCTGCGTCGGGGCAACGCACCGAAAACCGCGATGCCCAGCCGCGCCATCTCTTCGCGGATCATCACCTCGTGGCGCGCACCCGCCACCCGGTTCAGGATCACGCCCGCCAAAGGCGGCGCGTCGGGGTGATGCGCGAACCCCAGTGCCGTGGCCGTCGCCGATTGCGCCTGCCCGCCGACATCCAGCACCAGCACGACCGGCCAGCCGAAGGCGCGCGCGATCTCGGCGCTCGACCCACGTCCGGAAACGCCCTGAGCCGTCGTCCCATCGTATAGCCCCATCGATCCTTCCGACAGGGCAAGGTCCGCCCCCTGCGCCTTTCCGGCGATGGTCGCCAGCAGGTCCTCATCCATCGCCCACATGTCGAGATTGAAGGATACGCGCCCCGCCGCGATGCGGTGAAAGGCTGGATCGATATAGTCGGGACCGTTCTTGAAGGGCTGCACCGCCAGCCCTGCGTCGCGCAACGCGCGCAGGAGGCCCAGCGTCACGGTCGTCTTGCCGGACCCCGAGGCCGGCGCCGCGATCACAAGGCCCGGGGGATCAGCCGCCATTGCGCGCCCCCTCGGCCCGTTGCGGGCGAAACCGCCGATCGTAGTCGGGGGCGTAAAGACAACTTTCGGCGAAACCTTCGGCGCGCAAGGCCGGGCCGACGAGGATCAGCGCCATGCGTTCGATGCCCTCGGGCAGGGCGGCCTGGATGGTCGCCAGCGTCGCCCGCGTGATACTTTGATCCGGCCAACTGGCGCGGAACACCACGGCAACGGGGCAGTCGGCGCCGTAATGCGGGGTCAGTTCGGCCACCACGCAGGCGAGGTTGTGGATCGAAAGGTGAATGGCGAGCGTCGCGCCGGTGGCCGCAAAACTGGCCAGGCTTTCTTCCTCGGGCATCGAGGAGGCGCGGCCCGGCGTGCGCGTCAGGACCACCGACTGGGCGAGGCCCGGCAAGGTCAGCTCGGCCCCCAGAGCCGCTGCGGCGGCGGCGAAGGAAGGCACGCCGGGGGTCACGCTGACCGGGATGCCCTCGGCCTTCAGCCGCCGGATCTGCTCGCCCATCGCCGACCAGACCGACACATCCCCGGAATGCAGCCGCGCAACGTCCTTTCCCGCGCCATGCGCCGTCCGGCATTCGGCGATGATCGCGTCTAGGTCGAGCGGCGCGGTGTTCACGATCCGCGCGTCCGGCGGGCAATGGTCGAGGATCGCCTCTGGCACCAGAGATCCCGCATAGAGGCAGACCGGACAGGCCGCGATCAGGTCGCGCCCGCGCAACGTGAGCAGGTCGGGCGCGCCGGGACCCGCGCCGATGAAATGGACGGTCATGTCGTCTCTCCGGTTGCGATGGCGCAAGCGGCCATCCGGTCGGTGGAAATCTGGCGCGGACCGGTCAACCGCGCGCCTGGGCCCGCCGCGACCAGCGCCGTGGCTTCGGCGACCGATCCGGTTCCGCGGGCGGCGCGCACCCGGGGCGCCTCGGTGAGGGTGGCCGGGGTGGCAAGCGCGGCTTGCGAAATCGCGTGGATCGGCAGGCCAAGCCGCGCGGCCAGATCGGCGAGGCATGGATCGCCGGCCTTGTCTTCCGGCGCGGCAAGCGTGGTCAGCGCGTCCGTCCCACCGGCCTGCGCCAGCGCGTCCGACAGGCTGCCCATGTCAGCCCCCTTGCGGAAGCCGAACCCCGCCACCCTCATCGCGCTGTGCTCCACTGCACGACAGGGTAGGCCGCACGCCAGCCGCGCCTTGTGCCCAGCGGTTGCGTCGCGGCCAGGTCGATACGCATCAGGCTGCCGCCCTGCGCAGCCTGCCACTTGGCCAACAGCGCTTCGGATTCCAGCGTCACCGCGTTCGTCACGATCCGGGTTTCGTGCGCAAGCCGCTCCCACATATCCGCCAACAGTGCCTCGGACAGCCCGCCGCCGATGAAGACGGCCTGCGGTGGGGCGAGACCGTCCAGCGCTTCGGGCGCATGGCCCTCGACGACGCGCAGCCGGTCGGCTCCCAGCGCCTCGGCGTTCGCCCGGATGCGGGCGGCGCGGGTGGGATCGGCTTCGACGGCCGTGGCCTCGAGCGACGGGTGACAGGCCAGCCATTCGATGGAGACCGAGCCGGAGCCGGCGCCGATATCCCACAGATGCTCGCCCGGCCGGGGGGCAAGCGCGGAGAGCGTGAGCGCGCGCACCGTGCGCTTGGTAATCTGTCCGTCATGGTCGAACATGTCGTCGGGCCAGCCGCTGCACAAGGGCATCGTCGATCCAGCGCCGGAGATCCGAAGCCCGACGCAGACCGGATGCGCCACGTCCGACACATCGAACCCCACGGCCGTGGCGGTCCGCAGCCGCTCGCGCGTGCCTCCCAGCGCCTCCAGCACCCAAAGCTTGCTTTCGCCGAAGCCCAGACCGTTCAACCAGGCCGCGAGTTCTGCCACCGCGCGGCCGTCCCGCAACAGCACCAGCACCTGCCGGCCCGGCACAAGATGCGGGCGAAGCCGCCCGAAAGGCGCGGCGTGCAGGCCAAGGCAGGGCGTCCGCTCGAGCGGCCAGCCAAGCCGCGCGGCGGCCATGGAAAAGGTCGACGGTGCGGGAAAGGTGCGCCATTCGCTGGGCGCAAACTCCCGCGCGATCACGCCGCCCGCGCCGAACCAGAACGGATCGCCCGAAGCCAGCACCGCGACACGGCGGCCGCGCAGTCCTCGCAGCATCTCGATACCGTCCGCAAACGGCACGGGCCATACGATCCGTTCGGCCGCCAGATCGGGCAGCAGGTCCAGATGCCGCGGCGGCCCCATAACGATTTCGGCGGCCTCCAGCGCGGCACGGCTTGCGGGCGGCAGCCCGTCCGGGCCATCCTCGCCCAAGCCCACGATGCTCAGCCAAGGAGCTTCAGCCATGCGCCCCAACCTCCTGATCCTCGGCGGCACCACCGAGGCGACAGCGCTGGCGCAGGCCGCGGCCGCGGAAGGCATCGACGCCACCCTGTCCTTCGCCGGCCGGGTGGAGCGCCCCAAGCCGCAACCGATCCCGGTGCGGATCGGCGGATTCGGCGGCGTCGACGGACTGGTGTCCTTCCTGACGGCGCAGCGCATCAGCCATGTGGTCGATGCCACCCATCCCTTCGCTGCGCAGATGAGCCGCAACGCCGTCGCCGCCTGCAGGGCCACGGGCGTGCCGCTGGTCGCGTTGACCCGGCCGCCATGGACTCCGCAGCCCGGCGACGACTGGCAGCATGTGCCCGACATCGCGGGCGCGGTGGCGGAACTGGCAGGATCGCCGCGGCGCGTGATGCTGGCCGTGGGGCGCATGCATCTCGATGTCTTCGCCGCCCAGGCACAGCATTTCTACCTGCTGCGCCTCGTCGATCCGCCGGACGGACCCATCCCCCTGCCTAACCATCAAGCCGTCGTCTCGCGCGGGCCCTTCACCGAGGCGGGCGACCGCGCGCTGATGCGGGAGCATCGGATCGACCTCGTCGTGTCGAAGAACGCGGGCGGCACCGGGGCGCGGGCGAAGATCGACGCGGCCCGCGCGCTGGGCTTGCCGGTCTTGATGATCGACCGCCCGGCGCTGCCTGCGCGGCGCGAGGCTTCGACCCCGGCCGAGGTTCTGGACTGGCTGGCTCATTCCGGCGCGAACCTCGGGGTGTAGACGATGGGCGCGCCGGTGCGGGGGATGATCCGGGTCAGGGACGAGCCCAGGATCACCACCGTCTGCATGTCGGCCATTTCCGGGATCGCTTCGGTCAGAGGCACGACGCGGAGCGCTTCCTCGGGGGTCGAGACCGCGCGGGCGAAGATCACCGGCCGATCGTCACTGCAGGCGTCGCGTAGCACGTCCAGCGCGCGGGCAAAGCCCTCGGGCCGGGCTTTGGAACGGGGATTGTAGAATGCCATGGCAAAATCCGCTTCGACCGCCAGGCGCAGGCGTTTCTCGATCAGCGCCCAGGGCTTGAGGTTGTCACTGAGGTTGATCGCACAGAAATCGTGCCCCAAAGGCGCGCCCGCCCGCGCTGCAGCGGCCAGCATCGCGGTGATGCCGGGCAGTATGCGGATATCCAGCTCGCGCCAGGCCGCGGAGCCTGCCTCCACTGCTTCGAAGACCGCCGAGGCCATAGCGAACACCCCCGGATCGCCCGAGGACACCACCACCACGCGCCGTCCCGCCGCCGCCATCTTTAGCGCATGGGCCGCGCGATCCAGTTCCACCCGGTTGTCCGAGGCGTGCAGCACCAACCCCGCGCGTGGGGCAACGCGAGCAACATAGGGAATGTAGCCCACGACGTCGGTCGCGTCGGCCAAGGCCGCCGTGACCTCGGGCGTCACAAGCGTATCGGTTCCCGGCCCGAGCCCGGCGATGGCGAGCCACCCGCTCATGGCCGCCGCCCCTGGCCGTGGACCAGCGCGATCGAGAAATATGGCGCGGTCTCGCCCGCGTAATCGTCGAGCCGCGTCACCTTCTGCCCCGGCATCGCGGCGTACTCCACCAGCCAGGCGTCCCCGGTGCGGCCGGCCTGCGCCAGCGCCCGGCGCAGCTTGGGCAGGTGGCGGCCCATCTTCATCACCACCACGGCATCGGCGCCCGCGATGCCCCTGACCAGCTCCTCTTCGGGCAGGGTGCCGGGCAGCACGGTCATGATGTCGTCGCCCCAGGTGATTGGCGTACCCGTCGCCGTCCAGGCGGCGGACATGCCGGTGATGCCGGGCATCACCTCGACCGGGACGACGCCCTTGAGCCGGGTGTAGAGATGCATGAAGGAGCCGTAGAAAAACGGATCGCCCTCGCACAGGACCACCACATCCTCCCCAGCCTGTGCCAGCGCGCGCAGCCGGGCGACGCATTCGGTGTAGAAGGCCGCGAGAACCTCTTTGTAGTGCGGATCGTCGAAGGGGATCTCGGTCGTGACCGGGTATTCCATCGGATGTTCGGCCGCACCCTCGGGGATCAACCCCTCGACGATGGCGCGGGCCTGCCCCGTGCACCCGGTCTTGCGGAAATAGGCGACATGGGATGCGCCGCGCAGCAATCGGTCGGCGCGTACGCTCATCAGGTCGGCGGCGCCGGGTCCGAGGCCCAGGCCATAGACGGTGCCCGTACTCATTCCTTGCGGCTCGCGATGGCGTTGATGGCGGCGACGGTTATGGCGCTGCCGCCCAGTCTCCCCTCGACGATGCAGCAGGGCGCCGCTTGCGCCTCCCAGAGCGCTGCTTTCGATTCCGCGGAACCGACGAAGCCGACGGGGCAGCCGATGATCGCAGCGGGGCGCGGGCAGGCCGGGTCCTCGAGCATGTTCAGCAGGTGGAACAGCGCGGTCGGCGCGTTGCCGATGGCGACCAGCGCGCCCGCCAGATGCGGCCGCCACAACTCCAGCGCGGCGGCGGAGCGCGTGTTGCCCATCGCCGCGGCGCGGTCTGCGATACCGTCCGCCTTTAAGGTGCAGATCACGGCGTTGCCGGCGGGCAGGCGGGCGCGGGTCACGCCCTCGGAGACCATGCGCGCATCGCACAGGATCGGCGCGGCGTCTTCCAGCGCACTGCGTGCCACCGTCACGAAACCGGGCGAAAACCGGATATGCGGGGCAAGCTCCACCATCCCGGCGGCATGAATCATGCGCACGGCCACCTGTTCCTCGTCCGCGTCGAAGCGGTCCAACTCGGCCTCGGCGCGTATGGTCGCGAAGGACTGGCGATAGATCGCAGCCCCGTCGGTTTCGTAGTCATAGGGCATCGTTCGGCTCCGGATGCAGGGCGGCGGCGATGGAGTTGCGGCGGGTCTGCCAGAGGCCGGCGCGTTCGAGTGCCGCGAAGCGGTCGCGCATCGCCGCCAGCGCCGGCGGGTTGGCCTCCGCCATGAAGGCGGTCAGGTCGTCATCGCCCAGGGTCGCCGCGTAGTAGAGGTCGAAAAGATGCGGCGGCACGACGCCCGCCAGATGCGCGAAGGCCGCCAGGTGATTGAGCGTCGCGGCGATCTCGGCGGCGCCGCGAAAGCCGTGGCGGCGCATCCCCGCCAACCAGGCCGGATTGGCGGCGCGGGCGCGCACGACGCGGGCGACCTCTTCGGACAGGGTCCTCGTGCGGGGCCGGTCGGGGTCGGTGTTGTCAAGGTGATACAGCGCTGCCCTGCCGCCCGTGACGGCCTGTGCCGCAGCGAAACCCGCCTCGTGGGCAGCGTAGTCGGCGGCCAGCAGAATATCGGTCTCGGGCAGGTCCTGCCCATGCACGAAGCCGTCCGCGCCCTTGACGCGTGCCTTCAACCCCGCCTCGTCACGGCGGCTCTCCGGGCCGTCGAGCGCCCAGGCGCTGGCCGCAAGCCAGGCCTCTCCGGCGGCCCGGCGGGCCTCCGCGGTGTAGTCCTCGATCGCCGACCCCATCCCCACGCCATAGCTGCCCGGGGCAGGTCCGTAGACCCGGGGTTCGGCTGCCCGGCCGGCATAGGGGTTCCAGTCGGGCGCCTCGTCGCGCGCGCAAAGCGCGCGGATCGCCTGCTGGAATAGGGCCGAAAGCGTCGGAAAGACGTCGCGGAAAAGGCCCGAGACCCGCAGCGTCACGTCAAGCCGCGGCCGGTCGAGCATCGCGATAGGCAGCACTTCGACGCCGGAGACACGCTCGGACCCCTCGTCCCAGACGGGCCTCACGCCCAGAAGGTGCAGGGCCATCGCGAAATCCTCGCCCGCGGTGCGCATCGTGGCCGAGCCCCACAGGTCCACAACCAGCCCGCGGGGCCAATCGCCGTGGTCCTGGAGGTGGCAGCGCATCAGGTCCTCGGCCAGTTTCACGCCCTGCGCATGGGCCGACCGCGTCGGCACCGCGCGCGGATCGGTGGTGAAGAGGTTCCGGCCCGTCGGCAGCACGTCGCGCCGCCCACGATAGGGTGACCCGGACGGGCCTGGCGCGATCTTCCCGCCCGCGAAGGCCGTCAGCAGCGCCGCGCGCTCGGCGGCGATGGAGGGGGCGGTGTCGAAGCTGCCGGGCGTGACCGGGGCGCGTCCGAAGACATGAAGCCCGTCGCCGAACTGGCTGTCCTTCACGTCGCAGACGAACCGGTCGATCCGGGTGATCGCCTCGGCCGAGCAGGCGGCGGCGTCCAGCGCGAGATCTTCCTCGACGCCAAGCGCCTGCGCCTCGGTCCGGATCTCCATGTGCAGGCGCGCGCGCCGCCTGGGGGCCAGCCCGTCTGCGTTGGAGAACTCGTCCAGCAGCGCTTCGAGACGGGAAAAACGGTCGGGCGTGCCGGTCTTGCGCAGCGGCGGGGGGATATGCCCGATGGTGACGGCGGCGATCCGGCGCTTGGCCTGCGCGGCCTCGCCGGGGTCGTTGACGATGAAGGGGTAGATCACCGGCAGCGCCCCGGTCAGCGCCTCGGGCCAGCAGGCCGCCGACAGCGCCACCGCCTTGCCCGGAAGCCACTCCAGCGTGCCATGCGCGCCCATGTGGATCAGCACGTCGCAACACTCGGCCTCACGCAGCCAGAGGTAAAAGGCGACGTAAGAATGGCGCGGGGTGCGGTGGACGTCGTGGTAATCGTCGTCGCGGGTCGCCGGATCGCCGCGTTCGGGTTGCAGCGCCACCAGCGCCGCGCCGCGCCGGGTTGCGGCGAACTGGAAGACGCCGTTCCGCACGGCGGGGTCGGCCTCGGGCGCCCCCCAAGCCGCCTTGAGCGCAGTCCGCAGGCCGTCAGGCAGGCGGGCGAGCGCGGCGCGATAGGCGTCGAGCGGCCAGGCACAAGTCTCTTCGGCCAGCGCCTCGGACAGGGGGCGGCCGGGCGCTATAGGAAGGCCCTCGGCGCCGAGGTCCTCTAGCACCGCCTCGGCCGAAGCCAGCGCGTCGAGCCCCACCGCATGGGCCATCTGCCAGGGCTTGCCCGGATAGGTCGAAAGCACGATGGCGGGGCGTCTCTCGGCCGCGGGACGCCGCGCCAGTCCGATCCAAGCCAGGACCCGATCGGCGATCGCGGCGATCTGGTCGGGATGGGCGCGGTGAGCATGGCGCGCGAATTGCAGATGCGGGTCGCGCGCGGCCGGCTCCTTGAACGACGCGACGCCGGCGAAGATGCGCCCGTCTACCTCGGGCAGGACCACATGCATGGCAAGATCGGCGGGCGAAAGCCCACGTTCGGCTTCGTCCCATGCCCGTTCGGTCGAAGTCGCCAGCGCCACTTGGAACACCGGCACGCCGGCCGCATCCAGCGGCGAGGCGCCGTCTTCCCCCTTGCCGGAAAAGGCCGTGGCGTTGACGATGGCGGCGGGGCGCAAATGGCCGATTTGCCCCGCCAGCCAGCGTGCCGCCTCGGGCGCCTTGAGCGATGGCACGAAGAGGGCCGTGACATCGCAACCCCGCGACCGGAAAGCCTCGACCAGCGCCGCGATGGGGTCGAGATCGGCCGCCGTCACGTAGGCGCGGTAGAATGTCACGATGATCCGGGGACGGTCGGTTTCAGGCCCAAGGTCCGCCAGCGGACAGCACACGCCTTGCTCCGGCGTCCAGGCGCCGACCTGCGGCACCGCCTTGGCCCCCATCACCGGCGCGGCATAGAGCCCGGCGGCGAGCGCCATCTGCGTCAGCGCCGCCTGTGCGGCCACCGCGCCGCCCGCATCGCAGAGCTGCGCCAGTCGCCGCAGCGTGGAAACCGGCAGGGTCGAGACCTCGTCCAGCCGCGGGTCGGGGCGGCCATCCGCGGGCAGCACGGCCAGCGCGATGCCTTTGGCCTGCGCCAGCGCCTGCACCTGTTGCAACCCGTAGTCCCAATAGGCGCACCCGCCGATCAGGCGGATCAGGATTCCCCTGGCGCCCTCCAGCGTGCGTTCGACATAGGTGTCGACCGAAAGCGGATGCTTGAGCGCCGCGAGGTTCGCCAGACGCAGCGTCGGCATCTGACCCTCGGTCCCGCAGCCACGGTGCCAGCCCGCCGCGAAGGCCCCCAGATCGCTGTCCGAGAACGAGAGCACAACCAGATCGGCGGGGTCCTGCCCCAGATCCGTCGGCGTCTCGGTCTCTTCCAACCCGTGGTTTTCGCGAAAGACGACGTGCATGGCCCGTCAGCCCGCCAGAGCCGCGTGGATCGCGCCTTCGTCGATATCGTCATGCTCGGCAATCACCACGAGGCGCGTGCTACGCGGTTCGTCCGCACCCCAGGGGCGATCGTACTGGTGGCGCACGCGCGCGCCCACCGCCTGCACCAGCAGCCGCATCGGCTTGCCCTGAACGGCTGCGTGGCCCTTGACGCGCAGGATGTTCTGTTTCCGCGCAAGCGCCGCGATGCGCCCGGCAAGGATCGCCGGGTCGGCCTGTTCCGGCAGCTCGACCACGACGCTTTCGAAATCGTCGTGGTCATGGTCGGCCGCGCTGTCGTGATGGCTGGGGCGCGCGTGCAGGTCGTCTTCGGCCGCGGCCTCGATGCCGAGGATCACGCGGGGGTCCACCACGCCTTCGGCCACCTCGACGACGGGCAGCTTGCGCGGCGCCTCGGCCTCGATCACGGCGCGGGCGGTTGCCAAGCCCTCGGGGCCGGCGAGGTCCGGCTTGGTCAAGAGCACGATATCGGCACAGGAGATCTGGTCCTCGAACACCTCGGACAGCGGGGTTTCGTGGTCGATGCTGTCATCGGCGGCCCGCTGCGCGTCGACAGCGGCCAGGTTCGGGGCGAAGCGGCCCGCCCCCACGGCCTCGGCATCGGCGACCGCGATCACCCCGTCGACGGTGATGCGCGAGCGGATGTCGGGCCAGTCGAAGGCCTTCAACAGCGGCTTGGGCAGCGCCAGGCCGCTGGTCTCGATCAGGATGTGATCGGGGCGCGGATCCAGCGCCATCAGCGCCTCGATCGTCGGGATGAAATCGTCGGCCACGGTGCAGCAGATGCAACCATTGGCCAGTTCCATGATGTTCTCGGCCGGGCAATCGGGGATGGCGCAGGATTTCAGGATCTCGCCATCCACCCCGACATCGCCGAACTCGTTGACGACAACGGCCAGACGCTTGCCGCCCGCATTCTGCATCAGGTGACGGATCAGGGTGGTCTTGCCCGAGCCGAGAAAGCCGGTGATCACGGTGACGGGCAGCTTGGCAAGGTCGGTCATTCGGAGGCCTCCAGCGGGGGAATGCGGGCGATGCAGTTCTTGCGGAAATGTTCGGGACGCTCACGCCAGGGCACGAGCCCGTCCGGCGCGTCGCGGTATTTCGCGGCACCTTCGGCGATCACGGGGGCGTGGATCGCCGCGTCCAGATTGCCGTAGACACAGGTCCAGCGGCCGGGGCCGCGCAGCACGATGGTGCACCCCGAAGAGCAGTTCGACAGGCACTCGACGGGTTTCAGGCGGACGTTGTCGGGCAACCACTGTGCGCGCAGAGCATCGTGCAACTGTTCTCCGGGGCGCGGGCCCTCGGCGTCGCTCGGTTGGCCCCTGCGGCAGGTGGTGCAGACGAGCAACTCGACGCCGGCGTCCGACGCGGCGCTCATATCCGCCTCCGCGGGCGGTCGCTTCGTGGAAATCGCATCATGTCTGACCCCATGAACAGGGGACAAGGGCGGATGGCGGGTAGAGCCGAAGCCGGACCCGACACCGGAACACCCCGTCCGGTTTCGTCGTCTTGCGCTGGCAGGTCTCCCGGCTTGCGGATGTCAGACCCTTGAGTCTGGCGGTTGTCCTGCCTTCCCGGCCTTGTCGGCCAGTGGCGGTGGGGCAACCTCTCCGGTCACGGTCGCGGGGGCGGCTGCGCTTCGGACCTCGCGGCCCTTATCGCATTCCCTTTTCACCTGCCCGATGGCAGGCACCAGCGCGGGTGTCATGCCCCCGAGACAGTCGCGTTGTCAAGCGGGAGGATCAGTCTCGCGTGGCGGCCCGTGCGGCGCGTTCCCCTGCATGGCGGAGCAGGGCCAGGGCGCGATACGCCCCATGCGACAGCTTGCCGAACGGCAGGGTCAGGGCAAGGCCCAGAACGCTGCCGAGGTGCAGGGCGAGCAACAGGCCCATCGCCGCAGTCTCACGGAACGCAAGCAACGCCAGGCCGCTCGCCGCGACGATCGCAAGGCTTGCGCGGGTAAAACGGTCGGCGCTTTCCATGCGCCGCGCCGCTGGGCGCCGGTCTACCTGCAGCCGTCGCGCCTCGAGCCCGGCAAGGCCCGCCAGCATCGCGACGCCGCCCAGCGCGCCGAGCGCCACCGGCAGGCTGAACACCGGGTAGGGGGCGACCTGTTCGAAGAAATGGTGTTTCGCCGCCCCGGCAATCGTTGCCAGAAAGCTGAGGCCGAACCCGTAGGCCATGAGGTGATGCGCCCAACGTCGGGTCGGGCCCACGGGGCCCTCGCGTGTCTCGCAGCCGGGCCCCTTGCCGCCGCCAAGATTGCGCAGGGTCAGGACATCGGAGATCGCCCGCGCCAGGGTTCGCGGTGAATGGCGCGTGTCCGGTCCGCGCCCCGCCCGCCAGAAAAGCCATGTACGGACGGCGAGGATCAGCGCGGCGCCCCCGAAGGCCAACCCGGCACCGCCCGCCATCACCCCATGCGGGATCACGGCGTAGAAGCTGCCGGGCCCCGCATGGGCGCTGAAAAGCGCCTGCGGCGGGACCAGCAGAAGCGCCGCGACCGGCAGGCCGACGAGGCAGAGCGCATAGACCACCGCAAGCCAGGCCGTGGCCGAGCCGCGCGGCAGCACACTTGCGCGGTATTCCTCGGCGCGCATCTCGGCCAGCGCTGCGGGCAGGTTCACCGCAAAGTCATGCGGCGGGGCATACTGGCAGTCGTCGTGGCAGGACCGGCAGTCGTGGCAGAGGTGCGCGAGGTGGCGGAGATCTCCATCGGTCAGGGCTGCCCGCAAACGGGCTGCGGGGAACACGTCGCACAGCCCGGTGCAGAAGCCGCAGGTGTTGCAGATGTTCAGCGTGCGACGCGCCTCTTCGACCGGGTCGATAGCGGGTGCGGCAGCCGGCCCATCAGGCAGACCTTTCCACGAGCCTGCGGCAACGCTGATCCGGGAGGGCGCCGTGCCCGCCAGGTCCGCCGCCTGCCGTCCCGCGATGCGCCCGAAGACGCCGCCGACAGTGAGGGCCGTTCCGGACAGATAGCCTTCGCCAAGCACTGCGCCGAACATGGTCGCCCCGGCCGCAAACAATCGTGGCGCGACGCCGCCCGCTGCAAGCCGAACCCGGGCCTCGGCATCCACCGCGACACCGTGCCGCGTGAAGCCCAAGCCCGGGCACAGTGGAAGCGCCGCGAAAGGGGCCGACAGCAGAAGCGGGGCACCGCCCGATAGGCTGCGGGGAATGGCCGGGAGCGGGCCGCCCGCGCGATGACGTTCGAATTCACTGAGCGTTGCGGCAAGTCCGGCCGGGTCGATCTTGCAGACGCGGGCCAGGGCCTCCGGGCTGTCTGCGGTAATCGGCGGATAGATCATTGGCGGCAGGGCGGCCACTCCGTCCGCCCCCAGCACCAGCCAGGCGCGGGGGTCGTCCTGCCCGGCCAGGACGTGGCCCCAATGCGAATAGCGTGCCGGGCCCGTCACCGCGCCCTCGTCGTGAAAGCGCCGCCCCGAGGCATCCACGACAATGCCGAGGTGCATCCCGTCCGCGCGGCTGACGATCCCGGCATCGTCCGTGGGCGTGCGGGCATCCACCGCGACGAGATGCCCGTCGCCCGGCCGCCCCGCGCGTGCGGCCCCATTGTCCAGCAGCCAGAGCAGCGGCTCCCCCCGCTGAAAGGGCGTTCCCCGATTTGCAAAGCCGTGGGCGCCGCGCCCCAGATGCGCGGCCAGCCGGTCGCGGTCGGCCCCGTAGCCTCCGCAGGTCAGCACAACCGCCGCGGCCATGATCGTCGTGGCGCCCTCCGGTATCTCCACGTCGATGCGCACGGGCGCGCCGTCCCCGTGCAGGAGGCTCTCGGGGTCGAGCGGCCCGACGCGCCAGCCATAGCGGATATCGACGCCCAGCCCCTCTGCACGGCGGTAAAGGGCGTTGACCAGCGCCTGTCCGCCGCCGCGAAAGAACGCGGTGCGTCGCGACCAGGGCAGGTTGCCATCCGCCCAGGGCTCGAAGACCACGCCCTGCGCGGCGAGCCAGCGCCCAAGGTCGGTCGAGTTCTTCGCCAGCATGGCCGAAAGCGCCGGATCGGGGGCGCCGATCCGTGCCAGGTCGTCAAGGAAGTCCGCGACCGGATAGTGCTCGCGCTGCCAGGGCGACTCGCTGTCGTGGGCCAGCCGGATGTTCCGGGAATGGCGCGCGTTGCCGCCGCGCAGGTGGACCGGCGCGGCGTCGATCAGGGTGACCGAGGCCCCGGACAGCCGGGCCTCGATCGCGGCGCACAGCCCGGCAAAGCCGGCACCCACGACGAGGACGCCGGTGCGCAAGGGCGTGCGCCGCGGATCGGCCGGGCCTTGGGGCGGCCTCATTGCGCGCGCCTTCGCACGGAGATCGCACGACGGATTCGCGGCGGCATGCGCCACGCCGCGACGGGCAGCGCCGCTCTGTCCGAGGCCCGGGTCGCGGGGCGATCCGTGGCGTCGCGCCCGGCGACACGGCCCCGACCCTGGGTCGCCGCGGCGGCGCTCGTGATGGCAACCCCCAACTGGAACGGGTTCGCGGCGGAATGTGCAGGGGCGCCGGGGCTTCCGCAAGCATCTGCGCGCCGGTCGCGCCGCCCCTCGGCAGGGCGCGGGATCGTTCGGAAACGCATAAAGGGGGGCCGTCCGTCCGTCATCGCGCTCTCCTTTCCGGGACACCCCGCCCGGGCCGAACAGGTCGTGGCGATGGCAGGTTTCCTGACTCGCGGGTCCCGGCGCCCTCCGATCATTCCCGGGCCACACGGGGCCCAGTGGACATGTCGAAGCACGCTCGCCGCTTACAGTTGCGGGGGCAGTCGCGGGTTTGCCGAAGTTCGGCGCACCGCGTTCCCTTTTCACCCGTGACATGCGGATCACGGGCACCATCGCGGACGGGATAGCCCGAGCGTCGGGCGGCGGTCAAACCTGAAGGCACGCGGGTTGCATCGCCGGGCTTGCCTGCCGCCTGCGGCGGGGTATAAGCCGCGCCCGCCGGGTACCCCGCTTGCGGGGAGAATCGGGAAGCCGGTGCCAAACCGGCGCGGGCCCGCCGCTGTGACGGGGATGCCGCAGGCGATTGCCACTGGAGCGATCCGGGAAGGCGCCTGCGTGCAGACGATCCGAAGCCAGAAGACCGGCCCGGCAAGATGGCCGCCCCGCGTGGAAAACGGAGCGGCGCTGTCCAAGAGGAGGGCCATCATGCCCGACATCGCCCCGGCGGCACCGCAACCCGCGCGCCGCTTCACCCCGGACGAACGCGACACGATCCACGAGCTGATCCGCAGCCGGCGCGACGTGCGCGACGAGTTCCGCCCCGACCCGATCCCCGACGACGTGCTCTGGCGCATCCTCGACGCCGCCCATCACGCGCCTTCGGTGGGTTTCATGCAGCCCTGGAATTTCATCCTGGTTCGCGACCTCGACCGCCGCGGCGCGGTGCATCGCGCCTTTCAGGCCGCCAATGAAGAAGCCGAGGCGATGTTCCCCGAGGACACCCGCAGCACCTATCGCGCGCTCAAGCTGGAAGGCATCCTGAAGGCGCCCCTGAACATCGCGGTGACCTGCGACCGTTCGCGCTGCGGGCCGGTGGTGCTGGGCCGCACCCACAACCCCGAGATGGACCTCTATTCCTCGGTCTGCGCGGTGCAGAACCTGTGGCTCGCCGCGCGGGCCGAGGGCGTCGGCGTCGGCTGGGTCAGCATCTACAACGAGCCCGACCTGCGCGCGATCCTCGGCCTGCCGGATCACGTGGCAATCGTCGCCTATCTGTGCGTGGGCTTCGTCGACGAATTCTACGCCGGGCCGGAGCTTGCCCTGAAGGGCTGGCGCCAGCGGCTGCCGCTGGACACTCTGGTGATGCACGAAACCTGGCAAGACGGCGCCTGAAGGTTGCAAGCGGCGGCGGGGGAGTTCCTCCCGCCGTCGACATCCGCGGGGCGCCTCGCGACGTCATGCGGGGGGCATTGCCCGTTGCGGGTCGCATGCGCTGGCGCCCTCCGATAAATGGGAGCCGCAATGGCATTGCGGCGTGGCCGGGGCTGTCGCCGCGCCGGCCTTCAGTCCGGAGCCCGGCTCCGCCGCGCGCGGCTCTGCAGGACGCTTGCACCGATCACCAGAAGGCCGGGTTGTTCAGTGCCGCGACGCAGGTGCACGGGCCGTGCAGCGGCGCCAGGCCCGCGCCGGTGAGCGATTGGCCGATCCAGCCCTCGGGGTGGGTGAGGGGCAAGGGGGCGGGGGCCGTGGTCTGTGGTGGGGGCCGTGGTATCGGACGGCGGCAGGAATCCGACCCGCCCATAGAAGGCAGGGGCGCCATAGGTGATCGCCACGTCGACGCCCTGCATCCGCAGGTCCGCAAGTGCGTGGCGCAAAAGGGCCTGCCCGATGCCCTCACCCTGCCTGTCGGTCGCCACGGCCATCGGCGACAGGACAAACACCGTGCGCGGGTCGTGCGCGTAGGTCAGCCGGGTGAACACGGCCCCGCCAATGAGCGCGCCGTTCTCCCATGCGGTGAATACCCGGATGTCCTCGGGCGCCGTATCCGACATCTGACGGCGGACGAGGCCGCCGATCAACGCGCCTTCCGCCGCGCCCTCGGAGGCGGTGAACGTCGCGCGGAAAAGGTCGACGACCTTCTGTTCGCGCCCCTGAAAGCCGGTCGAAAACTCCATTCTTATCTCCTTTGGCGGGCCGCATGAGGGGCACGCCCGCCGCCACGTTCCCACCCTGCCGGGCCCGAGCGTGTGGCTTGGCGGGGGCCGTCGCGGACGAATGGCGGGCCATGTGATGTCAACTAAGCGCGCGGCACTCGCGGCCACGCCGGGCGCACGCCAACCGTGCGAAAGGAGGCATTCGCGCACAAGTCCCCATGTCTTTCGGGCATTCGTTGATGCGCGTTACGTCGACCTCAAGACGTTTCGCCCCCAAGGGCGGCAATTGCATGCCGCGGGTTGGGCAGTTGACCGTCATCGCCAAGCGCGCCGACATCGGCCGGACCGCGGCGTGACTGCCCGCGCGGTCGCGGGCGCTTTTCGAACGGGACGGGCGGTCGGTCCGGTACCCGGTGCGGTCGTCTTGGGGCCCTTGGCACGTGACGCGGCGCTCGAACGTCGTGTCATGTCTCGCAGGGCGGTGCCGACTGTCGTCTGATCCGAGCGTGATTTGCCGTGGCGCATTTCCGCTCCGGCGTGAGAGATATGTAACTCACGAGGCTGCGTTCATGTGGGCATACGGCAGGTTTCTGTTCGGCCTCGCATTCGTCGGGCTCTGCGCGGTGGCAGGCGTCTGGGGCACAGGGTGGCTGCTGGCCGAGGACGAGGCTGAAGCCGCGCGAGGGACGAGCCGCAGGCCACCCCGGTGAGCGTGGCCGCACCGGGGATCCGGCGCGTCGAAGTCGGCTACGCCGCGGTCGTGGCCGTGGAGCCGGTGCGGTCGATGGCGCTGCGCCCGCTATCTGCCGGGCGCGTCGAGGAGGCGCGCGCGGCGCTGGCCCGCGCCGAGGCCAACCTGCGGGCGGCCCGCTCGCGGCTGGACGACCGGCGCCTGACAGCGCCCTTCGCCGGCACCCTGAGGCTGATCGACACCGATCCGGGCGAATATGTCGACAGCACCACGGTGATCGGCCCGCTCGACGATCTCTCGCGGGTCGAGGTCGATTTCACGCTCCCCGAGCGGTATTTCGCGCGCGTCGAGACGGGCCAGACGTTGCGCGTGACCTCGGCCGTCTACCCCGATCGCGCCTTCGAGGCCGAGGTGAGCCTGCGCGCGCCCAGGATCGACGACGCCTCGCGCAGCTTCACGGTGCGGGCGGCGTTGGACAATCCCGACAGGCTGCTGGCGGGGCATGTTCGTCGTGGCCGAGATCCTGTTCGACCGATACGAGGCGCCGACGCTCCCCGGCGACGCGGTAATCGGCGACGGCGACGGCACCCATGTCTTCACCGTCGAGGACGGCACCGCGCGGCGGCGGCAGATTGGCCTCGGCGCCGATCTCGGCGGCCGGACCGAGGTGACCGAGGGTCTCGCGCTCGACGCGCAGATCGTGGTTGCAGGCTGGGACAATCTCTCGGACGGGGCGCCGGGGACGCGCCCGCGGAGGCGCTGCAATCACGCTGTCCGGTCTCTTCCTGCACCGGCCGGTGCTGGCGACAGTCATGTCGCTCGTGATCGTGATCCTCGGGATCGCGGGGCTGACGCGGATGCCGGTGCGCGAACTGCCGAACGTGGACACCGTCCAAGTGACGGTCAGCGTGACCTATACCGGCGCGAGTCCCGAGGTCGTGGATTCCGAGGTCACGACCGTGATGGAGGGCGCCATCGCCACCGTGCCGGGGATCGAGCGCATCTCGTCCGAGGCCGAACTCGGCAGCAGCCGCACCGTCGTGACCTTCCGTGCAGGGCGCGACATCGACGATGCCGCGGCCGATATCCGGGCCGCGATGCAGGCCGCCGTCCCGACCTGCCCGAGGCGGCGGACGCGCCCGAGGTCGAGAAGAACGACAGCCAGGGCGACCCGATCATCTGGCTCACGATCACCAGCGACCGGATGAGCGCCGCGGACCTCACAGACTATGCCGACCGCAACGTGACCAACCGGCTGGAGACGGTCTCGGGCGTGGCGTCCGTCAACATCTATGGAGACCGGCCCTATACGATGCGGGTTTGGCTCGACCCGGTGGCTATGGCGGCGTGTGGGATCACGGTGAACGACATCGCCGCCGCGCTGGAGGACAACAACCTCGCGCTGCCGACCGGTCAGATCGAGACCGGATCGCGCGCCTACCTGTTACGCGCCGAGACGCGGCTGTCGGATGTCGCTGCGTTCGACGACCTGATCTTGGCCGAGCGCGGCGGCGCGCAGGTCCGGCTGGGCGAGGTCGCGCAGGTCGAACCGGGCGTGGAGGATGACGATTCGGTCTTTCGCGCCAATGGCGAGACGGCCATCGGCCTCGGGGTGCTGCGCCAGTCGGCGGCCAACACCATCGAGATCTCGGCGGCGATCCGCGCTGCGGTGGAGGATCTGCAGGGCGAACTGCCCGAGGGCACGACGATCGGGATCACCAGCGACGATGCTGACTTCATCCGCAATTCGATCCGGCAGGTGCTGACCACGCTGGCCATCGCGGTCGCGGTGATCTTCCTGTTCCTCACCTGGCTCCGCGCGACGCTGGTGCCCGCGGTGACGAGTCTGGTGGCCCTGCTCGGCGCCTGCGCCGGGATCGTGCTGGCGGGCTTCTCGATCAACATCCTGACGCTCTTCGCGCCGTTCCTCGCCATCGGTCTGGTGGTGGACGACGCCATCGTGGTGCTGGAGAACAGCGGCCGCCGGATCGATGAAGGGGACGACCCCTAAGAGGCGGCCAAAACCGGCGCGCGCGAGGTCTTCGTTGCGGTGATCTCGACGTCCGCCACGCTGTTCGCGGTCTTCGTGCCGCTCTCCTTCCTGCAGGGCGAGATCGGCCGGCTGTTCGGCGAGTTTGGCATCACCCTGGCCATCGCGGTCGCCGTTTCGACCTTCGTGGCGCTGTCGCTCTGCCCAGTGATCGCCTGGAAGGTGCCGAAGCGCGACCAGAGCGAGACGCGCTTTTCACGCGCCGTCTAGGACGCGACGCGGCGGCTGGCGGACGGCTACAAGGCGGTGCTCATGCGGGTGATCCGGTTCCCAGCGCTGGTGCTGGGGGCGCGGCGCTGCTGACGGGGATGTCCTGGACGCTGTACCAGAACCTGCCGGCGAAACTGACTCCCGACGAGGACCGCGGCATCTTCCTCGTCAGCATCCAGTCCCCGACCGCCGCGGCGATAGGGTATACCGATGTGGTGGTGCGTAAGGTCGAGGACCTGCTCGCGCCCTATCGGGAAAACGGCGCGGTCGAGGACATCGTATCCATGGTCGGCCAGTATGGCGAGGCAAACCGCGCGCTGATGGTGGCGGTGATGTCGCCCTGGGCAGAGCGCGACCTTTCCCCGCGCGAGATCATCAACGAGCTTTGCCCCGACTTCGCGCAGATCATGCTCGCAAGCGTGCGGGCCTTCGTGCCCTCGGGGCCGGGCGCGGGCGGCGGCGGCTCGCCGCTGGAGGTGGCGCTGAAGGCGCCGAGCTTCGAGCGGGCGGCAGAGTATTCCCGCCAACTGGACGGGCGGATGCGCGCGAGCCCCGACATCGTGGACGTCCGACGCGACTACGAGATGAACACGCCGGGCTACGACATCCGCGTGAACCGCGAGCGGGCGTGCGAGATCGGTGAGGATGCCCGAGTGATCTCGGACGTGATGCGCACCTTCTTCGCCTGCGGCCGATCCCGGTGACGGTGCTCTCGACGGTCCTGGCGGCGGTGCCGCTGGTGGTGTCGACAGGGGCCTGCGCGGAAAGCCGGTTTTCCATCGGCATCGTCATCATCGGCGGATTCTTGGGCGCCTCGGTCCCGACCCTGTTCCTGACGCCGGTCCTCTACGATCTCACGCAACGGCCTCGGTCGGCGGGGCATGCCGAGCGCCGACCCGGCGCGGTCGAGGGGGCGGCCCCATTAGGACCCTGATCCTCCCTCCCGTGCGGAGCGCATACATCCAAGCTGTGGCAAGTTCGGACGCCCTTCTTTGCTTGGTATCGCTCGACGCCGATGCGCAGTCCAACGCGTCAATGGCGGCGGGGGAACCGGCCACGATGGCGGCTTAAGATCCGGCCATTTCCGGTCACGCATCGATTTAGTGTGACGGACCACGCGCCTTCTAGGATCCAGACTTCGGGAAGGGTGCCGCACCGGTCAAGCGGTTTGGGTCATGCGGAAGCCGCCGCTGAACAGCGGTCCGATTGATGTGTTCCTCTGAGCCGTTCTGTAGCCCCGCCGTGCTCATCTGAGATAGCCCCAGGTGCATGCTTCGGTCCGTGGTCAGCGTTCGGGCTGCCAACATGGTGCTGGTTCGATGCAACTCAGATGTGTTCAGTCCCGAGTCGGGAGTTGCGAGGCGGGTTCACTCAATCACTTCTTGAGCAATGGACGTCCGGGCGCGGGGTGGTCTCAGCGCCCGGAGCTGGCGTTGGGTCGGGCGGCGCCGGTCAGCGCAGGTTGAACAGCTCCTGGTGGAAATCGGCGGGGCGCAGGCCGTTGGCGCACAGATCCTCGCGCAGCGCCTGGCCGAAGGCGGCCGGTCCGCAGAACCACACGCTGGCCGACTGCCAGTCGGGCAGAATCTCGCGCAGGCGTGCGCCGGTCAGCGGGCCGTCCGTGCCGTCGCGCATCAGGTGCAGATCGACGCGCGCCGCGGCGGCGTCGGTTTCCAGCCGCGCTTGCGCCTCGGGTGCGATGTTGGGCACGCAGTGGATGAGGTCGATGCGCCGGCCATCAGGCTGCACGGCCAAGTGTTGCAGCCGGGCGATGAAGGGCGTGATGCCGATGCCCGCACCGATCCAGATCTGGCGTTTCTTGCCGTCCTCGAAGGTGAATCTACCATAGGGGCCCTCGACGGTGACATCGTCGCCGATCCGCAGCGTCTGGGGCAGGCGCGCGGTGTAGTCGCCCAGGGCCTTGCTGATGATGGTCAGCGATGTGCTGTCCTTGCTCCAAGCCGAGGCGATGGTGAAGGGATGCGCACCCTCTTTCTCATCGAAGGTGACGAAGGCGAACTGTCCCGCCTCATGCCCGGGCCACGCGTCGTCCATGGCGATCTCGGTCTCGGTGATCGTCATCGAGGGGATCTGGCGCAGCCCGGCGATGCGGCCTGCGACCTGGCGGCGGCGGCCGATCTGCCGCGTCAGGGCAAGCATCGCCGACGCGACGCCG
Organism: Rhodovulum sp. ES.010; assembly: GCF_900142935.1. Lineage (NCBI taxonomy): Bacteria > Pseudomonadati > Pseudomonadota > Alphaproteobacteria > Rhodobacterales > Paracoccaceae > Rhodovulum > Rhodovulum sp. ES.010. The sequence goes on along the minus strand of NZ_FSRS01000001.1, from coordinate 1,417,443 downwards.
CCGGCCATCAACAGGCCCGTGACGATGCCCACAGGCTGTGTCCAGGCGTCGAAATCGATCAGGACCAGGGCATGAAAGACCAGAACGAGATAGGCGATGGCTACCAGCGTATGGGTCGCGGCGAACAGCCTGTAGGGCAGCCGCGTGATCAGGGCGGCGGCGATCAGCGCGACGGCCCCGTAAAACGCCCATTCGCCCAGCATCTCGGCGGTGCCGCGCTGGCTTCGCAGGAACGCCTCGACCGTCCCCAGATCGGCGCCAGCGCCGCCATGCCCGTGTCGTTCGGGCCGCGCCATCAGGCCCCAGGACACCGCCCATTTCGGGGCGTTGACCGACAGCCAGTGCACGACCGCGGTCACCAGCGCGGCGATGCCCAGCCACTTGTGCAGGCGATAGGACTTGTCCAGCCCGTTCAGCCGGCGTTCCACCCACGGCATACGGGTGGCCAGGATCATCGCGACGCTCATCGCGGCGATGGCCAGATAGCCGGAATAGTCCACCAGCAGGCGGCGTATCGCCATGACATTCGGGGATTGCGGGAACGGCAGGCTGGCCGCGATCCAAAGGCCGCTGATGCCCAGCATCAGCGCCCAGAAAGTGGTATTGATCGTCTTCATCTCGGGGCTCCCTGGTCGGTTCGTGCCGGGGCGAAGGGGGACGGGGCGGCGCGGGGCCGCCCCTCGGGGTCTCAGTTATCCGCCTGCGGGGCGACCTGCACGGGGGCGGCCGCCGGAGGCGTCAGGCTCAGCACGCCATCGCCGTCCCGGTCCAGCCGCGCGACGATGTGCGCGATGCGCGTGTCGATCTCCTCGGCCGCGATCCGGCCGTCGCCATCGGCGTCGAGTGCCTGGAACGCGTCGACCATGCGCGAGCGGGTCAGCGCACGGTAGAGCTTGTCGAACTCCTCGATCGACAGCGCGCCATCGCCCGAGGCATCGACCTCGGCCAGTTGCGCTGCGCGGTAGGCATCGATCTCTTCCTCGGTCACGCTGCGGTCGCCATTGGCATCGACGATCTCGAAGAGGGTGCGGAACATCCCGCCGCCGGTCGCGCTACGCTTGGCGTGGTGGCCGCGCTGGCCATGATCACCGCCGCGGAAATCGGCGCGCATCGCCTTGGCGTCCCGATCGGAGAAGAAGCTCATGCCCTGCGCCGAGGCCAGGGGGGCAGTGCCGCCGACCAGGACCAGCGCCAGAAGACCTGCGGGAACGAATTTCGATTTGGTCATCGTGTCATCCTTTCTTGTGTCCGGAAGGCCGTTTGGCCCTCGATGAGCCTCGATATGGATGACCCGGGCCGGGAATGTGTGTCACCGCGGCGGCCGGTTTGTCGCCACCTGTCGCAACGCCGGGCGCGACGACAATTCGCGACATTTCTTTTGGCCCTGGCGGGGTTCAGGGGCTGGGAAACCGCGCGCTGGGCCCCCTAATCTGTGTGGAAAACCTGAAAGGCCGGTTCCGAAGATGTCCCAGAGCGACCCGCAGATCCTGATCGTCGACGATGCGCGCGACATCCGCGAACCGTTGGGGCAGTACCTCCGCAAGCAGGGGCTGCGCACCGTCCTGGCCGCGAATGCCGGCGAGGCGCGCCGCGCGCTGGAGGACGGTAGCCCCGCGCTGGTGGTGCTGGACATCATGATGCCGGGCGAGGACGGGCTGAGCCTGTGCCGCTGGCTGGTGGCACGCGGCGGGCCGCCGGTCATCCTTCTGACCGCGATGGCGGACGAGACCGACCGCATCGTGGGCTTGGAACTGGGCGCCGATGATTACCTGGTCAAACCCTTCAACCCGCGCGAGTTGCTGGCGCGCATCCGCGCCGTGCTGCGCCGGCTTCCCGAGCCCGCACCGGTCGTGGCCTCGGGCATCCGCCGGTTCGGTCCTTGGCGCCACGATCCCGACCTTCAGCAGGCGCAGCACGATGATGGCCGCAGTGTGGCGTTGACCTCGGGCGAAAGCCGCCTGCTGGGCATCCTGCTGGACCATCCGCATACCGTGCTCAGCCGCGACCGCCTGCTGGACCTGACGGCTGGGCGCGATGCCAAGGCCTATGACCGGGCCATCGACAACACCGTCAGCCGCCTGCGTCGCAAGGTCGAGGACGACCCCAAGGCTCCCCGCCTGATCGTCACCGAATGGGGCGGCGGCTATCGCCTCGCCGTCGATGTGGAGGACACATGAAACCGCGCCTGCCCATTGACGGCCTTGCCGCCCGGTTTTCGATCCTTCTGGCGGCGGCCCTGATCGCGGCCAACGCGATCGCGGCGGCATTGCTCTATGCCGATCGCGCCCGGCAGGACAGCGCCGCGCGGTTCGAGCGCGAGGTCGAGCGCATCGTGTCCCTCGTACCCGCGATCGAGGCCGCCCCGGCCGAGCGCCGGATCCGCGCGGCACGCGCGGCGTCCACCCGGTTGACCCGCGTGTCCGTCGATCCTGTCCCCCGGGTCGCAGCCGGCCCGACCGGGCGGCGCGCAGCGGCCCTGACCCGCGCGCTCCAGGACGCCTTGGGCGACCGCGAGGTGCGCGCCGCCCTCGTCGTCCGGCATCACAAGGATGGCCCGCATGGCGGCGAGGCGGTGGCGCTGTCGATCCGGCTGGACGGCGATGCCAACGGCCTGCAATGGCTGAATACCGTTTCGCGCGGAGATCACCGGGGACCGCCCGGTATCCCGTCCGGGGTTCTGCTGCTGGTGCTGGGGGTGTCCCTGGTCTCGGTGCTGGGCGTCGCGCTGGTACTGATTCGCCGCCTGACACGGCCTCTGAACGCTCTGGCCGACGCGGCGCGGGCGGCCGGGCAAGGCGACCGCCGGGTGCGTGTCCCCGAAGCGGGCCCGCGCGAATTGCGCGACGCCGCCGCCGCCTTCAACGAGATGCAGGCCCGCATTGCCCGGTTCGATGCCGAAAGGATGCGCACGCTGGCCGCGGTCGGGCACGACCTGCGCACGCCCATCACCAGCCTTCGCATCCGCGCCGAACTTCTGGACGAGGAGGACGCCGCCCCGATGATCCAGACGCTGGACGAGATGACGGTCATGGCCGACGGGTTGGTCCACTATGCGCGCGGTGCCGGCGATGGCGAGGAACCGGTGCAGGTCGATCTGGCCGCTTTTCTGGTTCGTTTGTGCGAAGAGCGGGGCGCGATCCTGACCGCGGCTGAGGCGGTGCATGTGCAGGCGCGCCCGGTCGCCCTCGGCCGCGCCTTTGGCAACATCATCGACAATGCCATCCGCTATGGCGGTGCCGCCCGCGTGCGGTTGGAACGCGCACGTGATGCCGTTCAGGTGACCGTAGAGGATGGCGGCCCCGGCATCCCGGAAGAGCGCCTCTCGGACGTTCTGGAACCCTTTGTCCGGGGTGAGGAGAGTCGCAGCGGCGAGACCGGCGGCGCGGGCTTGGGCCTGTCCATCGCCCGCAACATCATCGCGTCCCACGGGGGAGAAATCCGGCTGGACAATCGCCCCGAGGGCGGCCTGCGCGTGACGATAAGTCTGCCCGCAGCCAAGATGACATAAGGGACGCGGGGGAGGAGCGCGGGGGCTGCACGTCAGCGCACCGCGTAAGGGTCGCTCAGCGGTCCGCTATCGCAAGCTTGGACCACAGGTGCAGATCGGCCACGACCTTCACCGTCTCTGCAAGACCCAGTACGCAAAGCGCGGCATTGGACAGCGTTTCCATCGTGCCCTCGATCAGCAGCGCACGGACCACGCGACCCACGACGACCACCAGCGCCAGAGCGCCAGCGAGGTATGCGCGACCCGGCAGGTCTGCACCCGCAGGTCAACCGCAGGCGGACCAGGGCCAGCATCGCCGCAGCGAACATTGCCCACATTACGATCACGCCGCAGGCGGAAAACGGCGTCGGCGACGCAAAGAGCGGCGCGTCGACCACGTCCGGGGGACTGGTGATCCACAGCTCCGCACCATGGAGCACGATGGCCTCGAACAGCGTGCCGCCGGTCCAGCGATGAACGCGCAGACCGTGCCGCACGGCACGGCCCGGCAGGAAACCTGCCGCCAGAGGCGGTTTAACCAGCAACGGTGCCATCGCCACGGCCCCGGCGAAACCGGCGGCGATGTAAATCGGGTCGCGTGAGGCCAGCAGCGGGCTGGAGTCCGCAGCTGCAATCGGCACGGTTACGGCAACTGCGAGACCGGTCCGGACAATGACCGCGCGCGCCTGGTACACACGCAACCGTGCGTTGAACCGCCGCACGCAAAATCGCAATCGGGACAATAGAGTAGCCTCCAGGAAAGGAGCCGTCATGCGTCCCCGACTGTCTCGGTCCATCGCCGGGTTTGCCCCCTTGATCGCACTTGCGGCCGCTCCCGGTGTCGCCCGGGCCGAGGATTTGCCGCGACGGCTGCTTATCTCGGGCATCTTTTACAACGCGCCCGGTGTCGGGCCGGAATCCATGATCCCCGAGGCGCTGGGCGGCGGCCCGGCACCCGTGCCGGACGCGGTTGCTGCGCTGGGCCTGACCACGGGCGCGCCGATGCGGAACTTCTTCGCACGGTTCGGCTGGCCCTGGCTGGTCTTGGAAGACGGCGATCCGGTGGGCTTCGCCATCGACCGCGGCCCCTCCCTGCCAGCCCGGCTTCCCGACAGCCGGACCCTCGACTCGCTGGCGCAGGACGAGGACGTGCGCGAACTGTTCTACCGGCGCGACGGCGACAGGGTCGGGTTCCGGGTGCGCTACCACGATGCGGGACCCTACGGTCTGGGGCCCGAGCACGATGTCAAGGGGTACGGCGTCGGCATCTTCGAGGGGACCGCCGCCCCCGACCGTGCCGCGGGGTGTTTCCGCATCGAGACCTATTGGTCGATGGATCTCTATGCCTACGGCTCTTCCGCGCTGTTCCAGCGCGCTTATGACGAACTGCCCTACGGCAAGGCGCGGGTCTGCCTGACGATCGACGAGACATCGGTGCTGCCGGATGGCAGCAAGGCGCACCGTCTCAAGGCCCAGGTCACCGGCACGTTCGGCCGAAGAAAGACCGAATCGCTGTCCATGGACAGGACCGGCTATTTCGCCGGCGTTGCCCCGGCGGGCGAGGCCCCGGCGGGGGCCTATCTGGCCGCGGACGGGGCGCCCGATTTCCATGCCGAAACGCTGCTTGAGGATATCAACCGCTTTGGCGCGGCCTTGGAAGGGACCATCGCGCGGCATGATTTCGACCTTGCCGCCCGGCAGGTCGCCAGCCTGAACGCCTATCTGGCCGATCTCGATGCCGAAGGGGTCGCCTGGCACTGGACGCGCCGGCCCACCGCGGCGGGCGTCGCGCGTTACAACGCCCTGATGCAGGGCACCGAGACTTACCGGCTGGCCCATCTCGACACCCAGGCGCGCCTGAACGACGTGCGCGGCCAGTTGGAAATCCTGCGCACGAACTTCTCGGGAAACGTGGTCAAGTCGATGCTGAAATCGACGATCAACTGGCTGGACATGGTGCCCACGGACCCGCTCTCGGGCCTTGCGGGGTATTCCGACATCGCGGGGGCGCTGTTGCTGCCGCGCACGCTGGAGGGCTGGAAGGAGACCGCCGAATCGGACAGCGCGATGCTCGCCAGCCAGGTCACCGCGATCCGCCGGTTCGAAACCCTCGAACAGGCGCTGGCGCAGCGGCTGGACGAGATCACGGAGGCCCGGCGCGCCCTTTTTCAGCGGATCCGGGACAACGACGAGGCGCGTGTCGTCGACCTCGACGCCGCCCTGCGCAGGAACTGACCAGGAGCATGACCATGACCCGTCGCATCCTTTCCACGCTCGCCGCCCTCGTGCTGGGCCTCGGGGCGGGGGCCGCATCGGCCCAGGCGCTCAACCCCGGTTACGCGGTCACGCTGGAGCCGGGCACGCTGGTCGTGACCTACCGGGGCGAGACGGTGTTCGAGGTGCGCCAGGACCCGCAGGATCCGCTGTTCGTCGTGCAGGGGCTGCGCGACATGACCGGGAACGGCGATGTCGATCTGGCGGTGATCTGGCGGCGGGGGCGCAGTGCCGCGCATTTCGCCTTCGGCGAGTTGCGCCGCGACGGCTTTGCCCTCCTGCGGCAGGAACAGGGGATGACGCCGGACATCCTGTCGGCCTACGGGCACCTGACCCAGGACCAGGCCGCCCGGATCGCCCAGGGCGAAAGCCTGGCCCCGGGGCCCGAACGCCGCCGCCCCCTGCCCGCCGATCTGCGAAACCCCGCGCCCGACCCGGCCCCCGAACCCTCGCCGGGGCACTGGTCGTTCCAGCCCGGCAGTTGGGACACCGCGACCTCGGCGGTTCTGGCCTGGGTCCGGGCGGGGGCCGCGGAGGACAGCTTTTCGGAAATCCGCTTTCGCTGCCCGGACAACGGCGATGATATCTGGGTTCTGGTCGACCGCCAACATGACCGCGCCGAGGACGTGCCCCGCACGGCGTCCCTTGTGGCCGACGGCATGGAGATGCCCGTCATCCTGATGCCCCAGCTCAGCGACCAAACCGGGAACTGGTATCCGATCGGCACGCTGGGCCGCGATGTCGACCTGTTCGCGCGGCTGGCCCGGGCCGGCTCCGTCGCGCTGGCCTATGGCGACGAATGGGTGACTCTGATCGCGAACGGGCCCGAGCCGCGGGACGAGGCCGCGGTGTCGATGTTCATGACCCGCTGTGGCGTCCCGACAAGCTACTGATCCTCCAATCGGGGGGCGGGCGGCGCCACTCGATGCCCTGACCGGCAGGACAAGCTGGGTTTCGGCCATTGGTCAGCCTGGCCTTCCGACGCGATATCCGGACCATCGGACCATTGGGTTGGAACGACTGCGCGCGCTTTTCGACAAGGAAGTATTCATCATCGGCGGTCGCCTTCCGAGCGAACGCGCTTGCGGGTCTTCTAGGGTGCAGTCGCCAGACCGTGCGCGCGGCGTTGCTGGAGCTTGAACGGGAAGACGAAATCTGGCGGCAGGCCGGCAAGGGCACATTCCGCGGACCCGCGCCGTTTGGTCACTCCGTCAAGGAGACGATCCTGCTGAGTGCAACCGCCCCCGAGCAACTCATGCAGGGCCGGCTGATGATCGAACCGCCAGTCGCGGCAGAGGCCGCAAGACGCGCCTCGGCGTGTGACGTGGCCTATCTCGGGGACCTCGTTGCGCAAGGGCGCGGCAGGGCCGAACGCGCCGAGGCGGAGACCCCCAGGGCGCCGAGCCGCAATGCGGGTCGATCTGACGACGATGATCGGCGCGATGCACCGCCCCGACAGGAGCGGATGACGCCCCCTATCGCTCAATCGGCTGCGATGTGGCGGCTTCCACCTCATGCTTACGTTCGCGATAGAAGACATAAGCGCCGGAGCCGAGGATGATCGCCGTGCCCAGCAGGGTTATCCCATCCGGGATTTCGCCGAAGACGAGGAACCCGACAAGGGTCGCGCCGACGATCTCCAGATACTGGAACGGCGCAAGCAGGCTCGCCTCCGTCTTGCTGAAGGCGAAGGTGATCGCGAGGAACGCAACCATCGCAAGGGCACCAGCCCCGAGAACGAGCCAGAAGACCCAGACCGGCAATTCGGAGAAGGCAACCCGCTCGAATCCAAGGGCAATCGCCACCAGTTGCGCCACCAGAATGATGGCCGCGGCGGACAGCGAGGCGCCGAACTGGAAGGTCAGGGCGGACCGGTCGCGCGTCGCTTTCCGCATGACGATCATGTTGAGCGCGTAGGCCAGCGCCGCCAGCACCGGCAGCAGGACGATCGGCCCGAACGCGATGAAGTTCGGCCGGATCACGATCAGGGCACCGATCAGCCCGACACCGACAGCGGCGTATCTGCGCGGACCGGGCACTTCGCCCAGGAATGGACCGGCCAACAGCGTCAGGAGCAGAGGCTCCACGAAGAAGATCGCGATCGCCGTTGCGATCGGCATGGAGGCGAAAGCCGTGACCAGTGACAGGGTCACGGTGACAATGAGCAAGGCCGAAACAAGCGACCCGACCGAGAGGATGGAGCCGCGGAGGTGGCGCCGAAGGATCACCGCGACCGGAACGAAGAAAGCCGCCTGCACCAGTGTGCGCCAGACGGTTACCTCGAACGGCGTGGCAAAGCCGGTCAGGGTTTTCGAGATCGCATCGCCAATGGGAAGCAGCGCCATGGCAATGCACATTGCGGCGATACCGGCGCGCTTCTCGAAACCGGCGCGATGGGACGGTGCAACGGTCAGTCGTGCCATGAAAAACCTCCTCTGACACCGCGGCTACGGTGCTGGAACAGGCCCGGGCGTTCAGGACGATACTGGGGGAACGGGAGGACGCCATCATCCCGTTGCTGCCGGGTAGCCCCTTATCCTTCCGCCGTCAACACTCTGGGTTGCACGCTGGGAAAAATGGCTCGTCTCCAAGTATCTTATCGGCGGGTTGGGTGGTTGATGCAAGCGACGTTCGGCAGTGTCTCAACGCTTGGTGTAGGAGGCCGCGCGCGGAGCCTCCGGCGTAGCGCAGCGCGCGGCCGGTGGTGACGCTGGTGGCCACCGTCGATCTTCGGAAAAGGTTCGGGTTGCGACACTCGAAACCCAAGACGGAGACGACGATGACCAATGAGAGAATGGCGCTGCTTGAGCTGGTTGAGAAGCAGGCCGACGGCGACCTTGTGCGCGAGATGCTGGCATTCGCAGCGGGGCGCATCATGGAGATGGAGGTCGAGGCGCGGACCGGCGCAGCGAAGGGCGCGCGGTCGCCCCTGCGGGAAGTTCAACGGAACGGATACCGCGACCGGGACTGGGACACCCGTGCAGGGCGGATCGCGCTGGAGATCCCGAAGCTGCGCAAGGGCAGCTATCTCCCAAGCTTCCTCGAACCGCGCCGGACGGCGGAGAAGGCCCTGGTTGCCGTGATCCAGGAAGCCTACGTGCACGGCATCTCGACCCGATCTGTGGACGATCTGGTGAAGGCTATGGGCGCGGGCGGGATTTCGAAGAGCCAGGTCAGCCGGCTCTGCGCCGAGATCGACGAGCGGGTGAACGCCTTCCTCACCCGGCCGCTGGAAGGGGCGTGACCGTACCTCCGGCTCGATGCCACCTACCTCAAGGTCCGCGACAGCGGACGGATCGTCAGTCGTGCCGTGATAGTGGCCGTGGCGGTCAATGAGGACGGCAAGCGGGAAGTTCTGGGCGTCGCCACAGGCCCTTCCGAGGCCGAGACGTTCTGGACGGACTTCCTGCGCTCGCTGGCCGACCGCGGCCTGCGCGGCGTGAAGCTGGTGATCGCCGACGATCACAAGGGCCTGCGGGCGGCTGCACGGCGGGTGTTCAATGCTACCCAACAGAGATGTCGCGTTCACTGGATGCGAAACGCGCTGGCACATGCACCGGCCAAGCAGCGCACGGCAGTGGCCGCGATGCTGAAGACGATCTTCGCCCAGGAGAGCAAGGCCGACGCCGAGGGCCAGTGGGAAACCGTCGCCGACGCATTGCGTGTGAAGATCGAAAAGCTCGGCACCTTCATGGACGCCTCCCGTGACAACATCCTCGCCTACATGGACTTCCCCCGCGAGCACTGGGCCCAGATCGCATCCACGAACCCACTCGAACGGGTGAACCGCGAGATCAAGCGCCGTGCCGACGTGATTGGGATCTTTCCCAACGACGGAGCAATCATCCGGCTCGTCGGAGCGCTGATGCTGGAGACCAACGACGAGTGGACCGTCGCGCGCAGGTACATGTCGCTTGAAACCACCGCCCGCGTCACCGACACTCCCACCGGCAGGCTGCCCGCCGTGGCGACCTGATCAACCTCGGACCTCTCCGAAGGTCGGCGCTCTTACACCACGCCCAAGGGCACTATCGGCCGCCAATGCATTGTTCTCACGCAGTATTCGTCCGCAGGATGCAAGATGGCGGGCCAAATCACCAGCCCGATCCGGGCACCGGGTCCGCAGGGAGATGCGAACCGTGGTCCGCTTTCCCTCTTTGGACGGAGGGATAGGCCAGCGGAAGTAATAAACACCGTGCCGAGAGTGGCTTAGATAGGATGACAGCATCATAGGGCGTGTGTCCCACTTTGTGTCACACCCGACCGCTCAGTCGCTAACCCTTTGATTTAGAATGAAATGGAGGCGAGTGCCGGAATCGAACCGGCGTACACGGATTTGCAATCCGCTGCGTAACCACTCCGCCAACTCGCCTTGGCCGATCAGCCTCATATCGCAAGGCGCGGGGGGCCGCAAGGGATGTTCCCCACCTGCCATACCCGATACCCGGTTGCGCCCGGGCCATTGCCGCAGACAGTGTTCTGTGGCATCACCAAGCCAATTCCATTTCAAGCTCGAGAGCACCACCAAATGCCCGACTACGACGCCCGCCGCGAGGCCATGGTCGATACCCAGGTCCGGCCGGCGGACGTCACCAGCCTGCCGATCATCGACGCCTTTCTCGCCGTGCCGCGCGAGGAATTCGTGCCGCCGCCGCTGCGCAGCGCAGCCTATATCGGCGAGAACATCACGCTTGCGTCCCGGCGCACGGTGCTGGAGCCGCGCACGTTCGCCAAGATGCTGGAGGCCATCGACATTGGTCCCGGCGACCTCGTGCTCGATCTCGGTTGCGGCTTGGGCTACTCGGCGGCGGTTTTGGCCCGCATGGCCGACGCGGTGGTCGCCGTGGAAGAGGACAAGGGCATGGCCCGTGACGCGCAGGCCGCCTTCGGTGAGCACGGTGTCGACAACGTGGCCGTCGAACACGCGGCCCTAGCCGCCGGCGCGCCGCAGCACGGGCCCTACGACGCGATCGTGATCGAGGGTGCGGTGGAAGAGATTCCGCAGGTCATCGCCGAGCAGTTGAAGGAGGGCGGGCGGGTCGTTGCGCTCTTCATGGAGGGGGCGCTCGGGGTGGCGCGGGTTGGCTGGAAGATCGAGGGGGCGCTGAATTGGCGGTTCCTGTTCAACGCCGCCGCACCGGTATTGCCGGGCTTCGAGCGGGCCCCGGCCTTCGAGTTCTAGGGGGGACATCGCGACGCAAGCAAGGTCGCCGTGCCGGCGGGTGCGGTCAGAACGAGAGGCAAGAGCAGAAGATGAGCAGATTTCTGAGAACGTTCGCCGGTGCCGCGTTGGCGGCGGCGGTCTTTGCAGGTGGGCACGGTGCCCGGGCCCAGACCCTGACCGATGCCCTGGTGGCGGCCTACAAGAACTCACACCTGTTGGAGCAGAACCGCGCGGTGCTGCGCGCCGCCGACGAGGACGTGGCCCAGGCGGTGGCCGAACTCCGCCCGGTCTTCAACTTCCTGCTCAGGGGGACCTATTCGGACCCGAGCCCGACGGCCGCAAATCCGACTGGAGATAGCACGACGACCGCCTTTGCGGAGCTTTCGGCGCAGCTCACGTTGTATGACAACGGGCAGAACCGGCTTGCGGTGGATGCGTCCAAGGAGACGGTGCTGGCCACGCGCGCGGCGCTGTTGGGCGTCGAACAGGACGTGTTGCTGGGCGCGGTGCAGGCCTACATGGACGTCTTCGCCGCGGTTCAGAACGTGTCGCTTGCCGAGAACAACGTACGCCTTATCACCCAGCAGCTTCGCGCGGCCGAAGATCGGTTCGAGGTGGGGGAAGTCACGCGGACGGACGTCTCGCTCGCGCAGTCGCGTCTGGCTGCGGCGCGCTCCAACCTGGTGGCCGCGCAGGGCAGCCTGGCCGTGGCGCGCGAAGCCTATAAGCGGGCGATCGGCCGCTATCCGGGGCAGCTCAGCGGGATTCCGCGCCTGCCGGCGATGCCGCAAAGCACCGATGCCGCCCGCGCCGTCGCGGTGAAGTCACATCCCGATATCGTCGAGGCTCAGCATAATGTCAGCGTGGCGGAGTTGAACCTGGCACGCGCCAAAGCGGCCCAGGGGCCGACCGTGACCGCAGGCGCCAATATCCGCAAGCTGGAGCAGGGCCGGGAATCCAAGGGCGTGACCCTCGACGTCAACCAGACGCTCTATGCCGGTGGCGCGCTCTATTCCGCCGAACGCCAGGCCCGCGCCAATGTCCAGCGCGCCCGCGCGGGGCTGTTGCAGGTCGTCCGCCTCATCGAGGAGGAGGTCGGCAGCGCCTGGTCCAGCCTGGCCGTCGCGCGCGCCCAGCTCGAGGCGACCGACCGCCAGATCCAGGCCGCCCAATTGGCCTTCGAGGGCACGCGGGAAGAGGCGCGGCTGGGGGCGCGCACCACGCTCGACGTGCTCGACGCTGAGCAGGAGCTTCTGGATGCGCGCACCTCGCGGGTCGATGCCGAGGCAAACCAGTATGTCGCGATCTACAGGGTGCTGTCCTCGATGGGCCTGCTGACGGTCCAGCACCTGGGGCTGGGCATCCCGACCTACGATCCGCGCGCCTATTACAACGCGGTCAGCACCGCCCCCGCCAAGAGCCTGCAGGGTCGCAAACTCGACCGGGTCCTGGAAAGCATCGGCCGGGACTAGCACAACCGATTGTTGTCTATTCGCGTCCTTGCGGCTAGGATTCGGGGTGGACGTTGAACCGGAAACGCCGATGTCGGAAACAGCGAAATCCCGCGAGGTCGAGGATGTTCTCTCCTCGATCCGTCGGCTTGTCTCTGATGAGCCGACGACGGCTGTGGCCGAGCGGCCGGCCTGCCTGCTGTTGACGCCCGCGCTGCGCGTGCCCCCCGAGCCGGCAACGCCCGAGCCCGATGCAAACGGCACGCGCCCGGCTCTGCGGCTCGATCAGGCGCAGCGGGCGGACGCCGCGCCGGCGCGGGGCCCGCGCGAGACCTGGCCGCTGTTCCTGACCGAACCGCAGCCGCCAGAGTCGGCCGAACCTGTCAGGGCGTCGGAGGCCGACGACTGCGATGCCGCCACACTCGAGCAGCGCATTGCCGAGCTCGAGGCGGCAGTTGCCGGCTGCGACGACGACTGGGAACCGGACGGGACCGAGGCGCTGGCGGCTGCCACCGGCTGGGGGCGCCCCGACCGCGCCGCCCCGGCGGGCGAAACGGATGTGCCGCCGGCCGAGGTGCCGCCACAGGCGAACGACGACATCGCAGATACCGTTCTGATTGACGAGGAGATGTTGCGCGATCTCGTCACCGAGGTCGTGCGCGGTGAATTGCAGGGCGCCCTTGGCGAACGGATCACCCGCAACGTGCGCAAGCTTGTCCGGCGCGAGGTCAGCCGGGCCTTGGCCGCGCGCGACCTGGAGTAGCTCAAGCCCGGCGATGAACGAAAAACGCGCCCGTAAGGGCGCGTCATTTCTGGCGGGCCGGCTGACCGGCCTACGCAGCTTCGGCTTCGTCTTCCAGCGCCCGCAACTGGCGCCGTTCGCTTTCCTCGCGCGACAAAGCCACCGAGGTCCGCACGCCGCGGGCGACGAACTCCATCAGGCCCTGCACCACACGTTCGTTCGGGTCGATCCCGGCGCAAGACAATACTTCACGACCGTCGCGCGAACGCGCCCAGCGGGCGATCTGCTCGGGCCCGTTGCCGTATTTCTTGTCATCCGCGATCGCGTCGTCCAGAGCGGCCAGCACAACGGCAGCGAACAGTTTGCGGGCACGGTTCCCCTGTTCGTGGTTGAATGCTGTGCCATCAACGAAATCGGCCATCTCGTGGTCCTTTTATTATTGCTCTTGCATGTCGGGCATGCAGCCGAATATGACGGTTTTGCTGCGATTCGGTATTGCAGTTTTCGAATGTCATGCATGCGCTGGGCGCATGGCTTGCTCCGAAGCCTTACCCGATCTAGTCGTCTTGCCAGCCTCACGTCGACAAGATATAGGTGCGCGCGAAATCTCCTTCAACCAAGCATTAACGGTTCCCCGATGCCCAAGATCAACGGCAACGAAATCCGCCCCGGCAACGTGCTGGAGCACAATGACGGGCTGTGGTCGGTCGTGAAGGTCGAGCACGTCAAGCCCGGCAAGGGGGGCGCCTTCGCGCAGGCGGAGCTCCGGAACCTGCGCAACGGCTCCAAGCTGAACGAACGCTTCCGCAGCGCCGACAAGGTGGAACGTGTCCGGCTGGAGCAGCGCGACCAGCAGTTTCTCTATGAGAACGACGGCCAACTCGTCTTCATGGATACCGACACCTTCGAGCAGATCGAACTGCCCGCCGACCTCCTCGGCGAACGGCGGCCCTTCCTGCAGGACGGGATGACGGTCGAGATCGAGTATTACGAAAACGAGGCGCTGAACGTCACGCTGCCCCAGAAGGTGACCTGCCGGATCGAGGAGACCGAGCCGGTGGTCAAGGGGCAGACTGCGGCCAACAGCTTCAAGCCGGCGCTTCTGGACAACGGGGTCCGGGTGATGGTCCCGCCCTTCGTCGGCCCCGAAGAGGAGATCGTGGTTAACACCGAGACCATGGAATACGCCGAACGCGCCTGAGCACGCGGGGCGGTGCGAGGGGGCCGCCCTTGTTCGAAGGGCCGCCCGTCAGGCCCCCAGCGCACGCAGGCAGCCCCCCACCATCCCTCGGTATCCGCCGCCGAAAAGCCGCAGGTGCACCAGCGCCGGCCATAGCTGGTAGAGCGCGCGGCGGTCTTCCCAGCCCGGCTCGGGCGTGCCGTAGCCCTCAAGGAGCTGGGGCGGGGGCCGCCCGAAGAGGTGCAGCATGGCGAGGTCGACCTCGCCATGGCCATGATAGCAGGCCGGGTCGATCAGTGCGGCGCCCTCCGTCGTGAACAGCACGTTGCCGGCCCAGAGATCGCCATGCAGCAGCGCCGGCGGCGGCGTCCGGGGCAGCAGGTCGGCCAGGCGCCCAGACAGCCGCTCGACACGCGCGGCAATATCGCCCGGCAGCGTTTCGGGCCACGCCAGGAGCCGGCGCTCGGCCCAGAAGGCCGGCCAATCCTGCGTCGGCGCGTTGGGCAGGGTCGCTGAGCCGAAGGCATAGTCTTCCGACCACCCGTAGCTCTCGCCTTCGGCTGCGTGAAGCCGCGCGAGCGCCTCGCCCAGCGCGCGCCAGCCCGCCGCGCCGGGCCGCGCTTCGTGGAGATGTTCCAGGATCAAGACGTCGCCCGCGACGGCGATCACCCGCGGACAGGGCGCCCCCGCCGCCGCGATGACCTCCAGCATCCGCGCCTCTTGCGCGACAAGGGGTCCGGTCTTGGCAACGACGGTCGCACCATCGGCGAGGGACACGCGCGCCACCTCCGACAGGTCGCCGCCATGCAGCGGCGCAAGCCTCGAGACCGGCGCGCCAAGCGCCGCCTCGATGGCGGCCCGGTCAGCCATACTCGCGGCTGACGGCGGCCTCGCCCGCGGTCATTGTCCCGTCGGCCCGGTCGAAGCGCAGATGCGCGATGCCGCGACCGCCCGCCTGCGTGTACAGCGTGCCGGCCAACTTCTCGCCCGCCATGATCGCCGTGCCCACGGGCGCCGCGCCCTCTACGGTGACGGTTGCAAGCCCCTTCTTCAGTTCGGTCTTGTGCTTCATTCGCGCCGTGACCTCCTGGCCCACGTAGCAGCCCTTGTGGAAATCGACGCCGTGAAGCCGCTCCAGCCCCGCTTCGAGGATGAACGTCTCCTCGGGGACCAGTTCGATGCCGGTCTCGGGAATGCAATGGGTTACGCGGATCGCGTTCCAGTCGGTCGCGCCCTCCGGTCCGGGCTCGTCGACATAGGCGCGCCAGCCCAGTGCCGCATGGCGCGGGTCGGGCAGGGCGCTCGCGGGCGGCTCGCCCAGCCCGCGCAGCACATGCAGTCCCGCCGGCGCGATCTCGACCCTTGCGCGCAGCTTGTACATCGACAGCCGCTGGATCAGCGCCTCGGCGAGATCGGTCTTGACGTCGAGCAGGATCGTGTCGTCCCGTGCGGTGAGGAAGAAATCGGCCAGATACTTCCCCTGGGGCGTCAGCATCGCGGCATAGACCAGCCGTCCGTCTACGTCGGACACGTCATTGGTGACCAGACCTTGCAGGAAATACGCGCGGTCCTCGCCGGTGATCTTCAGAACCGTCCTGTCGCTCGCGGCTTCGCCCTGCATCTCCGTGCCTCCTATTCTGCCTCACCCCCGATATAGGGGCTTTGCGTCAGGCTTCCGAGGCGAATTGCAGCCGGTGGAGCCCGGCATAGATGCCGTTCTTTGCCAGAAGCGCCTCGTGCGTGCCTTCTTCGACCACGCGGCCCGCATCCATGACCACGATCCGGTCGGCGTTGCGCACCGTCGCCAGGCGGTGGGCGATGACCAGCGTGGTGCGCCCCCGGGCAAGATCGGCCAGCGCCTCCTGCACGATCTTCTCCGAACGGGAGTCGAGCGCCGAGGTCGCCTCGTCCATCAGCAGGATCGGCGCGTCGCGCAGCAGCGCCCGCGCGATCGCCACGCGCTGGCGCTGCCCTCCCGAAAGGTTGGAGCCTCTGGGGCCGGCCGGGCTGTCGAGACCCTCAGGCAGGGCGGCCAGGAATTCCGAGATATGGGCGGCGCGCACGACCTCGTCGAGCCGGGCGTCGGACACCTTGCGGCCGAGGCAGATGTTGTCGCGCAGCGGCTCGTCGAAGAGCGGCGCCTCCTGGGTGACCACGGCGAAGAGGTCGCGCAGCTCGGTCAGCGGCAACGCGTCGACCGGGACGCCGCCCACCGTGACCTGCCCGCGCTGCGGCTCGACCAGCCGGGTCAGCAGGTTGAACACGGTCGATTTGCCGGCCCCCGAAGGCCCGACCAGCGCGGTCATCTGGCCCGCCTTCGCGGTGAAGGTCAGCCCCCGCAGCGCCGGGGCGTCGCCATAGGCCAGATGCACGTCGTCCAGCGCGACATCGCAGGCGCCGCCCGGGGCGGGCAGGGTGCGGGGCGTGGCTGGCGACAGGATCGTGGGACGCTCTTCGAACACGGCATACAGGCGTTCGAGGCTGGCCAGCGCCGCCTGCCATGCGCCCGAGACCCGACCGAGGCGCCGGAGCGGCTCGAAGACCAGCGCGATGGCGGCGAAGAACGACATGAACTCGCCCACCGTCTTGTCGCCCTCGATGATCTGGAGCCCGCCGAACACCACGACGGCGGCGAAGCCCACCCCGCCGACGAGGTCCACCAGTGCGGGCATTCCCGCCTGGCCCCCCTGCGAGCGGAACTGGGCCTTCACGAACCCGTCGACCGTTTCGGCGAAGCGCGCGTCCTCGCGCGCCTCGAGGCGATTGAGCTTGATCGTCGTCACGCCGTGAAACGCCTCGTCGAGCCGGCTGGAAATCGCGGCCGCCGCCGCGCGGGCGGCCCGCGTGGTCTGCCGGATCCAGCGTTGCAGGATCACGAGCGGGACGATCAGCAGCGGCACGCCAGCCAGCGCGATCAGCGTCCAGATCCAGTCGATCGAGAGCGCCACGGCAAAAAGCGAGATGAGCGAGACGATATCGCGCCCGGCCGCCGTGAACACGGTGTTCCAGACCATCGCCGCAGCCTGGGTATCGCCCCGGACCCGTTCGATCAGGTTGCCGGGCGGCGTCTTCTGAAACCACAGGCTGTCGAGCGTCAGCATATGCCCCACAAGGTCGCGCTGCAGCGCGGCCGAGACGCGCAGGGCGACGCGCGCCATGAGCAGCCGCTGGCCGAGCCCGGCCACCGCCCGCGCCAGGAACAGTGCGAGGATCGCGCCGGCCACCAGCGGGATCGCCTCTGCCTCGCCGGCGACGAAGATCTGGTCGAACATCGGCTTGAACAGGTAGCTGAGCGCGCCAAGCGCACCGCCCTCGATCGTCATCAGCGCCATGGCCGCGCCGATCGCAGCAAGATGGTAGCGCAGATAACCGCGCCAGATCCAGCGCACCACCGGGCGGCTGTTCTGGGGAGCGTCCATTCTCAGCGCCCCCGCCCGGCGCGGAACGCGGCGGTGATCGCCTCGGGGTCGTAGCGCGTCGCGATCCAGTCGCGCAGCGGCATCGGTTCTGCGCGTATGTCGGCCTCGAAGGCGTCCAGCATCGCGTCGAGGATGCCGCTCGCGGAGTTGCGGAAATGGATATAGCGCCAGTGCAGCATCCGGCGGGCTTCGGCCACCGACGCGCCCTCCATGTGAATGAGATACAGCGCCGAAGCAAAGCCGGCCCGGTCCGATCCCGACTTGCAATGCATCACGAAGGGTTTCTCGATCCGTTCGAACAGGTCGAGCAGCGCCAGAAGCTGCCCGGCCGGCAACAACTGGCGCGCGTGCATCCGCTGGTTCACCAGCGTCAGCCCCAGGTCCCGGCAGGCCTCTTCCTCGAACAGGTGGTGGCTGGACGTGCCGCTGCGCCTCAGCGACAGGACGGTGCGGATGCCCATGTCGCGATAGCGGTGCAACCTGCGCGGGTCGGGCTGGTTCGACCGCCAGGCGCCGGGCGCGATTTCATGCAGGTTGGTCCAGAGCGTCCGCAGGGCGGCATGGTCCATTACCTGGAAATGCCAGAACGCCGCGCGCCGCCCCCCGGGCGTCGTGAAGTCGCCGCCGAAGGCGTCGCGCACGCGGCGGTCGAACGCCTCGAAACGGGTCTTGATCTGGTCGAACATTGTCTCCCCGGGGCCTTGCGGCTCGAGCAGGCGGAATAGACCGAAAGCGCGCCCCTGACAAGCGATTGACGCCCCCCGTGCCCCGGCCTAACAGGTTGCGTATTCCCTTCGGAGTCTCCGGCATGTCCCTCAGCCACGGCCGTTCCTATCTCGCCATCCCCGGCCCTTCCGTCATCCCCGACCGCGTGCTCCAGGCGATGCACCGCCCCGCGCCCGAGATCCATGGCGGGGCGATGGTCGAGCTGTTGGCCGGTCTGCTGCCCGACCTGCGCGCCGTGGCGCGGACCCGGCACAAGGTGGCGATGTACATTTCCAACGGCCACGGGGTCTGGGAGGCGTCGTTGGCCAATACGATCGCGCGCGGCGACCGGGTCCTGGCGCTCGCGACCGGCCGCTTCGGTCACGGCTGGGCCGAGACCGCTCGCGGGCTGGGCGCCGAGGTCGAGGTGATGGATTTCGGCAAGAGCGCGGCGGTCGATCCCGACCGGGTGGCCGCGCGCCTGGCCGAGGACGGCGGCCATGCGATCCGCGCGGTCACGCTCACCCATGTCGACACCGCCACCTCCGTCAGGAATGACATCCCCGCTCTGCGCGCCGCGCTGGACGCGGCCGGGCATCCCGCTCTCCTGATGGTCGACTGCATCGCCTCGCTGGGATGCGACCGGTTCGAGATGGATGACTGGGGCGTCGACGTGATGATCTCGGCCTGTCAGAAGGGCTTGATGGTGCCGCCCGGCATGGGCTTCGTGTTCTTCGGGCCCCGCGCCGAGGCCGCGCGCGAGCGCGCCGACTGCGTCACGCCCTACTGGGACTGGCGGATGCGTTCCGAACCGGAAGTCTTCTACCAGTATTTCTGGGGCACCGCGCCCACGCATCACCTCTACGGGCTGCGCGCCGCACTCGACATGCTGGTGCAGGAGGAGGGCATGGAGGCCGCCTGGGCGCGCCACGAACGGCTTGCCCGTGCGGTCTGGGCCGCCTTCGACGCCTGGGGGGGCGAGGGCTCGCTCGCGCTCAACGTGGCCGACCCGGCCAGCCGCAGCCATGCCGTGACCTCGGCCCGGATCGACCCGCCCAACGGCACCGCCCTGCGCGACTGGCTGTCCGAGACCGCGGGAGTGACGCTCGGCATCGGCCTCGGCATGGCGGCGCCGGGTGACCCGGCCTGGCACGGCTATTTCCGCCTTGCCCATATGGGCCACGTCAACGCGCATATGGTCCTCGGCGCGCTTGGCGCCATCGAGGCCGGGCTCGATGCGCTGGGCCTGCCCCACGGCCCGGGCGCGCTCGAGGCCGCCGCGCGGGTCGCCGCCGGCCGATGAGGGCGCCGCTGCAAGCGGATGCCCCGGTGTCGCGCGGTCCTCGTTCTTCTTCTGGCCGGAAATATCCCGGGGGGCCGGGGGCAGGGCCCCCGGCCGGCCTATAACGGCCAGACCACCAGGATCGCCGGCACTGATGTCGCGATGACCAGCACCTCCAGCGGCAATCCCATGCGCCAGTAATCCCCGAAGCGGTAGCCGCCCGGCCCGAGGATCAGGGTGTTGTTCTTGTGCCCGATCGGCGTGAGGAACGCGCAGGACGCCGCCACGGCCACCGCCATCAGGAAGGGGTCCGGGTTCACGCCGAGGCTGTCGGCCATCTGGATGCCCACGGGTGCCAGCACCACCGCCGTCGCGGTGTTGTTCAGCACGTCCGACAGCGTCATCGTCACCACCATCAGGACCGTCAGGGTGATCCAGGCGGGCAGATCGCCGGTCAGCCCCACCAGCGCGTCCGCGATCAGCCGCGTGCCGCCCGCCTCCTCGAGCGCCACGCCCAGCGGGATCATCGAGCCGAGCAGAACCACAACCGGCCATTCTACGTGGTCGTAGACCTCGGTCAGCGGTACGATGCGAGCGAAGAGATAGCCCGCCACCACCAGCCCGAGCGCGATCGGCAGGTCGATCAGGCCCAGGCTCGCCGCCGCCACTGCCGCCCCGAACATGGCGATCGCCACCCAGACCTTGCCGATATCGGTCACGGCCAGTCCCCGGTCCGCCAGCGTGAGGCAGCCCAGCCAGTCCACCACGTCCTGCGTCATGTCCTGTGGTGCGAGCAGCAGCAGGATGTCCCCTGGTCGCACACGGGTCTTGCGGATCTGGCTCTTGATCGGCCGGCCTTGGCGCGAGATGCCCAGAAGCACCGTGCGCCGCCGCCAGCCGAGCCCGACCACCTGCGCCGACTTGCCGGCGATGCGCGCCTGGTCGGGCACCACGACCTCGACCAGCGACAGGCCCTCGCCGGCGGCGCGCAGCTTTTCCTGGCGTTCGGCCTCGGCGAAATCCAGCGAAAGCGCGGTGCGGAACTCGTCGAGCGCCTCGGGCGCGGCCTCCAGCACGATGGCGTCGCCAGCCGCCAGCGGGGTGCCGCGCTGGGTGCCGTAGCGGCGCTTGCCGTCGCGCACCAGGCCCAGGATCGCGACGTCGTTGGTTTCGGCTTCCGGCTCCAGGTCGCCCAGCCGCCGGCCGATCAGCCCGGAGCCTTCGGGCACGGTGAGCTCGGCGATATAGGGCGCGAAGGCCGACATCGGTTCGCTGGCCGCGGACAGGCGCTGCCCCCGCGGGATCAGGCGCCAGCCGACAAGGGCGACGAAGATCAGTCCCGCCGCCGCCGCCACGCCGCCGACAGGGGCGAAGTCGAACATGCGGAAGGGTTCGCCGAGCGACTCCTCGCGGATCGAGGCGATAATGATGTTGGGCGGCGTGCCAATCAGTGTCACCAGGCCGCCCAGGATCGTCGCGAAGGAAAGCGGCATCAGGCTGAGCCCGGGTGGGCGCCCCGCCTTGCGCGCGGTCTGGATGTCGACCGGCATCAGAAGCGCCAGCGCGGCGACGTTGTTCATGAAGGCCGACAGCACGCCGCCCACGCCGCCCATCACCGCGATATGGGCGCCCAGCCCGCGGGCGCTGTCGACCATCGTGCGCGTGATCAGGTAGACCGCGCCCGACCGCACCAGCCCGGCCGAGACCACGAGCACCAGCGCCACGATCAGTGTGGCGGGGTGACCGAAGCCCGAGAACGCCTGGTCGGCCGGCACGACGCCAAGCACCACCCCCACCAGCAGGGCCGTGAACGCCACCAGGTCGTAGCGCCAGCGCCCCCAGATCAGGGCTGCGAACACCGTGCCGAACAGCGCGAAGAGGATGATCTGCTCCTGGGTCATTCCTTCCGCTTCTACCCGCTCCGGCGGCTGCGGTCACGGCCCAAGGCCCGGTCCGGTTGACAGCCCGCGATCCGGGCGGGAAGAGTTCGGCGGCAAGCGCGGGGGACGGCATGGTGAAGGTCATCTATTCCGAGGAGTTCGGCCGCCGCACCGTGCCCCCGCGCGGCCGGACCCGGCAGGACGAGGTGGAGGCGCTCAAGCGCGCCGCCGTGGTGCGCCGGGTGATCGCGCGCGGGGTCGACGGGTTCAACGCGGCCCATGTGCCCCCGGACCTCAGGCGGGACCGGATAGACGAAGCCCAGCGCTTCCGCGACGCCTGGGGCCCGCCCTCCCGCGCGGTGGCGCTGTTCCTCAACGCCGAAGTCGCCGCGCTGCCCGATACCGAGAGCGAGATCGCACGCGCCGATCCGTACTGCTATGCGTGCGGTTTCGTCTTCGAGCGGCAGCGGGCCGCGGCGCTGGGCCTTTACGTCGAGGCGCCGGCGCCGACCCTGGTGATGCACTGGCTCGGCAGCCTTCCGGCCTTTGGCAAGCAGAAGCGCAATCTGGCCCGTCGGGCGGGTTTCGCGACGCTGCATGCGGAGGTGCAACCCTATCTGAAGGCTTGACATGGCAGGCTGGGACACCCAAGTATTAGCCTGCAAGCTAACAGGAGCGACCATGGCACAGACCCAGCGCGCCGCACTCGCCGAAGCGCCCCGAAACGGCGGGGCCTCCGCCGCCCTCCGCCCCGAGGCCGGGGAGGACGGGCCGCTGCCCGCCGAGCCGGTCGATATCGAGGCTCGCATCGCCGAGGATCTCGAGGCGCTGTCCCCACGGGAGCGTTGGGCGGTGCTCTCCGACAGCGCCAAGGAACTGTCGCGGATCGAGGCGGCGCGGCTCATGCGCGAGATGCTGAGCCGGCGGCCCAACTCGGTGAACGAACTGGCCGAGGCGTTCGGTTTCGCGCCCGCCACGGTGTCCGACATCGTGCGCGGCAAGTCGAAGGAGGGACCCAAGCTCTGGGTCCTGATCGCGATGGCCGAGCTTCTGGGGCTGGAACTGGATATCTCGGTGCGGCCGCGGTGATCGGCGCCGGGGCGCTCGACCGTGTCGAGGCCGTCTCGCACCTGATGCTGGTGATCCCGGCGCTCTATTCCTTCGCGGGGGTCGTGCGGTCGAACTGGCACGCGCGGCAGGCGCGTCGCCTGCGCGATGCGCTGGAGGCCGCGCCGCCGCCGCCCGACCGGCTCGGCGCCGCCCGGGCGCGGATCGTGGGGCACGAGGAACGTGCGCAACTCTTTCTCGGCGTGCACACGCTTCTGCCGCTTTGGGCGATGGTCATGCTTGGCGGGGGGCTGGCGCTGCGCCTGTTGCTGACGCTCGGCACGCTCGCGGGCGTGGGGCCCGCCTGAGGGGTGCGGCCACCGGGCGGCATTGCCTGTCCCCGCGTCCTTGGCCTATAGAGTCGCCGATTCGAAAATCACCTAGCGGAGGCACCCCGTGGCAGGCCATTCGAAATGGGCGAACATCCAGCACCGAAAGAACCGGCAGGATTCGGTGCGCGCAAAGCTGTTCTCCAAGCTTTCGAAGGAGATCACGGTCGCGGCCAAGATGGGGGACCCCGACCCCGACAAGAACCCGCGGCTGCGGTTGGCCATCAAGGACGCCAAGTCGAACTCGATGCCCAAGGACAATATCGAGCGGGCGATCAAGAAGGCGCAGGGTGGAGAGGGCGACGCCTACGAGGAAATCCGCTACGAGGGCTACGGGCCGAACGGCGTTGCGGTGATCGTCGAGGCGATGACCGACAACCGCAACCGCACCGCGTCCAATGTGCGGTCGACCTTCACCAAGAACGGTGGCAACCTGGGCGAGACGGGCTCGGTCGGGTTCATGTTCGAGCGCAAGGGCGAGATCCGCTATACCCCCGACGCGGGCGATGACGACACGGTGATGATGGCCGCGATCGAGGCCGGCGCCGAGGACGTGGAGAGCTCCGAGGACGGGCATGTCATCCTCTGCGCCGACACCGACCTCAACGACGTGGCCTCGGCGCTGGAAACGCAACTCGGCGAGAGCGAGTCGACGCGGCTGATCTGGCAGCCGACCACCACGACCGAACTCGACCTCGAAGGCATGGAAAAGCTGATGAAGCTGGTGGAGGCACTCGAGGACGACGACGACGTCCAGCGCGTGACCACGAATTTCGAGGCGAGCGACGAGGTGCTCGCCCAGCTCTGAGCCGGGCCGCGGGCGCTCAGGCGGGCTGCGTGGCGGCCGGTGCCGGGCTGCTGGCGACCTGGTTCCGGCCGTTGCGCTTGGCGACGTAAAGCGCGCTGTCCGCCGCCTCGAGCGCCCGTTCGACCCCGTCGGCCCGGTCGACATCTATAAGGGCGCAGCCCAACGACGCGGTCAGCGGCTTGCCGCCCGCGCCGGTGCCCACCGCGCCCGACGGCATGATCCCGACCTCTTCGCAAAGGGCGATTCGCAGAAGCTCTGCCAAGGCCTCGGCCCCCGCGAGGGGCGTGTCGGGCAGGATGAACAGGAATTCCTCGCCGCCCCAGCGCCCCGCGATGTCCGACACCCGGACGCGGCCTGCGAGCAGGGTGGCCGCAGCCTGCAATACCTGGTCGCCCACGCTGTGGCCGAGCCAGTCATTGATCGCCTTGAACCGGTCGAGATCGCACAGAACCAGCGAAACCGGCCGGTCGCTGCGCCGGGCCGCGTGTATCGCGTGGTTCGCCATCATCATGATGCCGCGGCGGTTCGCCAGGCCGGTCAGCGGGTCGATGAAAGAGGCGCGTTCCAATTCGCGCGCCAGCATCCGGCGTTCGTGATCCAGCCGGTCGCGCATGCGGCCGGCCACCAGCACACTGGTGCAGCAGAACAGGATCATCGCCTGAGTATAGACCGCATCCGCCGAGCTTGCGCCATGCGGATCGAACCGGAACACCACAAGCGCCAGCCCCATGGGCACGAGCGCGGCCAGCGCCAGTTCAAGGCGCAACACGCGCGTCAACTGGTCGTCGCGGAACAGCGCGCGCAGCGCCGGGCGCCGGGCCTGGCCGATCTGCGCGGCAAGGACGAGCGGCCCCATGATCAGCATCGTGAAGGGCGAGAGCGCGCCCTGAAGCCGCCCGATTCCCATCGCGAATCCCAAGAACGCCGTCAGGCAGATCATGCCGGCGGTGCCGGCCAGGATCATCGCCGGCCAGGCCGGTCGTCGGCGCCGCAGCGCCAGTGCGCTTGCCAGCGCAAGGATCCCGAGGGCGGAGCTTACATTGGCCGCGGTCGGTTCGGTGCCGGCGGCCAGCAACACCTCGCCCAGCTGTGCGACGGCGCTGCCGGCGGCCAGGGCCACAAGCCCGCGTTCCGCGATGCCGGCGCGGGCGAAGGGGCGCTGCAAGAGAAGGGCCAGCGCGAGGGCCGCAAGCGCGGTGAGCGTCAGGGGGTGAATGCCGGCCTCGCCCGGAAACGGGCGGTACAGGATGGGAATCTCGGCGAGGTGGCCGATCGTGGGGACCGTCGCCAGCAGAAAGGAAAACGACGCCAGTGCCTGCCGAACTAAGGGGGCGGACCGCACCATGACAAAACGCGGCGTGCCATGCAGAATCGCGTCCGCATCGCTTTCGCCCGCCAGCGGTTGCCAGCCCTGCCCCATGGTGTTGTCCTTGTGGCTGAGATCCCCGACCGTCGCGGCGATTATGGCAAACAAGTCCTTAACGCGCAGTTGACGGACCCTGCGCCCCGCTAATCCGGCTGAATGCTGAGACGGCCACGCGACCGGATGCGGATGCGCGGCCAGTCGAGGCTCCGCAGCGCTCCGGCTGTTCGCCCGGTCGCAGACGCGGCGCGGCGGACACGGCCCTTGCAGCCCGGGCCGCGTTGGGCTCAAGTCGCCGCATGGCGGACAGCGCAGACGCATCCCGGGGCCCGCCCCCCATCGTGGGCATCCTTTGGATGCTGCTGACAGGGGCGAATTTCGTCGCCGTGACCGCATTGGTCAAACATGTGGGCGATGCCGTGCCGGCGCCCGAAGCGGCCTTCTTGCGGTATCTGCTCGGCCTCGTCTTCCTCGCGCCGATGCTGCGCCCGCTGTTCCGCGCGGGGCTGAACCGCGCGGCCTTCGTGCTCTACGGCTGGCGCGGGCTCGCCCATGCGCTGGGCGTCATCTGCTGGTTTTACGCGATGACCCGCATCCCGATCGCCGAGGTGACGGCGATGAACTATCTCAACCCGGTCTACGTGACCATCGGCGCGGCGCTCGTCTTCGGCGAACGGCTGGCGCTGCGGCGCATCCTCGCCATCGCGGTGGCCTTCGCGGGCGTTCTGGTGATCCTGCGGCCGGGATTTCGCGAGGTCTCGGACGGACATCTCGCGATGCTGTTCACCGCGCTGTTCTTCGGGGCGTCCTACCTGATGGCCAAGAAGCTCAGCGAGCGCGACAACGCCGCCGTCGTCGTGGCCATGCTGTCGATCTCGGTGACGATCGCACTCGCGCCCTTCGCGTTCGCGGTCTGGGTGACGCCGACGCTCACTCAACTATCGTGGCTTTTCGGCGTCGCGTTCTTCGCGACGGCAGGGCATTTCACGATGACCATGGCGTTTCGCGCCGCACCGCTGACCGTGACCCAGCCGGTCACCTTCCTGCAGCTCGTCTGGGCCACGCTTGTGGGCTGGCTGATGTTCGACGAGGCGGTGGACGGCTGGGTGATCCTCGGCGGCGGGATGATCGTGGGTGCGGTGGTCTTCATCACCTGGCGCGAGGCGGTGCTTCGCCGCCGCGCATCGGCGCCCGCGGCCACGAAACCGTGAACGCGGCTTGCCGCAGCGCGGCGGGCGACTAGAACCCCGCCATGGCCGAAGACGTCGATCTGGAAACGCGCACGGGTCTGCCCGATGCGCTAACGGAACTGGTCCGCGAACATCCGCGCGACCTTTGGCAGAGCCATGCCGCCTTCGACGGCCTGACCCGGTTCTGGCTGGATCGCCACATTCTGTTCCGTCGCCTCCTGGCACAGATCCAGGAGGAGACCCAGGCCATGCTCGACCGCCGCGTCGATCCCGACCGGGCCACCCGCCGCGTGGCGCGATCGGCGCAACTCGTCCTCAGCGAGTTGCACGCCCATCACCGGATCGAGGACAGCGCGTATTTCCCGCGGCTCGAGACGCTCGAACCGCGGCTGACACGGGGATTCTACATCCTGGACCACGATCACCACGCGCTCGACGGCCACCTGACGCGGCTCGCCGAAACGACGAACCGCCTGATCCGCGCCGAGCCGATCGCCCGTCACGCCCGCGCGGGCGACCTCGTGGGCGCGGTGTCGGGCTTCGAACGCCTGCTTGATCGCCACCTCGTCGACGAAGAGGAGCTTGTCGTACCCATTCTCCTCAAGCACGGGCAGGCGCTGGGGGCCTGACCGCACGGGGTTTGATCCGGGTCAAGGACGGGCCGCCTTCGCCCCACCTACCGTGCCCCGAACGCTTAGGGAAAGAGGAGAGGGGTCATGTCGCACACGCCGCACGAGCTGGCCGAAGAGTTCCCCGACAAGTCGGATCTGATCCACAATCTCAAGGAGACCGACGCCCATTTCGCGCGGCTCTTCGACGAGTACCACGAGGTGAACGGCGCGGTGCACCGGGCCGAAACCGATGTCGAGCCGACCGACGACCTGCATCTCACCGAGTTGCGCAAGAAGCGCATGCATCTCAAGGACGAGATCGCGCGTATCCTGAACGAAGCCACGGTCTGAGCCGCAGGGCTCAGCCCTGGGCGGCTGCGCCCGCGTCTTCGGTCTCTTCGGCGGGGCCTTCCACCTCGGCCGCGAAATTGTCGAAAAACTGATCGGCCAGCCGGCGGGCCGTGCCGTGGATCAGCCGCGAGCCGAGTTGGGCGAGCTTGCCGCCGACTTCGGCATGCACGTCGTAGATCAGTTCGGTGCCGCCCTCCTCGGCATCCTCCAGACGCACGTCGGCGCGGCCCTTCGCGAACCCCGCGACGCCACCCTTGCCCTCGCCGGCGATGGTATAGCTCTGCTCCTCCACCAGATCCGAGACGGTGACCCCGCCCTTGAAGGTCGCCTTCACGGGGCCGACCTTCTGCTTGACCACCGCGTCGAACCCGTCCTCGATGCTGCCCTCCAGTTCCTGGCAGCCCGGAATGCAGGCTTGCAGCGTGTCCGGGTCCGTGAGTTTCTCCCACACGGTTGCGCGATCCGCCCCGATAAGGCGGCTTCCGGATAGTTCCATGGGTCTCCTCCCTGTGCTCCCTGACGCTAACTATGGGCAGGAGGAGGCAAACGTCAAAACTATTCCGCGACCTCGTAGGGCAGCACGCCGCGGCGGTTGGCGTCGACGCTGAGCCGTCGTTCCAGCGGCGGCACCGCGCGCTGGTGGCAGTTGCGCCGCTCGCAGATGCGGCACGAGATGCCGATGGGCTCGAACGCGGCGGAATTGCCCAGGTCGAGGTCGTCGGCATAGACCAGCCGGTCGGCGTGTCTCACCTCGCAGCCCAGCCCGATCGCGAAACGGCGCACCGGCGCGCCCCAGGCCCCGCCGGGCTTGGTCACGTCGCATGCGAGGCAGAAATAGCGCACGCCGTCCGGCGTCTCGGCGAGTTGGCGCAGGAACCGGCCCGGCGTCTCGAAGGCGCGATGCACGTTCCAAAGCGGGCAGGCGCCGCCGAAGCGGGCGAATTGCAGATGGGTGGCGGAGTGACGCTTGGTGATGGTGCCGGCCTGGTCCACCCGCACGAAGTAGAACGGCAGGCCCTTGGCGCCCGGGCGTTGCAGCGTGGAAAGGCGGTGGGCCACCTGCTCGACCGAGGCGCCGAAGCGGTCGGCCAGCAGCTCCAGGTCGTGGCGCGTCTCCTGCGCCGCGTCCAGAAAGCGCGTATAGGGCAGCAGCGCCGCGCCGGCGAAGTAGTTGGCCATCCCGATCCGGGCGATATCGCGCGCCTCGGGCGTCTGGAACCGGGCGAGGTCGAGCGTCGCCTCCAGCAGCTGCGATTGCGTGATGAGCGCAAGCTGGTGCAGTAACTGGAAGCGCCGGGTCGGTCCCCGCAGGCGCGCCGACAGGGTCAGGGTCCGGCTCTTCTCGTCATAGTGGCGCAGGCCGGGCATGTCCTGCGTTTTCAGGGTGATGCCGGCCGCCTCCAGGGCGTGGGCCGCGCGCCGCTCGGGGTCGTCATCGCCCGCGGCCTGACGGGCGAACCGCTCGGCCGCGCGGTCCACCGCGTCGATGTAATTGTCGCAATAGTGAAAGAAGTCGCGCACCTCCTCCCAGGGCGAGGGCTGCAGCCCGGCGTCCTCGCGCCCCAGCGCCTCGTCCAGCGAGGCCAGCCGCTCGTGGCTCTGGCGATAGGCGCGGTGCAGTTCGAGGAAGGCACGGGCAAGGGCAGGGGCGTTCGAAGCCGCCAGGCGCAGATCGGCGAGCGGGGGCGTGAGGTCGCCGAAGACCGGGTCGGCCATCGCCTCACGCATGTCCGAGACCAGGCGTTCGGCATCGCCCGAGGACAATTCCGTCACGTCGAAGCCGAATTCCGAGGCCAGCGCCAGAAGCACGGTCGAGGAGATTGGCCGGTTGTTGTTCTCCATCTGGTTCAGGTAGGGCAGCGAGATGCCGAGCTTGCCGGCAAAATCCTTCTGCGTGAGGCCCAGGCGCGTGCGCGTCTCGCGCAGTTTCACGCCGGCATAGAGTTTTCGGGTCGACATGCCATGTTCCGTGGTCTTTGCGGATTAGCCGCGCTGCGCCGTAGTCTTTGCAAAGCTTGGGCGCAAGCGCTGATTCACATCCTCGGCGGGCGCGCGGCGGGCGGCGGTGTTCCGACAAGCGGGCCTTCGCGCAAATCGATCCGGCGCACATAGGCGACCGAGGCGACGGCCGCCGCCGAAGTCGCCAGCATGATCGCCAGCAACGGCCAGGGTCCCGAGCTCGGCACCAGGGCCGCACCGGCCAGTGCCGATAGCCCCGCGCCGCCGCCGATCATGATCGCGCCGCCCAGCCCGCTCGCCGTGCCGGCCAGATGAGGGCGGACCGACAGCATCCCCGCGGTGGCATTGGGCAGCGTCATCCCATTGCCGAGCCCGACCAGCACCATCGAGCCGAAGAACGAAACCGGGTGATCGAGCCCAAGGCCGAACAGCGCCATCGCGAGCAGCGGGCCAAGACAGGCGACGAGCGTGCCGCGGAAGATCATCGTGTTGATGCCGACGCGCACCGAGTAGCGCCCCGAGAGGTAGTTCCCGGCCATGTAGCCAACGGCGACCAGCCCGAAATAGAGGCCCAGCACCGCGGGCGACAGGCCGAGCACCTCCGATCCCACGAAGGGCGCGCCGCCGAGATAGGCGAAGAACGCGCCCGAGGCGCAGCTTGCCGCCAGCGCGTAGCCCCAGAACCGGCGCGAGCGGAAGAGTTCGGGATATTCGCGGAACTGCGCCAGCAGGCTGGTCTCGCGGGGCTGCGCGGTTTCGCCGAGATCGGCCCAGGTCAGCGCCAGCATGCCAAGGCCCAACAGGGCCAGCATCCCGAAGCTGGCTTGCCAGCCGAAGGCCGCGTCCAGAACGCCGCCCACCGCCGGTCCGATCATCGGCACCAGCGCCATCCCCATGGTGACGTAGCCGATCATCGAGGCGGCCTCTGCATCGGGCACCATGTCGCGCACCACCGCCCGGCTCAGCACCATGCCGGTCACCACCACCGCCTGCGCCATGCGGAAAGCCAGGAATACGCCCGCGTTGGGTGCAAAGATGCAGCCGAGCGTGGCGATCAGGAACAGCGCGAGCGAGGCCAGCAGCACCGGGCGCCGCCCGTAGCGGTCCGAGATCGGGCCGATGAACAGTTGCAACACCGCGTTGACCGCGAGGTAAAGCGCCACCGACAGCAGCATCAGCCGGTATTCGGTGTCGAAGTGCGCCGTCATGTTCGGCAGCGACGGCAGAAAGATGTTCATCGACAGCGCCGAAATCCCCGCGAGCAGGATCAGCGTCGCGATATGCGGCGGCGTGGTCCGGTCGAGAAAGCGCAGATCGGGCGAGGATGGCATGGCGTTCCGCTACGCCACTGCGACGCTTTTGTCCATCCGATCAAAATTCTTTCGCTGCAGCCGCGGCCCTGAACGGGGACCCTGTGGTGTCCGACAGTGCCCGCTGCACGGCGCCATCGCTTCGCGGGCACTGCATTTGCGGATTTGCATTATGCAGACGTAAGCCTGCCAATGGTTTGCAAATTAGCCGATATGGGCTTTGAAACTGCCTCTTCTGTCGATAGGTTGCCGCAAATTTCCGCAAGGGACCAGCGCCGATGAAAGACATCCTGCACGAACTCGAGCGCCGCCGCGACATCGCCCGCATGGGTGGCGGCGAGAAACGGATCGACAGCCAGCACGCCAAGGGCAAGCTGACCGCCCGCGAGCGCATCGACCTGCTGCTGGACGAAGGGTCGTTCGAAGAGTTCGACATGTTCGTGGCCCATCGCTGCACCGATTTCGGCATGGAGGAAAACCGCCCCTACGGCGATGGCGTGGTAACCGGCTGGGGCACGATCAACGGCCGGCAGGTCTATGTCTTTTCCCAGGATTTCACCGTTCTGGGCGGCTCGGTCTCGGCCACGCACGCGCAGAAGATCTGCAAGATCATGGACATGGCGATGGAGAACGGCGCGCCCGTCATCGGCATCAACGACTCCGGCGGCGCCCGCATCCAGGAGGGCGTGGACAGCCTTGCCGGTTACGGCGAGGTGTTCCAGCGCAACATCGAGGCAAGCGGTGTCGTGCCCCAGATCAGCGTCATCATGGGGCCGTGCGCGGGTGGTGCGGTCTATTCGCCCGCCATGACCGACTTCATCTTCATGGTGCGCGATTCCTCCTACATGTTCGTCACCGGCCCCGACGTCGTGAAGACCGTGACCAACGAACACGTCACCGCCGAGGAGCTGGGCGGCGCCTCCACGCATACGAAGAAGAGTTCGGTCGCCGACGGCGCCTTCGAGAACGATGTCGAGGCGCTGTACGAGGTGCGCCGTCTCGTCGATTTCCTGCCGCTCAACAACCGCGAGGCGCCCCCGGTGCGCCCGTTCTTCGACAACCCCGAGCGGATCGAGGACAGCCTCGACACGCTGATTCCGGACAATCCCAACGTGCCCTACGACATGAAGGAGCTGATCCTGAAGGTCGCGGACGAGGGGGATTTCTACGAGATCCAGGAGGATTTCGCGAAAAACATCATCACCGGCTTCATCCGGCTGGAAGGGCGCACCGTGGGCGTGGTGGCGAACCAGCCGATGGTGCTGGCCGGCGTTCTTGATATCGACTCGGCGCGCAAGGCCGCCCGCTTCGTGCGGTTCTGCGACTGCTTCGACATCCCGATCCTGACCTTGGTCGACGTGCCGGGCTTCCTGCCCGGCACCAAGCAGGAATACGATGGCGTCATCAAGCATGGCGCGAAGCTGCTCTTCGCCTATGGCGAGGCGACGGTGCCGAAGGTGACGGTGATCACCCGCAAGGCCTATGGCGGGGCCTATGTCGTGATGAGTTCCAAGCACCTGCGCAGCGACATCAACTATGCCTGGCCCACCTCCGAGGTGGCGGTGATGGGCGCCAAGGGGGCGACCGAAATCCTGTATCGCTCGGAACTGGGCGACGCGGAAAAGATCGCCAAGCGCACGGCCGATTACGAGGACCGCTTTGCCAATCCTTTCGTGGCGGCCGAGCGCGGCTTCATCGACGAGGTGATCCAGCCGCGGTCGACCCGCCGCCGGGTTAGCCGCGCCTTCGCCGCGCTGCGCAACAAGAAGCGCCCGATGCCCTGGAAAAAGCACGACAACATTCCGCTCTGAGGGCTGGTCGTTGGCCGTTCACGAGATCGTCGAACTGGATATCGAGGCTGAGGCGCGGGCGTCCGAAATCCGGGCGCTCGACCTGTCGGTCTTTGGCCGGGACGACCTTCTCAACATGCTGCTGCAGCGCTCCGAGGTTCTCTATGACGTGCCCCGCTACGGCAAGGTTATCAAGGCCTGGAGCGCGGGCGACGCGGGCCCGATCGAGGCGCAGATCGACCGCCTGGGCCCCGAAATCGCGCGGCGTGTCGCGGGCGTAATCCGCGCCGAATACCGGGCGCAGCAGGCCGCGCTGGCCAAGATCGCGCCGCGCCGGGTGGCAGATATCGGGTGCGGCTATGCGATGTGGGATCTCTTCGCCCATCGCGACCTCGATTGCGACATCGTCCTGATCGACATCGAAACCAGCGAACATCGCCATTTCGGTTATGCCGAGGAGGGCGCGGCCTATACCAGTCTGGAAACGGCCCGCGCCTTCCTCGTCGCGAATGGCGTGCCAGAAAGCCGGGTGGTCACCGTGAACCCCGCCCGCGATGGCCTGGCGGGCGCCGGAACCGTGGATCTCGCGGTGAGTTTCGTCTCCTGCGGCTTTCACTACCCCGTGGCGACCTACCTCGACTTTTTCCGCGGGCAGGTGGCCGGCGATGGCGCGGTCCTGCTCGATCTTCGGCTGAAGCGTGCCGATGGGCAGGTATGGGACCTTGCGCCGCTGGGGCCGATCGTGACCTTGCCCGGCCACCCGAAGGCGCGGCGCATCCTCTTGCGCAAGGTGGCGGCATGAGATCGGCTGGATGGGGGATCGTGCTGGCGTTTCTCGCCCCCGCCGCTTCTGCGGCGGACGGCATCGACGTGCCCTCGGGCCAGCCCGTCACCTTCTACGATATCGTCACCGACGAACCTGGCCCGGCAGGACTGACGGCGCGTTTCCGCTTCGTTGCACCGCAGATCGCGCGGGCGGGCGGCACCATGCCGTTCGAGCTTGCCGCGGGCGACATGGCGTATCTCTGCGAAAGCTATGCGCTGCCGCGGCTTTCCGATCTGGGTCCGCGTGTCGCGCAGGTCGTGATAACGCTGATGGACGGGCCCGTGACCTTCGGCCAGCCCGACCCGGAGGCGACCCAGTTCTTCGAAGCCTACCGCCCCGAGGGCGGCCGCTGCATCTGGGAGGGGTTCTGACGGTGCGGCAGGCTGTTGCGATGCAGAGCTCAACTTGGCGGAAAGCTGCGCTTTTTCGGGCACAGCCGGGCGCATTCCCGCACGCAGGCCGTGCAATTGCATTTCGTTCGGTTATGATCTGGCAAGGTCGCGGCACAGCGGCCTTGAATCGGACGGGGGACGGGTCGAGGCCCGCCCCAGAACAGAATGGGAGTTTCCGATGTCCAAGAGCATCAAGGCCCTCATGGCCCTGTCGCTGGTGGCGTTCGTCGCAGCCTGCGGCCAGCAAGAAGAAGTCGTCTACGTCGAGCCCGAGCCGATCCCGGCCGAGCCGACCTACGAGAAGTACTGACCGGGGCAAGGGGCGGGCATCGCCCGCCCCCCCTTCCGCTCCGCTCGCATCCGCGCAGGCCCATGGAGGCGCGCGATGCTGAAGCACAGGGGCTTTCCCGGGCGTCTGCCGGGAACCGATTTCCACTTCACGATTCGCCGCTCCAACAAGAAGGGGGCAACGCGCCTTGTCGCGCGCGAGCGCTATGCCGACCGGCGCCCGGCCGACCGGCAGGCGGACGCGGCGTTTCTGGCCGCCCTTTGGGAGCATTTCGGCGAGGCGGCCTTCGTGCGCGGCAATCTCGATGCCGGGCGTCTCTCCTGGCTGTTCGGTCGCGAGGTGGTCGCCGCCGAGGAACCGTTCGATCCCGAAAGCTACGACGCGCTGCTGCGGCTTGATCTGGCCCGCGCCCGCGCGGCCTTTCCCGAGGTCTTCGGCCCGGAGGCATCGGCATGATCTTGCTGATGGCATGCGCGGTTGGGCGGGAATCGGCCAAAATTCACTCGCCTTTGCGTTGTTCGCTTCCCTTTTGCGAAGGATTGGTTAATGGTCGTCTTACGCGCGATGTGGCGACACCCCTACGTCCTCGCGTATTTTACTACCGTTACCCTTCCCCAACCCCCAGGCCTGACCCTTTTTGGGTCAGGCCTATTTCCCGTTCTCGGCGCTCGCGCGCCTTCGCCCATCGCGGCGATTTCACTTCCCGGCCGACCTGCCTCCGGCTAAAAGCTTGCTCAAAGGAAAGCGATCGAGGAGGCAGAGTAGGATGGGCACTCTCAAATTCGCATTGGCACTGGTGGTGGTCGGTGCGCTGTCGGCCTGCAACATGTCGCGGGACAGCGAGCGGGCGCTTGCCGGTGCGGTGGGCGGCGCCGTGGTGGCCGACGTGCTCGACGGCAACGTTGCGGCCGGGGCGGCCGTGGGCGCCGCGGCGGGCGCGCTGTGCGACGACGCGGGCGTGTGCAACTGATCTGAACCGGCGGGCCCGGCGGCCCGCCCGCGTTCGACCTGACAGGGTCACCGGGGCTGTCCGCCCCGGTGACCCTTCGTTTTCGGAGCGCCGGGGCGGTCACGCCCCGGCCCAAGGCTGGAAGGGACAGAAATGTTCAACAAGATCCTGATCGCGAACCGGGGCGAGATTGCCTGCCGGGTCATCAAGACCGCCCGCAAGATGGGTATCGAGACGGTGGCCGTCTATTCTGACGCCGACCGGCACGCGCTGCACGTCGCCATGGCCGACGAGGCGATCCTTATCGGCCCGCCGCCCGCGAACCAGTCCTACATCGTGATCGACAAGATCATGGAGGCGATCCGCCAGAGCGGGGCCCGGGCGGTCCATCCCGGCTACGGCTTCCTGTCCGAGAACAAGAATTTCGCCGAGGCGCTCGACAAGGCGGGCGTCACCTTCATCGGCCCGCCGGCCAATGCCATCGAGGCGATGGGCGACAAGATCACCTCCAAGAAGATCGCGCAGGAGGCCGGTGTGTCGACCGTGCCCGGTTACATGGGGCTGATCGACGATGCCGAGGAAGCCGTGAAGATTTCCCGCGAGATCGGCTACCCGGTGATGATCAAGGCCTCTGCGGGCGGTGGCGGCAAGGGCATGCGCGTCGCCTGGACCGACGAGGAGGCGCGCGAGGGCTTCCAGTCCTCCAAGAACGAGGCGGCGTCCTCCTTCGGCGACGACCGGATCTTCATCGAGAAATTCGTGACGCAACCGCGGCATATCGAGATCCAGGTGCTGGCCGACACCCACGGCAACTGCATCTACCTGGGCGAGCGGGAATGCTCGATCCAGCGCCGCAACCAGAAAGTCATCGAGGAGGCGCCCAGCCCCTTCCTCGACGAAGCGACGCGCAAGGCGATGGGGGAACAGGCCTGCGCGCTCGCCAAGGCGGTGGGCTATGCCAGCGCCGGCACGGTCGAGTTCATCGTCGACGGCGACAAGAATTTCTACTTCCTTGAAATGAACACCCGCCTGCAGGTGGAACACCCGGTGACCGAGTTGATCACCGGCATCGACCTCGTCGAACAGATGGTCCGCGTGGCCGCGGGCGAAAAGCTGTCGATCGCTCAGGACGACGTGAAGCTGAACGGTTGGGCGATGGAAAGCCGGCTCTACGCCGAGGACCCTTACCGCAACTTCCTGCCCTCCATCGGCCGGCTGACGCGTTATCGCCCGCCGGCCGAATCCGCGCACGAGGCGGCGGTCGTGCGCAACGATACCGGCGTCTACGAGGGCGGCGAGATCAGCATGTATTACGACCCGATGATCGCCAAGCTCTGCACCTGGGCACCGACCCGCGCGCAGGCGATCGAGGAGATGCGCACCGCGCTGGATGCGTTCGAGGTCGAGGGGATCGGCCACAACCTTCCGTTCCTGTCGGCGGTTATGGACCACCCGAAATTCTGCGCGGGCGAAATGACGACGGCCTTCATCGCCGAGGAATATCCCGAGGGCTTCGAGGGCGTGACCCTGCCGCGCGAGGAATTGCGGGGGGTCGCGGCCGCGGCCGCCGCGATGTTCCGCGTGGCCGAGATTCGCCGCGCCCGCATCTCGGGCACCATGGACAACCACGAGCGCACCGTCGGCACCGATTGGGTCGTGGTCGCCCAGGGCGAGAGCTTTGCGCTGACCATCGAGGCCGACCGGCAGGGCTCCACCATTCGCTTCGCCGAGGGGGATACGCATCGCGTCGCCTCGGACTGGACGCCGGGACAAAGCCTCGCGCGGATCGAGATCGACGGCGAACCGCTTGTTCTGAAGGTCGGCAAGGCGCCCAACGGCTACCGCATCCGCACCCGCGGCGCCGATCTCAAGGTCGCGGTCTACACGCCGCGGCAGGCGGAACTGGCCGCCCTGATGCCCGAGAAGCTGCCGCCGGACACCTCGAAGATGCTGCTCTGTCCGATGCCGGGCCTGATCGTGAAGATCGACGTCGAGGAGGGGCAGGAGGTGCAGGAGGGCCAGGCGCTCTGCACCGTCGAGGCGATGAAGATGGAGAACATCCTGCGCGCCGAGCGCAAGGGCGTCGTGACCAAGGTGAACGCCGGCCCCGGCGACAGCCTCGCCGTCGACGACGTCATCATGGAGTTCGAATGATCCGCGCTGAGGCCCCCGGTGCGCGACACGGCGACCTGTGCGGCGCCGCGGGGCCTCAGCCCGGCGCGGCCCGACGGTCGCGGATTTCCTGCTGGCGCAGGGGGAACTTGTCGATCGAGCGGGAAATCTCGCGCACGTCCCACGGGACGGGCTTGCGAAGCTTGACGCCCCCGTCCTTGCCGATCAGCACAAGCATGAAGCCGCGCGGGCGCAGCCGTTGGCGCAACCCGCTTTGCGACGCGGGGTCGGTGTCGGTAATCACCACGACGTCGCGTTCGGCAAGCTCGTCCATGCGGTCCAGGATCAGGTCCATCTGCTGGCGGTATCGCGGGTCGGCGGGGCTGTCGGCGAAGACGACCACCGGCCGCGCGAGCCAGTGGAAGTCGGAGATCGAGATGTCCCTGGCGTCCAGGATGACATTGTGG
This sequence comes from Rhodovulum sp. ES.010, assembly GCF_900142935.1. Classification (NCBI taxonomy): domain Bacteria; kingdom Pseudomonadati; phylum Pseudomonadota; class Alphaproteobacteria; order Rhodobacterales; family Paracoccaceae; genus Rhodovulum; species Rhodovulum sp. ES.010. The sequence continues at coordinate 1,380,006 of NZ_FSRS01000001.1, read as the reverse complement.
TCCGCCTCCCATCGGGCGAGCGGCGAGGCGTCCTCCACCGCCTCGGACGAGCCGGCGAAAGGCATGAGCGCGGCGAGCGCAAGGATCGCGAGACGTTTTTTCATCAACCCTCCTGTCGCGTCAGATATAGGCGGGCTCGGGCGGAAAGCGAAGCATGAACCGGGCCGCGCGGCGGCCGGGTGAGACGAGAAGGAAACACGCGATGACGGACAACACCGCACGCTGGGCCGAGATGGCCGAAAAGGAGTTGAAGGGCCGCAGCCCCGAGGACCTGACCTGGGAGACGCCCGAGGGCATCAAGGTCAAGCCCCTTTACACCGACGAGGATGTCGCGGAACTGGACCATCTGGGCTCCATCCCCGGCGAGGCGCCCTTCGTGCGCGGGCCGCGCGCGACGATGTATGCCGGGCGGCCCTGGACGATCCGGCAATACGCGGGGTTCTCCACGGCCGAGGAATCGAACGCCTTCTACCGCAAGGCACTGGCGGCAGGGCAGCAGGGCGTGTCTGTCGCCTTCGACCTTGCCACCCATCGCGGCTATGACAGCGACCACCCGCGCGTCGTCGGCGATGTGGGCAAGGCGGGCGTCGCCATCGATTCGGTCGAGGACATGAAGATCCTGTTCGACGGCATCCCGCTCGACCAGGTCTCGGTCTCGATGACGATGAACGGCGCGGTGATCCCGGTGCTGGCGAGCTTCATCGTTGCGGGCGAGGAGCAGGGCGTCGACCGCAAGCAGCTGTCGGGGACCATACAGAACGACATCCTCAAGGAGTTCATGGTCCGCAACACCTATATCTACCCGCCCGAACCCTCGATGCGGATCGTGTCGGACATCATCGAATACACCTCGACCGACATGCCGCGGTTCAACTCGATCTCGATCTCCGGCTACCACATGCAGGAGGCCGGCGCGAACCTGGTGCAGGAGCTCGCCTTCACCCTGGCCGACGGCAAGGAATACGTGAAGGCCGCGATCGGGCGCGGGCTCGACGTCGATGCCTTCGCCGGGCGGCTGTCGTTCTTCTTCGCCATCGGCACCAATTTCTTCATGGAGATCGCCAAGCTGCGGGCGGCCCGGCTGCTGTGGCACCGGATCATGTCGGAGTTCGAGCCGAAGAACCCCAAGTCGCTGATGCTGCGCACCCACTGCCAGACCAGCGGTGTAAGCCTGGCCGAACAGGACCCCTACAACAACGTGGTCCGCACCGCCTACGAGGCGATGAGCGCCGTCCTCGGCGGCACCCAGTCGCTGCACACGAACGCCTTCGACGAGGCGATCGCGCTGCCCACCGAGTTCTCGGCCCGGATCGCGCGCAACACCCAGCTGATCCTGCAGAACGAGACCAAGGTGACCAAGGTCGTCGATCCGCTGGCCGGCTCCTACTATGTCGAGAAGCTGACCGCCGACCTGGCCGAGGCGGCGTGGGAGTTGATCGAGGAGGTCGATCAGATGGGGGGCATGACCAAGGCCGTCGCCTCGGGCATGCCCAAGCTCCGGATCGAGGAGGCTGCCGCCAAGTGGCAGGCCGCGGTCGACCGCGGCGACGAGGTGATCGTCGGCGTCAACAAGTGGCGGCCCGACGAGGAGCAGGAGATCGACATCCTCAATGTCGACAACGTCAAGGTCCGCGAGTCCCAGGTCGCGCGGATCGAGAAGGTGCGCGGCGCGCGTGACCAGGCGGCTTGCGACGCCGCACTGGCCGATCTTGAACAGGCCGCGACCAGCGGCGAGGGCAACCTGCTGCGTCTCGCGGTCGAGGCGGCCCGGGCGCGCGCCACGGTGGGAGAGATCAGCATGGCGATGGAAAAGGCATTCGGGCGGCACAGTGCCGAGGTCAAGACGCTGTCGGGCGTCTACGGCGCAGCCTATGAGGGCGACGACGGCTTTGCCGCGATCCAGAAATCGGTCGAGGACTTCGCCGAGGCGGAAGGCCGCCGGCCCCGGATGCTGGTGGTCAAGATGGGCCAGGACGGGCATGATCGCGGCGCGAAGGTGATCGCCACCGCCTTTGCCGATATCGGCTTCGACGTGGATGTCGGGCCGCTGTTCCAGACGCCGGAAGAGGCCGCCCAGGACGCCGTCGACAACGACGTGCATGTGGTGGGGATCTCCAGCCAGGCCGCGGGCCACAAGACGCTGGCGCCGAAGCTGATCGAGACGCTGAAGGCGCACGGGGCCGAGGACATCATCGTGATCTGCGGCGGGGTCATTCCGCAACAGGACTACGCGTTCCTGAAAGACGCGGGCGTCAAGGCCATCTTCGGGCCAGGCACCAACATCCCTGCGGCCGCGAACGATATCCTGCGTCTGATCCGCGAGGCGCGGGGCTGAAATCCGCCTCCCCCCCCCGGGGCGCGCCGCGCGTGGCCGGGGGCCTGGATCGGCCGCGGATCGGGGATTGCGTTCGCGCCGGCTTCCGGCTTCTCTGGCGCCGAATTCCCGCGGACCGGAGGCGCGCGATGCTGACGCTGGACCACCTGGCGGTTTCTGCCGAGACGCTCGAGGCCGGCGTGGCCGCCGTCGAGGAGCGGCTCGGCACACGGCTTGCGCCCGGCGGCCGGCACGCGGCGATGGGCACCCATAACCGGCTGCTTGGCCTCGGCCCGGGCTGCTACCTGGAGGTGATCGCGATCGACCCCGAGGCGGCGCCCCCCGGCCGGCCGCGCTGGTTCGACCTCGACCGGTTCGCGGGCCCGCCGCGGCTGACCAACTGGGTCGCGCGCTGCGACGACCTGAGCGCCGCGCTGGCCCGCGCGCCGCGCGGCACGGGCACGCCGATGGCGCTGGCGCGGGGCGCGCTGCGCTGGCAGATGGCCGTGCCGGAAGACGGACGGCTCCCCTACAACGGCGCCTTCCCCGCGCTGATCGCCTGGGAGGGAGCGGGGCACCCCGCGGCGATGCTCCCCGAAAGCGGCTGCCGCCTTCGGCGCCTCGAACTGACCCATCCCGATGCCGAGAACCTCGGCGTCGCGCTGTCGGGCCTGATCGAGGACGCGCGGATCGGCGTTCGACCCGGCCCGGCCCCCGCGCTCCGCGCGGTGATCGACACGCCCTCGGGCGAGGCGGTTCTGGAATGACGGTCCGCCCGGCCGTCGCGGCGGATGCGCCCGCCATCGCCGCGATCTGGAATCCGGTCATCCGCGACAGCCTTGTCACCTTCAACCCGGTCGAGAAGACGCCGGACGAGGTCGCCGCGCTGATCGAGACCCGCCAGGCCGCGGGCCACGGCTTCCTCGTCGGCCTGCAGGGCGCGGATGTCGCCGGGTTCGCCGCCTACGGCCAGTTCCGCGCCGGGGCCGGGTACGCCCACACGATGGAGCACACGATCCTGCTGGCGCCCGGTGCGCGGGGGCGGGGCCTTGGCCGCGCGCTCATGCAGGCGGTCGAGGCCCACGCCGCCGCCGGCGGCGCGCATTCCATGATCGCCGACGTCAGCGCCGCCAACCCCGGCGGCATCGCCTTCCACGCGCGGCTCGGCTATCTCCGGATCGCCCGGCTTCCGCAGGTCGGCCGCAAGGCGGGGCACTGGCTGGACCTGGTGCTGATGCAGAAGCGGCTGGACGCCGCGCCTGACTTTCCCGGGCCCGCGGGATAGTCTCCGCCCATGTCGCTCTGGTCCCGCATCGCCGACGCCGTCTCGGCCCTTTCCAAGGGGGAAAGCCTCGCCACGGTCTTCGACCGGCTGCGCACGCCCCCCGAGCGGACGGTGGCCTTCACCATCGCGGTGATCGCGCTCGGCGCGAAGATGGCCAAGGCCGACGGCCGCGTGACCCGCGACGAGGTGGCCGCCTTCCGCGAGGTCTTCACCATCCCGCCCGCCGAGGAGGCCAATGCCGCACGCGTCTTCAACCTCGCGCGCCAGGACGTGGCGGGGTTCGAAGACTACGCCCGCCGCATCGCCCGGATGTTTCGCGGCGACGATGCCCCGCTCTGCGACCTGATGGAGGGGCTGTTCTTCATCGCGGTGGCCGACGGCGCCTACCATCCCGAGGAAGATGCCTTCCTGTCGCGTGTGGGCGAGATCTTCGGCCTGACGGCGCAGCAGTTCCGCACCCTGCGCGCGCGCTTCGTGACCGATGCCGTCCCCGACCCCTATGCCGTGCTCGGCGTCGCGCCCGATGCCGACCTGGAGCAGATCCGCAAGGCCTGGCGCGCCGAGGTGCGCGAGAGCCATCCCGACCGGATGGCCGCCCGCGGCGTCCCCGAAGAGGCGGTCAAGCTGGCCGAGAAGCGCCTGATCGCGGTCAACGCCGCCTGGGAGGCGATCCTCTCCGAGCGCCGCGCATGAGGATCGCGACCTACAATGTCGAATGGTTCAACGCCCTGTTCGACGACGAGGGCGCGCTGCTCGACGACGAGGCGCCCTCGGGCCGGCACGGCGTCCCGCGCCATCGGCAGATCGCCGCGCTGGGCATCGTCTTCACCGCGCTCGACGCCGATGCGGTTCTGGTCGTCGAGGCGCCCGACCATAACGGGCGGCGTGCCACCGTGCCGGCGCTGGAGAGTTTCGCCCGGGTGATGGACCTGCGCGCGCGCCGCGCCATCGTGGGCTTTCCGAACGACACCCAGCAGGAGATCGCGCTGCTTTACGACCCCGACCGGCTGAGCGTGCGCCACGATCCGCGCGGGGAACCGACCGGCAAGAAGGGGGCCAGCGACGCGCCGCGCTTCGACGGGGTGTTCCGGTGGGATGTCGACGTGGACAGCGCGCCGGAACTCATCCGGTTTTCCAAGCCGCCGCTGGAGCTTGCGGGCGAGACCGCCGGCGGCGCCGCCTTCCGTATGATCGGCGTGCACGTCAAGTCCAAGGCGCCCCACGGCGCCGAGACGCCCGACGAGGTCATGCGCGTCGCCATCGCCAACCGGCGCAAGCAGCTTGCCCAGTGCATCTGGCTGCGCCAGCGCATCGAGGCGCACCTGGACGCGGGCGAGCCGCTTGTCGTGCTGGGAGACCTCAACGACGGTCCCGGCCTCGACGAGTACGAGGAACTTTTCGGCCGCTCCGGGGTCGAGATCGTGCTGGGCCTGGACGGTCCCGCGCCGCTGCGCCTGCACGACCCGCATGCCCGGCAGGCGCTTCAGGGCCGTCTTCCCGCGCAGCCCGCCACGGCGCGGTTCTACATCCCCGCCGAAGGCCGCTATCTCTCGGCGCTGCTCGACTACGTGATGGTGTCGCCGGATCTGCGCGCGCGGCGGCCCCGGTGGCGCATCTGGCACCCGTTCGACGATCCCGGGCTCTACCGCGTGCCCGAACTGCGCGAGGCGCTGCTGACCGCGTCCGACCATTTCCCGGTCAGCCTCGATATCGATCTCTAGGTTCCATTCGGGCGCTCGCGGCCCTATACTTGCCCAATGATCCGACGCGCTGCCCTCTGCCTTGCGCTGGCCCTTGCCGCCACGCCGCTGCCCGCCCAGGACGACGGGCCGGACACCGGGCGCGAGGGCGAGATGCGCGAAGGGATGGAGTTGTTGGGCGAGGGGATGCGGCTGTTCTTTCGCGGGCTCGGCGAAGAGCTGGAACCCGCGCTGAGGGAACTGGCCGAGAACATGGAGCCCGCGCTCAAGCGGCTGATGCAGATCGTCGACGATTTCGACGCCTACGAGATGCCCGAGCGGCTGCCCAACGGCGACATCATCATCCGCCGCAAACCCGACGCGCCCGCCCCGGAACCGCTGCCCGAGGGCGAGGTCGAGATCTGAACGCGGGGCCGTCCCGAACGTCGGGGGGGCGCCTATCGCTTGCGCAGCTTGACGTCGGTCTCCACGCCCAGCGCCTTGGCCAGCGAGGCGAAGCGGGCGTCGGCCACCTCGCCGAAAAGCGGCTCAGCCGCGGCGGACAGGTGCAACTCCAGGCGCTTCTTCTTCGGGAAATGGCGCAGCTCCGCCAGCGAGTCCGGCCCCTCCGCCGAAAACATCGAGCCGAAGCGCATCGCCTTGCCCAGCACCTCGGCCTGTTGCAGTTGTTCCGGCGCCAGTAGTCCGAACAGCGGCTCGAACCGGCTGCCCGTGCGGCTGTTCTTGTAGCGATGCAGCAGCGAAACGCCCAGGAACACCCGCTCCCAGTGTTCCAGCCCGCCCAGGTTGGCCCGCGTCGCGGAGTCGAAGCAGACCTCGTGCCGGTAGTCGGGATGCGCCCGCCACGCGGTATCGTGCAGCAGGCAGGCGGCCTTGATCAGGCGCAGCTTTTCGGGCGGGGCCGCGCCGAACAGCGGCAGGACGAAGTTGTACAGCCGCTTGCCGAAGCCGGGGAGCCGGGCCGAACTCGCCTCGGCGAACCGGCACGATTCGATCAGCGGGTCGCGGGCGCGCAGTTCGCTGGGCATCTGCTCGTAGAGGAGCCCCTCGCGGATGCCGTAGCTCGACACCGCGATCTCGCGCGGCTTGAGCTGGGCGACGAGACGTTTCAGCACCTGCCCGGCATAGGGCACCAGCGACATCCGGTCGGCCGAGGTCCCGGTGCGCGCGCGCAATTCGTCCGTCTCGCTCGCGTCGATCCAGTCGATCGTTTCGGCCAGCGATTTGCGCGTCATCCGGTATTCGTGCAGCACCGTCAGCGGATAGCCGCGGCGTTCCATGTCGAGCCGGGCGATCGCCCGCCAAGACCCGCCCACGAGGTAGAGCCGCCCGCCATTCAACCTCAGCCCGGCCGCGATCCGGTCGACCTCTTCGGCGATGTACTTGGCCAGCCCTTTCTTGCCGCCCTTCACATCGCGCAGTTTCAGCGGCCCCAGCGGCGAGGTGGCGCGCGCGCCCACCATGCCCGACCGCAATTCGGCGAGTTCCATCGACGAGCCGCCGATGTCGCAGACGATGCCCTCGGCTCCGGGCCAGCCCAGCAGGACCCCCTGCGCCGACAGCCGCGCCTCCTCGATGCCGTCGATCACCCAGGGCTTGAGGCCCGTCTCGCGCTCGATCTGGCGGCGGAACTCTGGCCCGTCCTCGGCATCGCGCATCGCCGCGGTGGCGACCACGGTCAGCGGCGCCGCTCCCATCGCCTCGCCGAGTGCGGCAAAGCGTTTCAACGCGCTCAGCGCCCGGTCGCGCCCCTCGGGTGACAGCCGCCCGGTCGCGCCCAGCCCCGCGCCGAGGCCGCACATCACCTTTTCATTGAAGAAATAGGCCGGGCTGCGGGCCGCGCCGTCGAACACCACCAGGCGCACGGAGTTCGAGCCGATATCGACCACCCCCACGCGGGACAGCGCCCGCGCTTCCGGGCCGCCGAAAAGCGGCCTGCCGAAGGGTTCCCAAGCCTCTGGGCGGTCGTCGCCGGTGCCGTCCATATGCTGCCTTTCCCCAGGGCACGCGCGGGGACTGTGCCAAGGGCGTCCCCGCGCGTCAATCGCCTACCTTGGCCAGTTGCGGCACGTCCGCCGCCCCCGCCGTGCCCCGGCCCGAGAGCGAGGGGTTTTCCATGAAGAAGCGGTGGCAGTTGAAGGCGTCGGGCGCGGCCTTGGCGCGCTCGAACCGGCCGTCCGGCTGCATCACCCAGCTTTGCGCCTCGTCGGCCAGGTTCGCGGCCATGATCTGGTCGACGATCTGCGCCTTGACGGTGGGGTTGGTGCATTCCACCAGCGTTTCGACCCGGCGGTTGAGGTTGCGCCCCATCCAGTCGGCCGACGAGATGTAGACCCGCGCCCGGGCCGAGGGCAGCCCGCCCCCGTTGCCGAAGCAAACGATGCGCGAATGTTCCAGGAACCGGCCGATGATCGACTTGACCCGGATGTTCTCGGACAGCCCCTTGATGCCGGGGCGGATGCCGCAGATGCCGCGCACCACGAGGTCGATCTTCACGCCCGCGTTCGAGGCGGCGTAAAGCGCGTCGATCACGTCGGGCTCGATCAGCGAGTTCATCTTGGCCCAGATCTGCGCGGGCCGGCCGGCCTTCGCGTGTTCGGCCTCCTCGTTGATCCGCTCCATCAGCGTCGATTTCAGGCTCAGCGGCGAGATCGACAGGTTCTCCATCACTTCGGGTTCGGCATAGCCCCCAACGTAGTTGAACACCTTGGTCGCGTCGCGCCCCAGCGCCGGGTCGCAGGTGAACAGCGACAGATCGGTGTAGATGCGCGCGGTGATCGGGTGATAGTTGCCGGTGCCGTAATGCGTGTAGGTCACGAGGTGATCGCCCTCGCGCCGGACCACGGTGCTGATCTTGGCATGCGTCTTGTAGTTGATGAACCCGTAGACCACATGCGCGCCGGACCGTTCCAGCCGGCGCGACTGGCGGATGTTCGCGGCCTCGTCGAATCGCGCCTTCAGTTCCACCAGCGCGGTCACCGACTTGCCGTCCTCGGCCGCCTCGCACAGCGCCTCGACGATGGGCGAGTTCTTCGACGTCCGGTAGAGCGTCTGCTTGATCGCCACCACGTCCGGGTCGCGCGCGGCCTGCTGGAGGAAGCGCACCACCATGTCGAAGGTCTCGTAGGGGTGGTGCAGCAGCATGTCCTTCTGCCGGATCGCCGCGAACATGTCGCCGTCATGGTCCTGCACGCGCTCGGGGACGCGGGGGGTGAAGCTGGTCCACAGAAGGTCGGGCCGGTCGTCGATGACCAGCTCCGACAGGTCCGCCAGGCCGATCAGCCCGCGTACCTCGATCACCTCCTCCTCGCCGATATGGAGTTCCTGCATGATGACCGAGCGCAGCTCCTCGGGCGCGCCGGACGACATCTTCATGCGCACGACCTCGCCGCGGCGCCGGCGTTTCAGCGCGACCTCGAACTCGCGCACAAGGTCCTCGGCCTCTTCCTCGACCTCGAGATCGCTGTCGCGCAGGACGCGGAAGGTGCAGCTTCCGACCGCCCGGTAGCCGGGGAAGAGCGAGGACAGATGGATCAGCAACAGCTCTTCCAGCGGCAGGAACCGGGCCTGTCCCTCGCGGGCGGGCAGGCGGATGAAGCGGTCGATCTGGTGCGGAATCGGCAACAGCGCCTGCAACGGCTGGCCGTCCTTCTCGCGTTCCAGCTGCAGCGCGAGGCAGAAGCCCGCGTTCGGGATGAACGGGAAGGGATGCGCCGGGTCGATGGCGAGCGGCGAGAGCACCGGGAACACGTTGTGCAGGAAATGCTCGCGCAGGTGCGTGCGATCGGCCTTGGTCAGGCGCGACCGGGTCAGCAGGTGGATGTTCTGCTCCTCCATCTCGCGCTTGAGCCGGTTCCAGCTGGCTTGCTGCGCCTGCAACAGCTTGCGGGCGTCGCGGTCGATCAGGACCAGTTGTTCGGCCGGCGTCAGCCCGTCGGCCGCCGGCGTCATGTTTCCCTTCTGGGCAAGCTCGCGCAGGCCCGCCACGCGCACGGTGTAGAACTCGTCGAGATTGGTGGCCGAGATCGAGACGAAGCGCACCCGCTCCAGGAGCGGCACGCGCGGGTTGTCTGCCTCTTCGAGCACCCGCCAGTTGAAGCCCAGCCAGCTGAGTTCCCGGTTGAAGAACCGTTTCGGGCCGATCCGCTGCGGGTCGGGGATCTCGACCGGGTCGGGAAACGGGGCTTTCAGGAAATCGGCCTGGGTCATGGCAGGATACGTCCGTGGGGGCGGGGCGGGGGATGTCCGTTATGGGTTCTCGAGGGCGGTCTTGTCCAGAACGTCCCTCGCCAGCGCAATGCCCGGTTTGCGCCCCGTTGCCAAGGCCTCGCGGTCGATCGCCGCGACGGCGGCCGCGGCGGCGGCGAAGGACCGCTCCATCCGGCCGACGAGGTAGGTGACGAGGTCGGGGCGCACGCCAAGCTGCCGGTCGGCGAAGAGCTTGACCAGCACGGCCGCCAGCAGCGCGTCGTCGGGCGGCGCGAGCTGCGCGCGACTGGCCGCCTGCACGCGGCTGGCCAGGTCGGGCAGGGCCAGCTCCCAGTCGCGCGGGGGGCGGCGCGCGGTCAGCATCAACGACCCGCGGGCGCTGCGCAGCAGGTTGTGCAGGTGAAACAGCGCGGTCTCGCTGGCCGCCTCGCCGCCGATCCGGTCGGCATCCTCGACAGCGACGGCACCGGACCGCGCCAGCGCCGGCAGATCGGCCCCCGCAAGCGTGCCCGCGTCCACCACCCGGGCGCCCGAAAGTTCGGCCCAGACATGGGCGAGATGCGTCTTTCCCGCGCCTTCGGGGCCGGTCAGCACCAGCTTGCCCTCGGGCCAGCCGCGCCAACCCTCGACCTGCGCGACGGCCAGAGCGTTGGCCGGCGACACGAAGAAGGCGGCGCGGCCCCGCGCCGGGCGCACGGGCAGGTCGAAGGCAAGCTGGCGACCCATCTCAGGCGGCGTCCTCGTCCTTGCCGGCGGCCGTCTGGGCCTGATCCTCGGCGCGTTTCCCCACCAGTCCCTGGTAAAGCCGGCCGCTCTTGTATTCCGCGATCCCGAAGCGCAGCAGCACGCCCAGCGACGCGGTGACCGGCACCGCAACCAGAAGCCCGACGAACCCGAAGATCGCGCCGAAGGCCGACAGCGCGAAGATCACCCAGACCGGGTGCAGCCCGACCGACGACCCGACGAGCTTGGGTGTCAGGAAGTTGCCTTCGAGGATCTGCCCGCCGACATAGATCACCGCGACCAGCGCGATCATCAGCCACTCGCCCCAGAACTGGAAGATGGCAAGCCCGATCGCGACCACGCCGCCCAGGATCGAACTCACGAAGGGGATGAAGGCCAGAAGCCCCGACAGGATTCCGACGACCAGCCCGAACTGCAGCCCCACCGCCATCAGCGTGATGCCGTAGAAGGTGGCCATGAACAGGCAGACCGACCCCTGGCCGCGCACGAAGGAGGACAGGGTGCCGTCGATCTGACGGGCGAGGTCGCGGATCGCCGGGGCGTGGTCGAGCGGCAGCATGTCGTCGACATGGGCGACGATCCGGTCCCAGTCGAGCAACAGGTAGAAGGTCACCACCGGCACGACGAACATCAGCAGCAGAAGGTTGATCACGCTCATCGCCGAGGAGAGCGCGCCGTTCAGCAACTCCGCCCCGCGCGACTGGACCGCGTCGCCCAGGCCCTTGAGCGACTTGCGCAGGATGGATTCCGTCTCCATCAGCGTGGGGTAGCGCTCGGACAGCCAGGCCTGGAGCTGGGTGAACATCTGCGGGGTGGTCCGCACCAGCTGGTTGGCCTGGTCCACGACCAGCGGCACGATCAGCAGCACCAGCGCCGCCGCGACCAGAAGCAGCGACAGCATGATGACGATCGTCGACAGCGTGCGCCCCAGCCCCAGCCGTTCCAGCCGGTCGGCGATGGGGTCGAGGAAATAGGCGATCGCCGCGCCCAGCAGGAAGGGCGTGATGACGTCGCCTAGAACCCACAGGATGGCGAAGAAGACCGCGGCGGCGAGCCCCCAGTATTTCATCTGATCGCGAACCGGCAGGGCCATGACCGCCTCCTGTTACACCTCCCCCAACTCTTCGCCCGGTCGGGGCGATCATGCAAGCGCGGCGCTTGTGCGGCTGCGCCCGATGACATAGGAGGGCGCAGAGGTCAAATCACGAGGTTTCGCCCGAAAATGCGCCTTTCCCGCTACTTCCTGCCGGTCCTGAAAGAGACGCCCGCCGAGGCGCAGATCGCCAGCCATCGCCTGATGCTGCGCGCGGGCATGATCAAGCAGGCTTCCGCCGGCATCTATTCCTGGCTGCCCCTGGGCTTCAAGGTGCTCAAAAAGATCGAGGCCATCGTGCACGAGGAACAGATTCGCGCGGGCCATATCCCGATGCTGATGCCGACGCTGCAATCGGCCGATCTGTGGCGCGAGAGCGGGCGCTATGACGATTACGGCGAAGAGATGCTGCGCATCACCGACCGGCACGGGCGCGACATGCTGTATGGCCCCACCAACGAAGAGCTGATCACCGACATCTTCCGGACGCATATCAACAGTTACAAGGACTTGCCGCTCACTCTTTACCACATCCAGTGGAAGTTCCGTGACGAGATCCGCCCGCGTTTCGGCGTGATGCGGGGGCGCGAGTTCTATATGAAGGACGGCTACAATTTCGACATCGACCGCGATGCCGCGATCCACGCCTACAACCGCCACATGGTCAGCTACCTGCGCACCTATGAGCGCATGGGCCTGAAGGCGATCCCGATGCGCGCCGATTCCGGCCCCATCGGCGGCGACGACACCCACGAATTCCTGGTGCTGGCCGAGACCGGCGAGTCGGAGGTGTTCTACGACAGCGCGATCCTCGACCTGACGCTGGGCGAGCGGAAGGTGAACTATGACGACCGGGCGGAATGCGCCGCCATCGTCAAGGAATGGACCACGCCCTACGCCCGCACCGACGAAACCCATGACGAGTCGGCCTACGCCCAGGTGCCCGAGGCCCGGCGTAAGTCCTCGCGCGGGATCGAGGTCGGCCAGATCTTCTATTTCGGCACCAAGTATTCCGAACCGATGGGCGCCACCGTCACCAACGACAAGGGCGCACGCGTGCCGGTCCACATGGGCAGTCACGGCATCGGCGTCTCGCGCCTCGCCGGCGCGATCATCGAGGCCAGCCATGACGAGAACGGCATCATCTGGCCCGAGGGCGTCACCCCCTTCCATTGCGGCATCGTCAACCTCAAGCAGGGCGATGCTGAGGCCGACGGGGCGTGCGCGAAGCTTTACAAGGCGCTGTGCGACAAGGGGCTGGAGCCGCTCTATGATGACCGCGAGGAACGCGCGGGCGCGAAATTCGCGACGATGGACCTGATCGGCCTGCCGTGGCGGATCACCGTCGGCCCGCGCGGCCTGAAAAACGGCGTCGTGGAACTCACCTGCCGCCGCACCGGCGAGAGCGAGGACCTGACGCCCGAGGCCGCCGTCGCGCGTGTCGCCGAGATCTACGCCCCCCACGGCCCCTCGCCCACGCCCCACTGGGAGCCGATGGCGAAGTCGAGCTTCCACACCTGGCTGTAGACCGCGAGGGTGGAGCCGAACGGCCGATGACGGACCTCCTCCCCCTGCTGTCCTCGAACCTGCTTGCGGCCGTGATGGGCGCCGTCATCGGCGCATTGGCGGTCAACTGGCTGTCGCGCCGCTATGCCCGCGTCCGCCAGGTGTTCGACCTGCACCGCGAATTCTCCACCCCGGACATGCTCGACCACCGCGGCAAGTGCGAGACCGGGCTGGTCGCCCTCAAACGGGACGGGACATTGCCGGGCTTCCTGCGCCTGGAGGCAGCCGGGCAGGATTCGGTCTGGGCGGTCCTTGCCTTTTACGAACGGCTGGCCCTCGCGGCACGTCACGGGCAGGTGCATACCCGGCTGATGGCGGGGCTGTTCGGTGAGGTCTATATCTACTACTGGGATCAGTATTTCGGTGCATTCGAGAACACCGAGAACCTCGATCTGCCCCGGGACCTGGAAAGACTGGCCGTGAAGATCAAGAAAGCCGACAGACGTTCGCACAAGCGCTGGGTCGAGAACGGTCGTGCCCGCTACGCGCGCCTCGAACGGCGGTTGCAGAAAGAGGCCCCTGCGTCGTGAAAAACGGCACCGCCCCCTTCGCCCCTTTCGAATGGATGATCGCCTGGCGCTACCTCCGCGCGCGCCGGGCCGAGGGCGGCGTGTCCGTCATGACCTGGATCAGCCTGGTCGGCATCACGCTGGCCGTCTTCGCGCTGATCGCCACTCTGTCGGTCCGCGCGGGCTTCCGCGCGGAATTCGTCGACACGATCCTGGGCGCGAACGCCCATGTCACCGTCTATTCGTCGGCCTATGTGAACGAACAGGGCGTGACCTCCCGCACCATCCCCGACTACGAGGAGATGGCCGAACGGCTCCGGCAGGTGCCCGGCGTCACCCGCGTGGCGCCGCTGGTCAAGGGGCAGGTCATGGCCGCCGCGCGCGCCGGAAACACCGGCGTCGAGGTCTTCGGCATCGCGCCGGAGGACCTTGCCACCATCCCGCGCATCGCCAACCCCGAGGAGCACGCCGGCGATATCGACCGGTTTCGCGAGGGCATCGCCATCGGCTCGGGCGTCGCGCGCGAGTTGCGCGTGGCCCCCGGCGACCGCATCCGGCTGATCTCGCCCGAGGGGGTCAAGACGCCCTTCGGCACCTCCCCCCGCGTCAACGCCTACGAGGTGGTCTACATCTTCACCGCCGGACGCTACGACATCGACCGCACCCGGGTCTACATGCCGTTCGCCGAGGCGCAGGGCTATTTCAACCGCGAGGGCGTGGCCGACGAGATGGAGGTCATGGTCGCCGACCCCGAGAAGGTGGAGCAGATGACCGCCGACCTGATCCGCGCCGGCGGCGACCGGGTGCTGGTCTGGACCTGGCGCGACGCGTCGGGCGCCTTCCTGCGCGCGCTCGACATCGAGGACAACGTGATGTTCATCATCCTCTCGATCCTGGTGCTGATCGCGGCGATGAACATCGTCTCGGGGCTGATCATGCTGGTCAAGAACAAGGGCCGCGACATCGGCATCCTGCGCACCATGGGCCTGACCGAGGGGGCGGTGCTGCGAGTGTTCTTCATCTGCGGCGCGTTTACCGGGCTGATCGGCACGTTCTTCGGGGTGATCCTCGGCTGCCTCTTCGCGATCTATATCGACCCGATCTTCTCGGCGGTGAACTACCTTGCGGGCGGCGGCGTGTGGGACCCGTCGATCCGCGGCATCTACGAACTGCCCGCCAAGCTTCAGGCGCGCGACGTGTTCTCGGCGGTCGCCCTGTCGCTGGGCCTGTCCTTCGTCGTGACCATCTTCCCCGCCCGGCGCGCGGCGCGGATGAACCCGGTGGAGGCGCTGCGCTATGAGTGAGCCGGTGCTGGCGCTGGAGGGCGTCGAGAAGAGCTACAACAGGGGCGAGCCCGGCGAGGTGCGGGTGCTGCGGGAGGCCTCGGTGCGCGTCGCGCCGGGCGAGGTGGTGGCGCTCGTCGCGCCTTCCGGCGCGGGCAAGTCGACGCTTCTGCATATCGCGGGGCTTCTGGACATGCCCGATACCGGCGCCGTCCGCATCGCCGGGCAGGACATGGCTGCCGCCTCCGACCGCCGCCGCACGGCCGCCCGCCGTGCCGATATCGGCTTCGTCTACCAGTTCCACCACCTGCTGCCCGAATTCACCGCGGCCGAGAACATCGTCCTGCCCCAGCTTGCGGCCGGACGGCCGCGCGCCGCCGCCGAGGCGCGGGCGGCGGACCTGCTTGCACAGGTCGGGATCGCCGCGCGCGCCGCGCATCGCCCGGCGGCGCTGTCGGGCGGCGAGCAGCAGCGCGTGGCGGTCTGCCGGGCGCTCGCGAACGCGCCGCGGCTTTTGCTTGCGGACGAGCCGACCGGCAATCTCGACCCCGACACCTCGGACCGGGTCTTCGCCGCCCTCATCGAACTCGTCCGCGGCACCGGGCTGGCCGCGCTGATCGCCACGCACAACCTCGACCTTGCCCGCCGGATGGACCGGGTCCTGCATCTCGAGGACGGGCGGCTGGTCTGACGGCGGCCGCCGCGCTCAGAGCGTCGGGCCGCGATCCGCGTTCAGGAAATGCTCGATCGCGTCGCGCAGGCGGTCGGCCTCGGGGCCGGCGAGGTCGGCCTGCTCCAGCCGGTCGGCCAGCTCGATGCCGATGAAGAAGGGCAGGTGGCGGGCACGCTCGGCGCGGGGCAGCCGCTCCACGGGGGCGAGGAGCGCGTCGTGGTCCGCACCGTCGACGCCGAACCGCGCCGCGCCGCCCGGCCGTGGCCGGGCGATCTGCAGCGCCACGAGGAACCGGGCCAGTTCCTGCGTCACCGGCGGCCAATGCGACGGCTGCACCGCGATCGCGACAATGGCGTCCTGCGTGCGCACCACATGGGCGGGGGAGAAGTCGCCATGCCCATGCGCCTGCGTGACGGCGCGCCCCGCGACCGTCGGCAGCAGCGCCTCGAGCCGGTTGCCCAGCGCCGCCCCCAGCGCGCGGTCGTCGCGCGACGCGATGCGGGCCAGCCCCGTGCGCGCGCGGCGCACCCATTGCCGGCCGCCGAAGGCGACCTGCCGATGCGCCGCCGCGGTCACGCGGTCGAGCCAATGCCCCGCCTCGCCGAGCAGCGCGTCGCGGGTGTCGTCGTCGGCGCCGTCCACCGCCTCGATCAGCGCCTCGCCAGCCGGGTCCGCGGTCAGCGTCACGCCTTCGCCCGGCCATGCGTCGATCAGGGGGGCCACCCGGTAGCGCCCGTCGCCCAGCGCCGCGCCCAGCCGGGCGAGAATGCGCTGGTGCCGGCGGGCGCGTTCGCGCCGGTCGGTGCCGAGGGCGAGCGTCAGGATCGCGCCCGCCTCGTCGTACCGGCCGCGAAACACCGTGCTGGCGCCGGTATGCGCAAGCACCGCCTCGCTGTGGAACCTCGCGATGGCCGGGCGGCGGGCCCGGATGTCGCCCAGCGCTTCGGCTGCGTCGGACAGATGCTCCATCTCGGACAGGTTACGCGTCATGGCCGGAGTTTCCGCCCCGGGCGCGGCAGCGTCAACCGCAATCGGTTGATCAGGGTCAAGGTGCGCCCCGGGCCCGCCGCGCTACGATCCTCCCGTCCTCGCAGGAGCCGCCGATGCGCCGCATGCCCGCCATCTGTCTCGCCGTGGCCGCCGCCCCGGCGCTTGCCGAACCGCCCTCCGGGGCCGCGCTGTTCCGCCAGCACTGCGCGACCTGTCACGGGCTCGCGGCGCGGGGCAACGGGCCGATGGCGCCGGTTCTGACCGTCGAGATGCCCGATCTCACGCTGATCGCGGCGCAGAACGGCGGCCCCTTCCCGCTGGCCGAGGTGATCGCCGTGATCGACGGGCGCACGGAACTTGCCGCCCATGGCGGGCCGATGCCGATCTACGGCTTCTCCCTCCGGGGCGCGGCGGTGGTGCTGACGGCCCCCGACAGCGCAGAGATCCGCACCAGCGCCGAGATCGCCGCGATCGCGGCATGGCTGGCCAGCGTCCAGCGCTAGGGCAGCGCCGGGCCCGACACGGGGCGGCGGATCGCCGGGCTCATGGCGACCAGCACCAGGGCGATCGAGAACAGGCACCAGACCGCCGGCATCTCGTTGGGGTTGTCGGTCAGCAGCGTCGCCAGGACCGGCCCGAAAATCGCGTGGAACACCACGAAGCGCCACGCCCCGTAGACCAGCGGCACCACGAAGGCCGCGAGCAGGTAGGTCGGGAAGTTGGCCGAGAATCCCAGCCATCCCGAGAGCGGCGAGAACAGCCCGTTCAGCGGCACCTCCCAGCCGATATGCCACTCGCCCGAGATCGTGCAAAGCGCCGGGCCGCACAGCACCTCGCCGGGAAGGCAGCGCCCCAGCGCCTCGAACGGCACCAGCTGGGCCACCATCACCGCCGCCGAGGCCGCACAGACCGCCCAGACCGCGCGGCGCGTGGCCACGGGCACCGCGCGGGCCACGATGGCCATGGCGAAGGCGTTGATGAAGAAGGGCTGGAACGCGATATGCAGATAGGAAAGCAGCGTCACGCCCCGGTTCGCGGGGTTCGTGCAATCGTCCACCACGGCGTAGCCCGCGGCCTGCAACGCCTCCATGAAGGTGAAATAGCCCAGCGTCGCCCAGATCGCCGTGCGCTCGCCCCGCCACCAGGCCACCCCGGTCGCCACGGCGCCCACACCCACCATCGCGACGGTCACACCGGCATTCCAGCACATGCGCGTCTCCTCCCCCGTTTACTCTCCGCGCGGGCGGGCGCGCTGGCAAGGGCCGACGTGCCGCGGACCGGCCGCGCAGGGCCGGGGGCTACTCGGCGCGTGCCATCTGCGTCTCGGGGGTCAGCCCGGAAATCTCCAGGATCAGCTTGCGCTTGACGGCCTCGGCGAAATGCGCGTCGCTCTCGGCCGCCACCACGAAGGCGCCCATGCCGCCGATGATCCGGTCGCGGTAAAGCTCTTCGAGGTTGGATTGCGCCGGCCCGTTGCAGGCCCGGCACAGGATCGGCAGCCCGTTGATCGTGATCCCGGCGGCCAGCACCTCGGCGCGGGCCTCGGCGATGCTCGGCCCGTTCCAGTTGTTCGCGCTGTCGCCCGAGAAGTCGATGACCTTGCGAAAGCCCTCTATGTCGTTGGTTTCGATCAACTCCTTGCCCTTGAGCAGCGCCGAGCCGATGGAATTGCGCCCGAAGGCCATGCGCGGTTCCGGCAACAGCGCCTCGGCAAAGCCCGCCGCGTCGCCGGCGCCGCCGATGACCGTCCAGGGCACGACGACATGCTCCTCGCCGGCGCTGGCCCATTCGACATAGGTCACCGCGATCCGCCCATAGGCGGTGTTGGCGATGGCGGCCAGCACGTCGGGGTCGGTGATCGCCTCGGCATAGCCCCGCCGCTGAAACGCGATTTCGGCCATGTCGATGGAGCCCGAGGCGTCGGCCAGCAGCACGAGTTCCAGTTCCACATCCTCGGCCAGGGCCGGGGCGGCGAGGGTCAGCGCAAGGGCGAGCGCGCGCAGCATGGGACGGCTCCTCGATAGGGGTGCAGGGACAGCTAGCGCGGCGCCCCGAACCGGGTAGGGCGTGCCCGGCCCGCCGCGCCACCGCCGGGACGCCGGATCGTTAATGATGGTTTACGCAGCGTCGGAATATGTTAATGTCACAGGGGGGACTGGGTGGAGGAAATTGGTCTAGCCCCGCAGTTTGTGATCTTGGAACGAGGCTACTATGAGACATTTGACGACTCTTTTTGCGGGAGCTTTCCTGGGGGTGAGCGCAAGCGTGGCGGCGGCCGACACGATCGATGCGGACCTGATGTTCGTTGTCGACACCAGCGGCTCGATGGGGGCGGAATTCACCAATCTCGGCGCCGGCATGGGATCGTTCGTCAGCCAGCTCGAGGCGGATTCGCGGATCGGCTCGGTCCGGGTCGGCCTGGTGCGCTACACGAGAACGGCGTCGCTCGACATCGACCTGACCGACGACCTGACCGTGTTCGACGGGCTCACCCGCGGCAGCGGATCGGGCACCGAGAACGCGCTGAACGCGGTGGACTTCGCCGTGACCAGCCCGGATATCAGCTACCGGGACGGTGCGGTGAAATCGGTGATCCTGATCACCGACGAGGATGCGGACGACCGCAACACCTACTCCAACGAGTTCGGTGACGGGGCCTCGGCCCTGTCCGATCTGCTGGTGGATCGCGGCTTCCTCAACAACATCATCTACGAGTTCTCCGACGGCGAGATCGACGAGTTCACCACGGCCGCGCGGCCGACCGGGGCGCTGTTCGACATCGACGAATTCCGCGCCAACCCGGAAGACTTCCTCACCGCCTTCGCCGATGCGAAGCTGGAAGAGATCATCGAGGAAGGCGGCGGCGACGCGGTCATCCCGCTTCCGGCCAGCGCCTGGCTGCTGATCGCCGGGATGGGCGGTCTCGCGGCGGCCTCGCGGCGGAAGAAGACCTCGGCCTGAGCCGGGCGACACGCCGGATCGTGACGGACGGCGGCCTTCGGGCCGCCGTTTTTCGTGCCGGGGGCCGTGCGGTCGGCCCCGGACGCGCGACTCATGGTTAACGGCCTTGTTTTGCGGGGGGTGGGCGATCGGACTTCCATCGGAATTGCATCGGACTTCCATCGGACTTTTGTCGGACCCGGGGCGGGATTGACGGGGCGTGCGGTGCGGGGCGGGGTCGCGCAACGGGGAGCGTGGGCCAGCGGGCGCAGCATGGGGGCTCCGTCGGGTCGGTGTCCCTCAGGAGGTAGGGCGGGGATGGGGGGAGGGTAGAGCTGTGGGTTGGCGGCTAGCCCGCAGATTCTAGGTCGACACAATCCTCTCAACGTCAGGCCATAGTGCGCGTGTCTCAGCCGTAAGATCAATCCGGAACCTTAGGAAGTCGAGGATTTCCTCATTAGAAAGCTCTGGTATTGAAAAACTGCCCGAGTCCCCGTGATCGAAAGACGTGCCGCCGCGCGCATAAGAAAAAGCGCTTTCTAAGATTATAGCCACTTCGATCGCTTGAATCGTCGTTCTTATTCGAGATTCTATGAAATCCCCCAAGTGAACATTATCTTGATCTTCCGGTGTTGATATTAACTCTTTGCTATCTAAAATGGCCCGGTGTCGCGCAACAAATACTTGTAGGTGTGATGCCAGTTCAGCCAAGCTCTTCGCGGCTTCTTCATCGCTGACTTCAATACAGGACTCTAGATTGTGCGAGATCGAGAAAATGATATCCCAATTCACTCGATCCTTTGAATCGTTAAGCCAGCCAAGCCTGGCTGCCTTTACGGTCTCTTGAAAAGCCTCGTTTAGCGGAAGCGAAAGCGTTGCTTTCGCTGCCCTCAATCTACTTTTTCTTCTGCGTTCTTCAATTTCAATATTACTTTGAATTTGCTTTGATATCGCTCTCACCGAAAAGAAAGCACCCGCGATGGCGAGGATGCCAAAGAAATAATTTGAGATATCATCTTTTGTGGTGTCAGCCTTTGCGGAGATTATGAACGCAACTGCCATAAGGATGGAGGCGGCAAAGAGCGCAAATGCTACCCCCTGTATATACTTTATATCTGAGAAACTCTTCCAATTAGACATCCACCTCCTCCACGAACCGCGCATTCTCCTGGATATACTGGAACCGCAATTCCGGTTTCTTGCCCATCAGCCGCTCCACCAGGTCGGCGGTCTCGCCGGGTTCGTCCTCGTCGATCGACACCCGGATCAGTTTGCGGCTGGCCGGGTCCATCGTGGTTTCCTTCAGGTCCTTGGCGTCCATTTCGCCGAGACCCTTGAAGCGGGAGACGTCGATCTTGCCCTTGCCGCCCAGCCCCTTCTCCAGCCACATCGCCTTTTCCGCCTCGTCCAGCGCGTAGACCCGCTTGGCCCCCTGCGTCAGCCGGAACAGCGGCGGGCAGGCCAAATACAGGTGGCCGTGGTCGATCAGCGGCCGCATCTGGGTGAAGAAGAAGGTCATCAGCAGCGAGGCGATATGCGCGCCGTCGACATCGGCGTCGGTCATGATGATGATCTTGTCGTAGCGCAGGTCGTCGATGTTGAACCGGGTGCCGATCCCGGTGCCGAGGGCTTGCGTCAAATCGCTGATCTCGGCATTGCTGCCCAGTTTCGAGGACGCCGCGCCGAGGACGTTGAGGATCTTGCCCCGCAGCGGCAGCAGCGCCTGGGTCTTGCGGTCGCGCGCCATCTTGGCCGAGCCCCCCGCCGAGTCGCCCTCGACGATGAACAACTCGGTGCCCGCGCGGGCGGTGGCGGAGCAATCCACCAGCTTGCCCGGCAGGCGCAGCCGCTTGGTGGCGGATTTGCGCGCGGTTTCCTTCTCGGCCCGGCGGCGCAGGCGTTCCTCGGCCCGGAGCACCAGGAAATCGAGGATCGCGCCCGCCGATTTCGTGTCGGAGGCCAGCCAGTTGTCGAAATGGTCGCGCACCGCGCCCTCGACCATCCTTTGCGCCTCGGTCGTGGCGAGGCGGTCCTTGGTCTGGCCGACGAATTCGGGTTCGCGGATGAAGGTGGAGACCATCGCGCAGCCGCCCGTCAGCAGGTCGTCGCGGGTGATGTTCTGCGCCTTGCGGTTGTTGGCGAGGTCCCCGTAGGCGCGGATGCCCTTGAGGATCGCGGCCCAGAACCCGGCCTCGTGCGTGCCGCCCTCGGGCGTGGGGACGGTGTTGCAGTAGGACTGGATGAAGCCGTCGCGCGACGGCGTCCAGTTGATCGCCCATTCGACGGAGCCGGGCTGGCCGAACTTCTGCTGGAACTCGACCTTTCCGGCGAAGGGGCGGTCGGCATAGGTGGCCGCCTGGCCCAGCGTTTCGGTGAGGTAGTCCGAGAGGCCGCCGGGGAAGTGGAACGTGGCCTCTTGCGGGGTGTCGCCGTCGGGCAGGGCGGATTTCCAGCGGATTTCCACGCCCGAGAAGAGGTAGGCCTTGGAGCGGGCCATCTTGAACAGGCGCGCGGGCTTGAACCGGTGGCTGCCGAAGATGGTTTCGTCGGCGTGGAAGGTGACGCAGGTCCCCCGGCGGTTGGGGGTGGTGCCAAGGTTTTGCAGCGGCCCTTGCGGGAGGCCGCGGGAGAACTCCTGCGCGAACAACTCGCGGTTGCGGGCGACCTCGACCCGCAGCCGGTCCGACAGCGCGTTGACGACCGACACGCCCACGCCGTGCAGGCCGCCCGAGGTCTGGTACGCCTTGCCCGAGAACTTGCCGCCCGCGTGCAGGGTGCACAGGATCACCTCCAGCGCGGACTTGTCGGGGAACTTGGGGTGCGGGTCCACGGGGATGCCGCGGCCGTTGTCGCGGATCGTCACCGAGTGGTCCTCGTGCAGTTCCACCTCGATGCGGGTGGCGTGGCCGGCCACCGCCTCGTCCATCGCGTTGTCCAGCACCTCGGCCACCAGGTGGTGCAGCGCGCGGTCGTCGGTGCCGCCGATATACATGCCGGGGCGCTTGCGGACGGGTTCCAGCCCCTCCAGCACCTCGATCGAGGAAGCGTCGTAGCTGTCGGGTCCGGCGTCGCCGGAAAGCAGGTCGTCGGCGGGCATGGCTGCTCGTGTCCTGATTGTTGGGACTCGGGGCAGTATCGCAGGTTTAGGGGCGGGGAGGCAATGGTGCGCAAGGTCTTGCGGCGGCCTTCGGGCGGCCTTTGACCTCGCTCAAGGCCGGGCGGGTGCAAGGGGATTAGAGTGATTCCAAGTCGCGAAAGGGGCGTCCCGGTGCGCACGCGCCGCCGGGTCGGTCGGGGGAAACCGTGGCCGCCGCCTCGCTTCGCCCCGGCCTGCGCAAGCCGCGCGACATGTGAGCCTCCTGGCGCGCGGCTTGCGCCCCTCCTGCCCCGGTCCTAGTCATCGGGGCAGGAGGGCCTTGTTCCATGTGGAATGACCGTTTCGCCGGAGAGGCGTTCGTCTACGGCACCGCGCCGGCCGCGTTCCTCACGCGCGAGGCCGGCCGCCTGCCCGCCGGCGCGCGCGTGCTGTCGGTCGCCGAGGGCGAGGGGCGCAACGCGGTCTGGCTGGCCGGGCAGGGATGCGCGGTCACGGCCGTCGAGGGCGCGCCGAACGCGGTGGCCAAGGCCCGGCGGCTGGCGGCGGCGCGCGGCGTGACCGTCGATTTCCGGCTGTGCGACCTGCGCGACTGGCCCTGGGAGGCGGACGCCCATGACGCGGCGATCGGCATCTTCATCCAGTTCGGCCCCCGCGATGTGCAGGACCGGATGATGGCGGGGATGAAACGCACGGTGCGGCCGGGCGGGCTGGTCCTGCTGCACGGCTTCGCACCGCGGCAGGTGGGCTACGGCACCGGCGGGCCGCCCCATGCCGAGTGGATGTATACCGAGGCGCTGTTGCGCGACCGTTTCGCCGATTTCGAGATCCGCGCGCTTCGCGACTACGACGCCGAGATCGACGAGGGCACGGGCCATCGCGGCCGCGCGGCGCTTGTCGACCTGGTCGCCCGCCGCCCGGCGGGGTAGGCGGCCGCGGTCACGCCGCGTCGCCGGGGACCGGGGGCGGGCGGATCGCGTCGGGCGGCCGCGCGGCCGGGTCCAGCATCGCGGCGTTCACGACGCGCAGGTAGGGCAGAAGCTCCGTCCAGTCCTCGCCGAAGGCGCGGTTGGCGGCCTCGGCGGTCATGCCGCTTGGCGCAAGGAAGTTCTCGCCCCGCGTCCAGTCCGCCGGCGTGGCGATGTCGAACGCGTCCTGCGCGCGGAGCGCGTCGAGGCAGCGCAGCACCTCGTCCGTGGCGCGCCCGATTCGCTGCGGGTATTCGAAGATCATGCGAATCCGCAGCGCCGGGTCGATGAGGAAGGTCTTGCGGATCGGGATCGACCCGCCGGCCTTGGGGTGGGTCATCCCGCAAAGCCGCGCCAGCGCGGCGGTCTCGTCGCCGATCAGCGGAAAGCCGACCGGGTCGCCGAAAACCCGCTCCACCTCGGCGCACCAGTCGACGAGTTCCGCGGCCGTGTTCGGCAAGAGCCCGATCGGCCGCGTCTTGCGCGCGGCGAAATCCCCGGCGGCCCGGGCGAGACCCGCAAGTTCGGTCGTGCAGACCGGCGTGAAGGCGCCGGGCTGGCCGAACAGCACGGTCCAGTGGCCCTCGGCCCAGCCGTGGAACCGGATCGGCCCCTCGGTCGTGGGCGCCTCGAAGTCGGGAAACAGGTCGCCGATCTGCGGCAGCCAGCGGACCTTCCTGCGGTAGCGTCGCGGAAGCGTCACGGACAGGCCGCCGGCGGAACGGCGGCGTCGGAACGGAAACACCATCGGTCAAGCCCTCGCACATGCGGGCCGGCGGGCCGGGGGGCGGGGCCGATCCCCGGCGCCGGTGCCGCCAGCCGCCCCACCCTAGGGCGGAGGCGTTAACGGGCCCTTTCGGGGGACGGGCCGGCCCGCGCGCGGGCGGCCTTGTGGCGCCCCGCGCACTCGCCTAAGCGGGGGGCATGACCACCGAGAGGGTTTTCACGGGCCATGTGCGGGCCGCGCTCGTGCTGGGGTTGCCGCTTGTCGGCAGCCACCTGGCGCAGTTCGCCATCGGCCTGACCGATGCGGTGATGCTGGGCCGCTACTCGGTCGAGGCGCTGGCCGCCGAGGTTCTGGGCACCTCGCTGTTCTTCGTGCTGTTCATCATGGGGTCGGGCTTCGCCTGGGCGGTGATGCCGATGGTCGCGACCGCCGCCGGATCGGGCGACGAGACGCAGGTGCGCCGGGTCACCCGGATGGGGCTGTGGATCTCCATCGGCTTCGGGCTGCTGACGCTGCCGCTTTTCCTGATGGCCGGGCGGATGTTTCTGGCCATGGGGCAGGAGCCGGAGGTGGCGCGGCTGGCGCAGGAATACCTCACGCTGCACGGGCTCGGCATGGTGCCGGCGCTGGTCGTGATGGTGCTGAAAAGCTATCTCGCCGCGCTGGAGCGCACCCGGATCGTGCTGTGGGTGACGCTGGGCGCGGTGGCGGTGAACGTGCTGGGCAACTGGCTGCTGATCTTCGGCGCGGGGGGCTTTCCCGAACTGGGCATCCGCGGCGCGGCGATCTCGTCGCTGATCGTGCAGGGGCTGTCGATGGCGGCGCTGATGGTCTACGCCGTCCGCGCGCTGCCCGACCACGCGCTGTTCGCGCGGTTCTGGCGCTCCGACCCGGAGGCGCTGGGCCGGGTGTTCCGCCTGGGCTGGCCGATCGGGCTGACCAACCTCGCCGAGGTGGGCCTGTTCGCCGCCTCCTCGGTGATGATGGGCTGGCTGGGCACGCTGGCGCTGGCCGCGCACGGGATCGCGCTGCAGGTCTCCTCGGCGGTGTTCATGGTGTACCTGGGGCTGTCGAACGCGGCGACGATCCGGGCGGGCAACGCGGTCGGCCGGGGCGATGCCGAGGGGCTGCGGCAGGGCGCGCGCGCGGTGATGGCGGTGGCCGGCGCGGCCGCCGCGGTCACGGTGGTGGTGTTCCTGACGCTGCCCGGCCCGCTGGTCGGCCTGTTCCTCGACCCCGCCGCGCCCGACCGGGCGACGGTGATCGCGCTGGGCTCGGGGATGCTGGCGGCCGCGGCGCTGTTCCAGCTGGTGGACGCGGCGCAGGTGATGGCGCTGGGGCTGCTCAGGGGATTGCAGGATACCCGCGTGCCGATGGTGATGGCCGGCGTCAGCTACTGGCTGGTGGGGATGCCGGTGGCCTACGGGCTGGGCTTCGGGCTGGGCTGGGGCGGGGTCGGCGTCTGGCTGGGCCTGGCCGCGGGCCTGGCGGTCGCGGCGGTGCTGATGGTGGGGCGGTTCCGCCGGCAGGCCGCGCGGCTCTAGCCTCCGCCGCGCTCGGCCTTCTTGCGCACCAGCACCGCGCGCAGGTCGTGCATCGCCAGCAGCAGCGCGTCGGTCACCTGGTCCAGGTCCTCCGCGCTTGCCCGGCTTTGCGCCCACTGCGCGGTCAGGTTCAGGTGATCGACCGTGCGCAGGATGTTGTCCACCTCGCGCTCGGCCAGAACCGCCCGCCGGTCGGCGAGCCATTCCTCGATGGCGATCCGATCCCGGTCGGACAGCGCCCGGCCGCCCTGCGGCTTGATCTCGCCGTTCCGGACATTGACGACGGCGATCTGCTCCATCTCGATCCGGTGCTGCGGGTTCTCGGTGCCGATGCGGAACACCAGCGCGCCGTTCTCGCGGACCCGGAAGTAGAGTTCGGGCAGATCGTCCGCCACCGCCGCCCCCTCAGGTCAGCGCGGCGCAGAAGTCCCGGATGCGCGTGCACGCCTCCTTCAGCGCCTCGTCCGAGGTGGCGTAGCTGACGCGGAAATTGGGCGACAGCCCGAAGGCCGCGCCGAACACCACGGCCACGCCCTTTTCCTCCAGCAGCGCGGTGGCGAAGGCCTCGTCGCTGTCGATCTTGACCCCGCCCGGAGAGGTCTTGCCGATGCAGCCCGCGATCGACGGGTAGACGTAGAACGCGCCCTCGGGGACCGGGCATTCGATGCCCGCGGCGGCGTTCAGCATCTCGACCACCATGTCGCGGCGGCGCTGGAAGGTGGCGTTGTTCTCGGGGATGAAATCCTGCGGCCCGGTCAGCGCCTCCAACGCGGCCCATTGCGCGATGGAGCAGGGGTTCGAGGTCGATTGCGACTGGATCTTGCCCATCGCCTTGATCAGCGCCTCGGGCCCCGCCGCATAGCCGATCCGCCAGCCGGTCATCGCATAGGCCTTGGACACGCCGTTGCAGGTCAGCGTGCGGTCGTAGAGGCCCGGCTCCACCTGGGCGGGCGTGCAGAATTCGAAATCGCCATAGGTGAGTTTCTCGTACATGTCGTCGGTCATCACCCAGACATGCGGGTGGCGCATCAGCACGTCGGTCAGCGCCTTCAGCTCGTCGCGGGTATAGCCCGCGCCCGTGGGGTTCGAGGGCGAGTTGAAGATGAACCACTTGGTCTTGTCGGTGATCGCGGCCTCCAGCGCCGCGGGCGTCAGCTTGAAGCCCGTGTCCATGCCCGCCTCGACGATCACCGGCTCGCCGCCCGCCAGCAGCACCATGTCGGGATAGCTGACCCAGTAGGGGGCGGGGATGATCACCTCGTCGCCGGGGTTCAGCGTGGCCATCAGCGCGTTGTAGAGGATCTGCTTGCCGCCGGCGCCGACGCTGACCTGGGCGGGCGCGTAGTCGAGGTTGTTGTCGGCCTTGAACTTGGCGCAGATCGCCTGTTTCAGCTCGGGCAACCCGTCGACGGCGGTGTATTTCGTCTCGCCCCGGTCGATGGCGGCCTTGGCGGCGGCCTTGACGTTTTCGGGCGTGTCGAAATCGGGTTCGCCCGCGCCCAGGCCGATCACGTCCTTGCCCGCGGCCTTGAGTTCGCGCGCCTTGGTCGTCACCGCGATGGTGGGCGAGGGCTTTACGCGCGCGAGTGTCGCAGACAGAAAGGACATGGTCGTCTCCGGTTTGAAACTGGGTTCCCTACCTCCTAGGATACCGCCCAGAGCCGTTCAAGCGGCTTCGCCCCGAAGGACCCCTGACATGACCGAGATGACCCGAGACGCATCCGACTGGTATTCCGAAGAGTCCGCCACCTTCGGCGACCGCGTCGCCGGCGCGCGCGAGGCGCTGGGAATCACCCAGACGGAACTGGCCAAGCGGCTGGGCGTCAAGCTCAAGACCGTGCGCGGCTGGGAAGAGGACCTGGCCGAACCGCGCGCCAACAAGCTGCAGATGCTGGCGGGCGTTCTGAACGTCTCCATGATGTGGCTGTTGAACGGCCATGGCGACGGGCTGGACGGCCCGGCCGAGGACGTGGTGATCCCCGGCGACGTGCGCGCGATCCTGACCGAGATCCGCCAGGTCAAGACCGAGATGGGGCGGCTGTCGGACCGGCTGGGGGTGCTGGAAAAACGCCTCCGGCAATCGTTGAAGGAGCACGGATGACCATGGCCGGGGCAGAGGCGACGCGGCTCAAGCGGCTGCACATCCGGGCCTGGCGGCGCGGCACCAAGGAGATGGACCTGATCCTGGGCGGCTATGCCGATGCGCGGCTGCGCGGGCTCGACCCGGCCGCGCTCGACACCTTCGAGGCGTTGCTGGCCGAGAACGATCACGACCTCTACCAATGGGTTACGGGGCAGGCGGCGGCGCCCGCCCGCTTCGGGCCGATGATCGCGGAAATGGCTGCCCGGACGGCCGGTTAGTTCGCTTTTTTCACGCTTTAACCGAATATTCGCGACTGATTCCGTATCTCTTCGTTCAGCAAGCGAACGGCGGAGATAGAAATGAGTATCCATACCCCCCTCGCGGCGGGCGACCACGCGGGTGTCATGAGCGATTACCTCGAGGCGCTGTCGCTGGTCGAACGTCTGCACCGGCTGCTGCTCGACGTCATCAAGGACGAGTTCGAGCGGCTGGGCGTGCTGGAACTGAACGCGGTCCAGGCGCTGTTGCTGTTCAACATCGGCGACAACGAGGTGACGGCGGGCGAGCTGAAGAGCCGCGGCTACTACCAGGGCTCGAACGTGTCCTACAACCTCAAGAAGCTGGTCGAGAAGGGCTACATGCACCACCAGCGCTGCGAGATCGACCGCCGCTCGGTGCGGGTGCGGCTGACCCCCCAGGGCCGCGAGATCCGCGACATCGTCGCCGGGCTGTTCGCGCGCCATGCCGAGGGGCTGATCTCGCGCGGCGTCGTGACGAGCGAAGGGCTGACGGAGATCACCGACGCGCTGAAGCGGATGGAGCGCTACTGGACCGACCAGATTCGCTACATCTACTGACGGCACCGGGCCGCCGCGCGCGGCACCCGCCGCCGCCTAGCGATTCTCCTCGCCCAGGTTGGACGTCCCCGGCCGTTCCTCGTCGGACTTCCGCTTGCGCGTGGCCCCCGCCGGTTTCTCCTCGGCGCGCTTCTTCTCGTCTTCGGACCCGATCACCCGGGCCAGGTCGCCGCCCGCGCGGCCCTGTTCCGAGATCGTGCCCCGGTCCTCGTCCTTGACGAAGGCGTCGCTGTCGCGGCTGCCGTCGGTGGAACGCTTGCGCTCGGCCATGTCTGCCTCCTTTCGTCCTGTCCCGAGTCAACGTCCGGGGCCGGGCCGCGTTCCGGCGCGGGCGGTCATCGGGGCGGCCGGACCCGGCCGATGGCGACGATCTGCAATTCGCGCAGCAGCTTGCGCACCATGGCCGCCTCGAAATCGGCGAATCCCAGCGCCGTCTCGACGAAGGCGCCGGGGCCGCGGATCACCTCGGCGTGGAAATAGGCGGTGAGTTCGGCGATCCCGGTCTCGGCATGGTCCATGCGCCGCCCGGCCTCCAGGCCGATCACCAGCGCGTTCACCGTGGCCGCGCCGGTGGGAATGTCCCGCGGGCGCGGCCCCTCGTTCGACTTGCCGTCGCCGGTGAGGTCCAGCGTGTGCCGCCAGCAGCCGGGCCGGTCGGCCAGCAGCGCGCCGCCGGCGACCAGCGCCGCCCCGATCGCGGTGGTCGGGCTCGCCTCCGCCCGGCGCGTCGCCCGCAGCCGCGCGGCGACCCGGTCCAGCGCCGCGGCCAGCCGCCGCATCACCCCCCGCCCGGATGCCCGCGGGCCAGCCCGCCATAGACCCGCGCGGCCACCTCGCGTTTCAGCTTGCGCCGCATCGCGCGTTCGAAATCCTCGAAATCGCCGGCCGTCTCGACGAAGGCGCCGGGGCCGCGGATGACCTCGTCGCGGTAGAAGTCGAACACCTCGCGGTCGTCCTCGGTCGCGCCGCCGATGGCCAGCCCGTTCACGGTGACGCCCTCGAAGGCGAAGTTGCGATAGGCCAGCGCCGGCCCGAACCCGTCATTGTTGACCCCGTCGCCCGAGACGTCGAGCGTGCGGAACAGGCAGGTCGGCGCGCGCTCGAACACCTCGATGGCATAGCCGAGCCCGTAGCCCATCGCGGTGGGAAACTCGGCATAGGACCGCTTCGACCCGGCGATCGCCGCGGCCGCCACCCGGATCGCCGCCGGGCTGTCGAGCAGCCGCCAGTCCAGCACGATGTCCTGCTGATACCGCCCGCTCCATTCGTAGACCGCCAGCGCCACCGGCTCGGGCGCGCGCAGGAGTTCCGCCTGCACCTCGGGCGCCACCAGCGCCGCCGCCACGCCCGCCCGCTGCAACGCGTCCTCGGCCGTGTCGACCGAGGACGAGATGTCCAGCGCCAGCACCAGCGCCAGCCGGCAGGCGGCCTCGGCGGGCGCGGGCGCCAGCGCGGCGAGGGCGGCGAGCCTCACCAATGCCCGGTATTCTCCATGCTGGCCCACGGCTCCTCCGGCGCCAGCGCGTCGCCCATCTGCAGAAGCTCCACCGAGATGTTGTCGGGGCTGCGCACGAAGGCCATCCGCCCGTCGCGGGGCGGGCGGTTGATCGTCACGCCGTTCTTTTGCAGATGCGCGCACATCTCGTAGATGTTCTCGACCGCATAGGCCAGGTGCCCGAAATGCCGGCTGTCCGACGGCAGCCCCTCGTCCCCGTCCCAGTTCCAGGTCAGTTCCACCGGGCAGTCCTCCTGCCCCGGCGGCGCCATGAAGACCAGTGTGAACCGGCCCTTTTCGCTCTCGCTCCGGCGGGTCTCCTTCAGGCCCAGCAACTCGTAGAAGGCGATGGATTTTTCCAGGTCCTTCACCCGGACCATGGTGTGCAGATAGCGGACTTGCATGCGCATCCTCCTTTGTCCCCGGTCAACCTAGCACGCCGCGGCGCCCGCGCCACGCCGGCGCGCCGCGGCGTCGTTTCACATCATATGGATGTTCCGCCCGGGCGCCCGCATAGATATAGTGTGCCCCGACTCGCCACACCCGAAAGGAACCCGCCATGCCGCTCACCGATGACCAGCTTGCCGAGATCGAGGCCCAGCGCGGCCATACCGAGGTCACCCACCGCGTCGTCAGCCCCGGCATGGAGGCGCGGCTCTACTCCGCCCACGAGGTGCTGGATCACGGGTTGATCCGGGTGATCGACTACATGGGCGACGACGCGGCGATCTGCCAGGCGGCGCGGGTGAGTTACGGGCGCGGCACCAAGGCGGTATCGAATGACGAGGGGCTGATCCGCTACCTCATGCGGCACTGGCACTCGACGCCGTTCGAGATGTGCGAGGTCAAATTCCACGTCAAGCTGCCGGTCTTCGTCGCGCGGCAGTGGATTCGCCACCGCACCGCCAACGTCAACGAATACTCCGCCCGCTACTCGATCCTCGACCGCGAATTCTACATCCCCGCGCCGGACGCGCTGGCCGCGCAATCGACGGTGAACAACCAGGGGCGGGGGGAATTGCTGGAGGGCGAGGAGGCGGCGCGGGTGCTGGACATCCTCAAGACCGACGCGGCGCGGGCCTATGACAATTACGAGGCGATGCTGTCGACCGAGGGGCAAAAGGGCCTGGCCCGGGAACTGGCGCGGATGAACCTGCCCGCCAACATCTACACGCAATGGTACTGGAAGACCGACCTGCACAACCTCTTCCACTTCCTGCGGCTCAGGGCCGACGTGCACGCGCAATACGAAATCCGCGTCTATGCCCAGGTGATGTGCGAGATCGTGGCCGACTGGGTGCCGCTGGCGTACAAGGCCTTTGCCGATTACCGTATGGGGGGTGTCAATTTGTCCGCAACCGCGATGGACTGTGTTCGGCGTATGCTGCGGGGCGAGACGGTGACGCAGGAGAACTCCGGCATGTCCAAGGGGGAATGGCGAGAGTTCGAGGGGGTGATTGGAGGTTGATTAATGTCGTTCTTTGCAACTGAGTTTCCAGTCCAAGCGAGCGTATCGAAGGAAAAGTTCGCAGCTACTGCATTGGCTTGGGTAAAGGGGATGAAGAAAACCACCCTATTCGATGCGGGTGTCAAAGATGAACGACATAAAGATCATGCAGCATTAATAGCTCCTGATGGGGAATGCTTGGTTCTCAAACAAGCGGACTTGCAGGGCGGTTTTGTTTCCGGTGCTAGGCATGAACTGCCCGATGACGCAGGTCGATTGTGGCGTAGTGAGATTGTCTTGACATCCCTTAATGGTAAAGCAAGTCTAAGGGTGAAGTCGCAGTGTTTGAGTGTGAAGGAAGGGGTCCAAGTGATGAGGCCCCGCAAGCCATACTTTGTGAAGATGGCATTGGATGATGGCTGGGGGAATCCCGATGCGGCCATCCAAGTTCGACAAGAACCGCACGTTGTTGACAGCAATTCCGTTAAGATAATCGCCGACGCTATCGACGGCGACTGTCAATCGCTCCTGCCGATAGTTTTGTTTTCGCACCCCTTTGCGGATGACCGGGCGATTGAGCCTAGTCTAATTTCGCGTACAGCATTTAATCTTGGCGGAGTGGCTCATGTATTTGTGGAAGAAACTCGTGATGAATCGCTTAGGCTGATGGATTTGACAGATGGAGAAAATCCATACGGTGGAACAGTCGGAATTATTTTGCCTCGCCGTGGTGTTGTCAAAAAGCTCTTTCGCGGGTGGCTGCTTCCAGGTTCTATAGATGTCATTAGCGCGATGGAGGCTTTTGTACAGGAGATAAGCTCACAACGGCAAGCGCGTTTCGCATGGGATTGGCAAGATCTCTTGGAGGAATCGGCGCGGCAACTGCGTGAAACGGCAGAGAAAGGGTCTGAAGAATACGAGATTTGGGAGAAACTTCGGGAGGAGGAAAATCGCGAAAAAGAAGAGGAGGTGCGACGTCTGCGCGCTAAAGTGGAAGAGCTCTCAGAGCAGCTGGCAGGGATATCCAGCGAGGATGATTTGCTTCTCAGCGCACAGTTCAGCAAACAGATCGGCCCCCAACTCTATCCTGGCGAGTTCTCAGATAGATTGCGTCTTGTCACTGAGCACGTCTTGGAATCATCTAATGAGTTCCTTGATCGTAGAACTTGGGCAATGTTGGAGAGAATTTCTAGCATTACGAATAAGACGGGCCGTGCAAGTAAGCTCGCTAAGCGACTGAAGAATGCGGGCCGTGATAGCGGTAAAGCTGATGCGCGATTTGAGGAAATCCTTAGAGAGCTTGGATTTACCGTGAGGCGTGACGGTGGGCATCCCGTTTGCTCGCCACCGGAAGAGCTCTTTGGGGTGGGGCCGCAAACACTTTCAACATCACCGAGTGATCACCGTGCGGGAAAAAATAAAGCTTCGCAGATAATCAACGGTCTTTTCCTAAAGGGTGTAATGTGAACCTTTAGGGTCTCATGCCCGACCTCACCCGCTTCCTCACCGCCCAATCCACCACCTTCCCCACGGCGCTGGCCGAGCTTCGGGCGGGGCGGAAGGCGACGCATTGGATGTGGTTCGTCTTCCCGCAACTGGCCAGCTTGGGCCGCTCCGCCACGGCGAAGCGGTACGGGATCGCGGATCTCGACGAGGCGCGGGACTATCTCGCGCATCCGGTGCTGGGGCCGCGCCTCACCGAGGCCGCCCGTGCCGTGCTGGCCCATGCGGGCACGCCCCCCGAGGCGATCCTCGGGGCGACCGACGCGCTCAAGCTGCGGTCCTCGGCCACGCTGTTCGACGCGGCGGGCGGCGGGCCCGAGTTCCGGGCGCTGCTCGACGCCTTTTACGACGGCGCCCCCTGCCCGCTGACGCTGCGGGAGCTGGGGCGCTAGTGGGGCCGGCCGGCCCGCCGACGCGCCCGCTGCCGGTCTGCGTCGGGGCGGGCACCGACAGGGTGTGGCGCGCGGCGCGGGCCGTGTCGGGCATGGAAGGCCCCCCGTGTCGCGTCCCCGACAATGACCCGACAAAGGCACCGCCGCCCGCCCGGCCGCCACCCCTCACGGCCATGAAACGGCGGGCGCGCGGGGCTTGGCACGCTTTCTGCTCCCTGTTCGGCAGAAACCCGGAGGGCCCCATGTCCGACGCCTTGAAGCAGACCCGAGAGGACGCGTTCCACGAACCGGCCTGCGCCACCAACCGCGCCAAATCGGCCGCCGCGCGCAAGACCGGCTGCGCCAAGCCGCTGACCCCGGGCGCGGCGGCGGGGGGCTGTGCCTTCGACGGGGCGATGATCACGCTCCAGCCCATCGTCGACGTGGCCCACCTGGTGCATGCGCCCTTGGCCTGCAGCGGCAATTCCTGGGACAACCGCGGCTCGGCCTCCTCGGGGCCGATGCTTTACAAGACGGGTTTCACCACCGATCTGACGGAACTCGACATCGTCATGGGGCATGGCGAGAAGAAGCTCTACCGCGCGATCCGCGAGATCGTGGAGAAACACGCCCCCCCCGCCGTCTTCGTCTATGCGACCTGCGTGACCGCGATGATCGGCGACGACATCCACGCCGTCTGCAAGGCCGCGACGCAAGCCTTCGGCACCCCCGCGATCCCGGTCGACGTGCCGGGCTATGCCGGGTCCAAGAACCTGGGCTGCAAGCTGGGCGGCGAGATGATGTTCCGCCACGTGATCGGCACGCAGGAGCCCGCGCGCACCACCGCCTGTGACATCAACATCATGGGCGATTACAACCTGTCGGGCGAACTCTGGCAGGTGAAACCGCTGCTGGACCGGCTGGGCATCCGCATCCTCGGCTCGCTGTCCGCGGACGCGCGCTATGCCCAGGTCGCGCAGATGCACCGGGCGCGGGTGACCATGCTGGTCTGCTCGCACGCGCTGCTGGGCCTCGCCCGCAAGATGGAGGAAAAATACGGCATCCCCTATTTCGAGGGGTCGTTCTACGGCATTTCCGACACTTCCGAGGCTTTGCGCACCATGTGCCGGATGCTGGTCGAGCGGGGCGCGGATGCGGATCTCATCGACCGTTGCGAGGCGCTGATCGCCGAGGAGGAGGCGAAGGTCCGCGCGGCGCTGGCGCCGCTGAAGCCCCGCGTTGAGGGCCGGCGGGTGCTGCTCTACACCGGCGGGCACAAGAGCTGGTCCGTGGTCTCGGCCCTGCAGGAGCTGGGCATTGAGGTCGTCGGCACCAGCGTGCGCAAGGCCACCGAGGCCGACAAGGCCCGCGTCGCCCGGATCATGGGCACCGAGGCGCACATGTATGAAAACATGGCGCCCAAGGACATGTATGCCACGCTCAAGGACTCGGGGGCCGACATCCTGATGTCGGGGGCGCGCAGCCAGTTCGTCGCGCTCAAGGCGCGCACCCCCTGGATCGACGTGAACCAGGAAAAGCACGAACCCTATGCCGGCTACATGGGCATGGTCGATCTGGTGCGCGCGATCGACCGGTCGGTGAACAACCCGATGTGGGCGGATGTCCGCGCCAAGGCGCCCTGGGAGGAAGCGCGCGCCTTCGGCGGCCTGCGCCCGCGGGTGAAGGACCGCTGCCCGGTCTCGGGCTTCGCCAACGACCCCACCGATATCGAGGAGCGCTGAGATGGCCCGCCTGACCCGCCCGCGCCGCGCGCTGTCCACCAACCCGCTGAAGACCAGCGCGCCGCTGGGCGCGGCCATGGCCTATCTGGGCATCGAGCGCGCGGTGCCGCTGTTCCACGGCGCGCAGGGCTGCACCGCCTTCGCGATGGTCCACATGGTGCGCCATTTCCGCGAGGCGATCCCGCTGCAGACCACCGCGATGAACGAGGTCTCCACCATCCTGGGCGGGGCCGACCAGATCGAGGCGGCCATCGGCAACCTCCAGAAGAAGGCGACCCCGAAATTCATCGGCATCGCCTCGACCGCGCTGACCGAAACCCGCGGCGAGGACATCAAGGGCGAACTGGCCGGGATCATGGGCCGGGGCGATTTCGGCGACCTCAAGGTCGTCTACGCCGCCACCCCCGATTTCGAGGGCGCGATGGAGGATGGCTGGGCCACGGCGGTGACCGCCATCATCGACGCGCTGGTGCCCGAGATCGACCCCGTCGGCCGCGACGCGGCTCTGCGCCAGGTCAACATCCTGCCCGCCGCCTACCTGACGCCCGCCGAGATCGACGAGATCACCCGGCTGGTCCGCGCCTTCGGGCTGAAACCCATCGTCCTGCCGGACCTGTCGGGGTCGCTCGACGGGCACCTGGCCGAGGACTGGTCGGGCGCCTCGCTGGGCGGCACGCCCGTCGACGACATCCCAGCCATGGCGCGCTCCGCCGTCACCTTCGCCATCGGCGAAAGCATGGCCGGGGCCGCGCGCCTGCTGGGCGAACGCGGCCACATGCCGGTGCAGGTCTTCCCCGCGCTGACCGGGCTCAGGGCGGTGGATGCCTTCGTCTCGGCGCTGATGGGGGTGGCGGGGGTGGCCGACGCGCCCCCCGCGATCAGGCGCGACCGCGCGCGGCTGCAGGACGCGATGCTGGACGCGCATTTCCAGACCGGCGGGCTGAAATACGCCATCGCCGCCGATCCCGACCTGGCCCATGCGCTGTCCTCCGCCCTGGCGGGGATGGGCGCCGAGGCGGTCGCCTGCGTCATCACCTCGGCCGCCAACCCGGTGGTCGACCTGATCCCCGCCGAGGAGGCCGTGCTGGGCGACCTGGGCGACCTGGAAGAGGTTGCGCGCAGCGGCGGGGCGCAACTGCTCATCAGCCACGCCCATGCCCGCCACGCCGCCGCCGCGACCGGCCTGCCGCTGGTCCGCGCGGGCTTTCCGATCAACGACAGGCTCGGCGCGCAGGATGCCTGCCGCGTCGGCTATCGCGGCACCCGCGCCTTCCTCTTCGAGGTGGCCAACGCGGTCCTCGCCCATCCCCACGCCCCGCGCCCCGAGGAGTTCGGCGCCGCCCCCATCGACCCGGAGTTCGAGCATGACCGCCCGCAGACTGCGCCTCATTGAACCGGAGGAGACCATGAGCAGCGAAACGCCCCTGAAGATCGCCATCGCCACCAACGACATGGAGCATCTCGACGCCCATTTCGGCTCGGCCCGGAAATTCGCCGTCTACGAGGTGACGACGCAGGCCACGCGGATGGTCGAGGTGCTGGATTTCGGCGCGGTCACGGACCGGCAGGGGCGGCACGCGTCGGTCGATGACCGGATCACGCCCAAGGTCGAGGCGCTCTCGGGCTGCGCGCTGCTCTTCGTGCTGGCGATCGGCGGGCCGTCCGCGGCCAAGGTGGTGCGCGCCGGCATCCACCCGATCAAGCGCAAGGACCCGCAGCCCATCGCGGAGGTGCTCGCCCAGACCCGGGAGATGCTGAACGGCACGCCGCCCCCCTTCCTGCGCAAGGCGCTGGGCCGGCCGCGGCCCGATTTCGCCGCCGACGACGCCGGGGAGATCGTCGAATGAGCGCCGCGCCCGAAACCCTGCCCCGCGGCGGCGCGGTCCCCGACAGCGCCTTCCTCGCGCAGCTCGTCGCGGTGATCCGCGCCGAGGACAGCTACGGCGCCTGGGAGGACAAGACCGATGCCGAGCTGCTGGCCGAGTATATCGTGACGAAAGAGGAACGCCGCGAGATCCCGATCATCGGCGACCCCGACCCGGACCTGCTGTGGCGGGTCGAGAAGTTCTACGACGCGATCGCGCTGCTGCTGGAAAGACGCACCGGCGCGATGGCCGCGCAGATGTCGAAGATCCACCACGAGGGGTTCGGCCGCATCGTGCTGCTGTCGGGGCGCCTCGTCGTGCTGTCGAAACATGTCCGCGATATCCACCGCTTCGGGTTCGAAAGCTACGCCCGGCTCGCCGAGGCGGGCGAGCGCATGACCGAGGACGCGGCCGCGATGGTCGCGCGCTTCCCCGGCGCCGCCCGGGCCTGAAAGGAGACCCAGCCATGCCCATCACGGCCACCACCCGCGGCGGCACCGAATACACGCCGGAATTCCTGATCGGGATCGACATCGGGAAATGCATCGGCTGCGGCCGCTGCTACAAGGTCTGCGCGCGCGACGTGCTCACGCTCAAGGGCGTAACCGACGAGGCCATGATCGTCGATGTCGACGACGAGGACTACGAGGACGAGATCGAGCGCAAGGTGATGGTGATCGCCGATGCGAACGACTGCATCGGCTGCGGCGCCTGCGCCCGCGTCTGCCCCTCGGGCTGCCAGACGCACGCCCCCGCCGAGGCGGCCTGACCCGCCCCCTTCTTCTTGGCCCAAATACTCCCGCCGGAGGCGCGCGCGGCCCGTCAGGGCCGCGCGCCACGCCCGGCGCGGGGCAAGCGGGCTTGCCCGCGCGGCCCCGGGGCGGGAGGCGCCCGCCCCACGCCTGCGCGATGCGACACTGCCGCGCCGGCCTGTCGCAAACCCGCCAATCGCGTCCGCTGCCCGCCCGCCGCCCGGCGCAGGGCCCTGAAAACACGGGCGCGGTGCGGCCTGGCACGGTTTGTGCTTCTCCTTTTCGTGACCGGACATGCGACGACCAGGAGAGCCCCGATGATCCAGATCACCCAAGCCGCACGCGACGCCATGGCCAGCGCCATCGAGGGGGCGGGACAGCCCGTTGCCG
Source organism: Rhodovulum sp. ES.010 (assembly GCF_900142935.1). Lineage (NCBI taxonomy): Bacteria > Pseudomonadati > Pseudomonadota > Alphaproteobacteria > Rhodobacterales > Paracoccaceae > Rhodovulum > Rhodovulum sp. ES.010. The sequence continues at coordinate 1,341,862 of NZ_FSRS01000001.1, read as the reverse complement.
GGCTCCGGCTGATGGTGCAGTCGGGCGGCTGCGCCGGGCTGCAATACGCCATGGCGCTCGAACTCAGCCGCGAGGAGACCGACGCCGTGGTCGAGGCCGACGGCGTCACCCTGCTGGTCGATCCCGACAGCCAGGGCTACCTCGTGGGCACCACGATCGACTTCGTGACCGGCCTCGAGGGATCGGGTTTCGTCTTCGACAACCCCAACGCCACGGCCGGTTGCGGTTGCGGCAAGTCCTTCTGCTGAGGAGGGGGCCATGCTCGACTATTCGCCCACGCTCACCGACCATTTCCTGAACCCCCGCAACCGCGGCCCGCTGGAGGACGCCAACGCGCTCGGCGAGGCGGGCGCGGTGCGCACCGGCGACGCGCTGCGGCTGATGCTGCGGATCGAGGGCGCCACGATCCGCGCCGCCCGGTTCGAGACCACCGGCGGCGGCCCGGAAATCGCCGCCGCCTCGGCCCTGACCGAACTGCTGGACGGCAAGAGCCTGGCCGAGGCCCGCGGGATCACCGCCGGCTATATCGAGACGGTGCTCGGCGGGCTGCCCGCGGCCGAGCGCTCCGCCGCCCGCGTCGCCGCCGAGGCGCTTGCCGCCGCGCTGCGCGACCACGCCCAGCCGCCGGCCTTCCGCGCCGCGAGGGGCGCGCGCGCGGCCCGGCCGCCGGCCATCGCGCCGCTGAAACCCGCGGCGCCGTCCGCGGCCGCCGCCGCCCCCGCGGACGAGATCCGCGCGGTCGAGGACGTGCTGGCGGGGATGCGGCCGCGCTTCCGCGCCGATGGCGGCGACGTCAGCCTTGTCGACATCGCCGGGCCGCGGGTCCGTGTCCGCCTCTCGGGCACCTGTTCGGGCTGCCAGCTGGCCGGGCTCACGCTCGGCGGGCTTCAGCAGCGGCTGGCCGAGGCGCTGGGCCGCGCCGTTCTGGTCGTGCCCGTGCCCGCCCGCTGAGGAGGCCGCCGATGACCGTCGCCAGCCCCGTCCACGCCGTCGGCCCCGCGCCGGCGATCTGCGACACGACGCTGCGCGACGGCGAGCAGGCGGCGGGCGTGGCGTTTTCGACCGCCGAGAAGGTCGCGATCGCCGCCGCCCTCGATGCCGTCGGGGTGGCCGAGATCGAACTCGGCGTGCCCGCGATGGGCATGGCCGAGATCGCCGCGATGCGCGCGGCGGGGGCGCGGCTGACCCGGGCCGCGGGTGTGGCCTGGTGCCGGCTGCGCGAGGACGACCTGGACTGCGCCGCGCTGACCGGCCTGGCGCGGCTGCACCTGGCGGTGCCCGCCTCGGACCGGCAGCTCGCCGCCAAGCTCGGCCGCGACCGCGACTGGGCGCTCGGCGAGATCGACCGCCTCGTCGCGCTGGCCACCCGCGCCGGCTTCGCCGTCTCGGTCGGGGCCGAGGATGCCTCGCGCGCCGATCTCGGCTTCCTGATGCAGGTCGTCGAGGCGGCCGCCGGCGCCGGGGCGATCCGGCTGCGCCTGGCCGACACGCTGGGGCTGATGGACCCGTTCGCCGCGCATACGCTGGCGACCCTGGTCGACCAGGGGCCGCTGCCGGTGGAGTTCCACGCCCATGACGACCTCGGCCTGGCCACCGCCAACACGCTGGCCGCGCAGCGGGGCGGGGCGACGCATCTGTCGGTGACGGTGAACGGCCTGGGCGAGCGGGCGGGCAACGCCGCGCTGGAACAGGTGGTGGCCGCGCTCGCCGTGCAGGGGCGGCCCAGCGCGGTCGCGCTGGACCGGCTCTGCGCGTTGTCCGAACTGGTGGCGCGGGCGTCGAACCGGCCGTTGCCCGCCGCCCGGCCGATCGTCGGGGCGGGCGTCTTCTCGCACGAGGCGGGGATTCACGTCGACGGGCTGATGAAGGACCCCGCCACCTACGAGGCCCCCGCGCTGGCGCCGGCCCGGTTCGGCCGCGCGCGCCAGATCGTGCTGGGCAAGCATTCCGGCCTTGCCGCGCTGACCGCCGCGCTCGCCGCCGCGGGGCTGCCGTCCGACGCGGCCACCGCGCGGGCGGTGCTGCCGCTGCTGCGCGACTTCGCCACGCGCGAGAAACGCGGGGTGCTGCCCGCCGACCTGGCGATCCTCGCCGCCCGGGCGGAGGCGCTGTCGCGCCCGTCCGCCGATCCCGACCCCCCGCAATGGAGCCTGACATGACCCGTATCGCGACCCCCGGCGTGCTCGACCAGATGCACGCGCTGTCCTCGGCCGAGGAGATCTTCACCTTCCTGTTGCTGCCCTACGACCAGGCGGTGCTGAACCGCGCCCGGCTGCACATCATGAAGCGGATGGGCGATTACCTCGCCGCGGTCGACCTGGCGGCGCTGGACGAGGACGGCGTCTTCCTGGAGGCGCGCAAGGCGCTGAAGCGGGCCTACGCGGATTTCGTGGCCTCCAGCCCGCGCGAGCAGAAGGCGCTCAAGCTGTTCACCCAGCCGCGCGGCAACACCGTGCCGCTGGCCGCGCTTCGGCCCGTCGCGCGATGAGCAGCGGGCCGCGCCGTCTGCCCAAATGCGCGGCGGCGGACGGCGCGGACGGGCCGGCGCGGCATCCGCGCTGCGGATCGCGGGCGGAGACGTGGTAGGATGACGCCATGGAGATGATCCTTACCCAGCACCAGACCCAGGGCCTGGCGATGACGCCGCGGATGCAGGCGTCGCTGCGGCTGCTGCAGATGGGCAATGTCGATCTCGCCGCGCACCTGGCCGAGGAGGCGCTGGAAAATCCCTGCCTGGAGGTGCGCCTGCCCGAGGCGGCGCCCGCGCTGCCGGCGGGCGTGGCCGGGCAGCGGCGCGACGAGGACTGGGACGCGGTGGCGGCGCTGGAGGCGGCCAAGCCCAGCCTCTATGCCCATGCGGCGGGCCAGATCGCGCTGGCCTTTCCCGATGCCAAGGCGCGCCGCGTCGCGCTGGCCTTCGTCGAGGCGCTGGAGCCGACCGGCTGGCTCGGCACCCCGGTCGAGACCGTCGCCGCGACCGCCGGCGTGCCGGTGCCGGTGGCCGAGGCGGTGCTGGGCCGCCTGCAGCAGGTCGAGCCCGCGGGCCTGTTCGCGCGCAGCCTGGCCGAGTGCCTCAGGCTGCAGGCCGAGGCCAAGGGGCTTCTGACCTGGGAGCTTTCGGTGATCCTCGACAACCTGTCGCTGATCGCCGAGGGGCGGCTCGACGCGCTTGCGGAGCTGTGCGACGGCACGCCCGACGACGTGCGCGCCGCGCTGCGCACGATCCGCGGGCTCGACCCCAAGCCGGGACTGGCCTTTTCCATGCCGCAGGCGCCGATCCGCCCGCCCGACCTGCGGGTGTCGCGCAAGCGCGGCGCCTGGACGGTGGAGCTGAACCGCTCCACCCTGCCGGAGGTGCGCGTCACCGACGCGCCGGCGACGGGCCGCGACGCGGCGGCGCGGACCTTCGTCGCGCAGGCGCGGTCGCGGGCGCGGTGGCTGGCGCGCACCGTCGCGCGGCGCGAATTCACGCTGCTGGAGGCCGCGACCTGCGTGGTCCGCCACCAGGCGGCCTATCTCGATCACGGGCCGCGCCGCCTGCGGCCGCTGACGACCGAGGATGTCGCGCTGGAGATGGGCGTGCATGCCTCCACCGTCAGCCGCGCCGTGGCGCACCGGCTGATCGAGACCCCGCGCGGCACGGTGCCGCTGCGGTCGTTCTTCAGCCGCGCCTTCGCGCCCGGCACGGGCGGGGACGGCCCCTCGCAGACCGCGCTGATCGCGCTGGTGGCCGAGATCGTCGCGGCGGAGAACCCGGCCCGCCCCCTCAGCGACACCGCGATCGCGAAAAAGGCCGAGGGCTCGGGCGTGCGGCTGGCCCGGCGCACGGTGGCGAAGTATCGCGACATGCTGGGGATTCCGTCGTCCTACGACCGGCGCCAGCCTGCCTTGCAGGACGCCTGACGCGGGGCAGGGGGCGCCGCGGGGGACGGATTCGGCCCGGTTTTGCCCAAAACGTGGGCGCATGCGTAAATTCTGACAGGAAATCGGGCAGCCCCGCGCGGTGGCCGCGATTTGTGCCCCGTCCCCCGGCCGTTCGATTGCCTGCCCGCCGCGGTGCAGAAATGCTCTCCCTGCCCAGGCTGGCCATGCCGGCCGTTCGAGGGGGTGTGCGACGACCCGCGACCGTCAGGTTCGCAGGGCCGGCGCACGGGATGCAACATCACGGCTGCAGGGCCGGATGCCAGGCAGGGCGCGGCACGCCCGCGATCGGCCCGGCACGCGGCCCCGCATGGAGGGATCGAATGAACTCAGTGAAAACACTTGTCGCAAGCGCCGTCGCCCTGGGGACGTTCGGGCTGCCGGCCTGGGCGCAGGACGACACGATCAAGGTGGGCGTGCTGCACTCGCTCTCGGGGACGATGGCGATTTCCGAGACCACGCTGAAGGACACCATGCTGATGCTCATCGAGCAGCAGAACGAGAATGGCGGCGTGCTCGGCAAGCAGCTCGAGGCGGTGGTGGTCGACCCGGCCTCCGACTGGCCGCTTTTCGCCGAGAAGGCGCGCGAGCTGCTGACCGTGCAGGAGGTCGACGTGATCTTCGGCTGCTGGACGTCGGTCAGCCGGAAATCGGTGCTGCCGGTGATCGAGGAACTCAACGGGCTGCTGTTCTACCCGGTGCAATACGAGGGCGAGGAAAGCTCCAGGAACGTGTTCTACACCGGCGCCGCGCCGAACCAGCAGGCGATCCCGGCGGTGGACTATTTCCTCGACGAACTGGGGGTGGAGTCCTTCGCGCTGCTGGGCACCGACTACGTCTATCCGCGGACGACCAACAACATCCTGGACTCCTACCTGCAGGACAAGGGCATCGCGGAGGAAGACATCTTCGTGAACTACACGCCCTTCGGCCATTCCGACTGGTCCAAGATCGTCTCCGACGTCGTGGCGCTGGGGGCGGGCGGCAAGCAGGTGGGCGTGATCTCGACCATCAACGGCGACGCCAATATCGGCTTCTACAAGGAACTCGCCGCGCAGGGCGTGGACGCCGCCGACATCCCCGTGGTGGCCTTCTCGGTCGGCGAGGAGGAGCTGTCCGGCCTCGACACCATCAACCTCGTCGGCCATCTCGCGGCGTGGAACTACTTCATGTCCGCCGACACCGAGGCCAATGACGACTTCATCGCCGGCTGGCACGACTTCATCGGCGACGAGGCCCGCGTGACCAACGACCCGATGGAGGCGCATTACATCGGCTTCAACATGTGGGTGAACGCGGTCGAGGAGGCCGGCACGACGGACGTGGACGCCGTGCGCGAGGCGATGTGGGGCCAGGAATTCCCCAACCTCACCGGCGGCACCGCGGTGATGAACACCAACCATCACCTGTCCAAGCCGGTGCTGATCGGCGAGATCACCGACGACGGCCAGTTCGACATCCTCAGCCAGACCGAGGAGGTTCCGGGCGACGCCTGGACCGACTACCTGCCCGAGTCGGCGGTGCTGAAATCCGACTGGCAGGAGCTCGACTGCGGGATGTACAACACCGAGACCGAGACCTGCGTGCAGGTCAAGTCGAACTACTGACGGCTGACGGGGGCGGGTGCGCCTGCCCCCTTTTTTCCAGGTTTTCAGGCCCTTACCCGATGCGCATCCTTCTTGCCGCACTGTCTTTCCTGTACCTTTTCGGCCTGCCGGCCGCCGCGCAGGAGACGCCGATCCAGGCGCTCTTGCAGGAGCAGCGCGACCTGATCGAGCAAAGCTCGCGCCGCACCATCGGCCCCGCCATCGACGCGCTGGCCGAGAGCGGGCTGCCCGCCGCGCAGGAGGTGCTGGAGCGTTGGCAGGACAAGGCGTTGTGGCAGCGCGAGTCCGACGGGCGCTTCTTCTTCGGCGAGGAGGTGGACCGCGACACGCTGCGCCTGATCGAGATCGGCAGCGGCGAGGCGCTGGGCGAGGTGCCCGACGACGGCTACGACCAGCTGCGCCCCAACAGCGGCATCCGCGCGATGATCGGGGCGGCGCTGGTGCGGTTCCAGCTGAACGACCCGGACCCGGCCACCCGCGCCGAGGCGCTGGACTCCATCGCGCGCGACGGCGAGGCCGCGCACCTGGCGGCGCTGCGCGACAGCATCGCGGGCGAGGCCGACCCGGCGCTGAAGGCGCGCAAGGAACGGCTGGAACGCCTTCTGACGATTTCCTTCGATCCCGACAGCGCCGCGCGCGTCGCGGCCATTCAAAGCTTCGCGGGCGATCTGGGGGTGGATGCGCGCGCCGCGCTCAACCCGCTGGTGGCGACCACCCGCGTCGTCGTCGCGGGCCAGCCGCCCGAGGACGAGAACATCGCGCGCGTGCTCGCGCCCGGCAGCGAGGCGCTGCCCGCGCAAGAGGCCTACGCGCTGCTGGTGGAGGCCGGGCTTGCGCCGCCGCGCCTCGGCCGGGGCGACATTCGCGCGGCCCTGGCGGCGCATGTCGAGAACGGGCGCGTCGGCGGCGTGCCGGTGGCCGCGCTCGACAGCGACGCCGCGCGCGACCGCGCCTATGCCGCGCTCGCCGAGGCCGGCCGGGTGCCCGCCGCCGCCACCGCCGCGGAGGTCGAGGCCGCGCTCGCGGCGCACAGCTTCTACGACCGCTACGCCGCGCCCGACCCGGCCGTCACCGACGCCGCCAATGCCGCGCTGGAGGCGATCCGGCTGAAGGTGGGCCTGAACCAGGCGGCCGACCTGACGCTGGATGCGCTGTCGCTCGCCTCGATCTATTTCCTTGCCGCCATCGGGCTGGCCGTCACCTTCGGGGTGATGGGGGTCATCAACATGGCCCATGGCGAGTTCATCATGATGGGCGCCTATACCGGCTACGTGGTCCAGCAACTGGTGCCGGACTACACGCTGTCGATCCTGATCGCGCTGCCCCTGGCCTTCGCGATCACCTTCGGGGCGGGCGTCGCGATGGAGCGGCTGGTGATCCGCTGGCTCTACAACCGGCCGCTGGAGACGCTCTTGGCGACTTTCGGCATCTCGATCGCCCTGCAGCAGCTGGCCAAGAACATCTTCGGCACGCAGGCGCGCCCCCTGACCTCTCCCGACTGGCTGGACGGCGCGCTGGTGATCAACGACGTCGTCTCGATCAGCTATATCCGCATCGCGATCTTCGTCCTCGCGCTGGTCTTCCTCGCGCTGTTCCTGTTCATCATGCGCCGGACGCGGCTGGGGCTGGAGGTGCGGGCGGTCACGCAGAACCCGCGCATGGCGGCCTCGATGGGCATCAACCCCGAGCGGATCAACATGTTCGCCTTCGGGCTGGGCTCCGGCATCGCGGGGGTCGCGGGCGTGGCCATCGGGCTTTACGCCAAGGTCACCTCGGAACTCGGGCAGGACTACATCGTGCAAAGCTTCATGACGGTGGTCGTGGGCGGCGTCGGCAATATCTGGGGCACGCTGCTGGGCGCCGCGCTGATCGGGTTTTTGCAGAAGGGGATCGAGTGGCTGAACCCGTCCAACACGCTGGCCGCGCAGACCTACATGATCCTGTTCATCATCCTGTTCATCCAGTTCCGGCCGCGGGGCATCATCGCGCTCCGGGGCCGCGCGGCGGGGGATTGAGCCATGCGGCAGAGCTTCATCGCGCAAAACCCCTCGGTGCTGATCTTCCTCGCGCTTTTGGGCCTCTTCACCCTCGCGGTGACGATCCTCGGCGAGGGGTTGGGGGTCGGCCTGATCTCGACGAGCTTCGTCAAGACGCTGGGCAAGACGCTCTGCCTCTGCCTCGTCGCCATCGCGATGGACCTGGTGTGGGGCTATGCCGGCATCCTTTCCTTGGGCCATTTTGCGTTCTTCGGGCTCGGCGGCTACATGATCGGGATGTGGCTGATGTATGCCCGTACCGAACTGATCGTGGCCGAGTCGCTGGCCCAGGCCGAGATACCGCCAACGCCCGACGAGATCCGGGATGCCATCGCCACGCAGATCTTCGGCGTGGTGGGGGGCAGCGAGTTCCCCGCGATCTGGGTGTTCGCCCATTCGCTGCCGATGCAGCTGGCGCTGGTGGTGCTGGTGCCCGGCCTCTTGGCGCTGGTCTTCGGCTGGCTGGCGTTCCGGTCGCGGGTGACGGGGGTCTATCTCTCGATCCTGACCCAGGCGATGACGCTGGCGCTCGCGCTTTACCTTTTCCAGAACGACAGCGGGCTGAGGGGCAATAACGGGCTGTCGGGGCTGCAGAACATTCCCGGCGCGGGCGACGTGCCGCAATCGATGATCTCGATCCGGTTCTTCTGGGCCTCGGCGGCGGCGCTGGCGCTGGGCTATGTGCTGGCCGCCTTCGTCGTCTCGGGCAAGTTCGGCAGCGTGATCCGCGGCATCCGCGACGACGAGGCGCGGGTGCGGTTCCTGGGCTACTCGGTCGAGGGCTACAAGCTCTTCGTGTTCACCCTGACCGCGGTGATCGCGGGGATCGCGGGCGCGCTTTATTACCCGCAGGCGGGCATCATCAACCCCGCCGAGATCGCGCCCATCGCGTCGATCTACCTGGCCGTCTGGGTCGCCATCGGCGGGCGCGGGCGGCTTTACGGCGCGGTGATCGGGGCGGCGCTGGTGTCGCTTCTGTCGACCTGGTTCACCGGCGGGCAGGCGCCCGACCTGAACCTCGGGGTCTACACCGTGCAATGGGTCGACTGGTGGCAGGTTCTGCTCGGGCTCGGCTTCGTGCTGGTCACGCTGTTCGCGCCGCAGGGCATCGGCGGGCTGGTCGACCTGGTCACCGGCCGCCACGCGCCCGACCGCCACGGCGCCGACCTGGGCCCCGACCAGGGCGCGTTCCGCGAGAAGGAGGCCGAGCAATGAGCACCCTTCTGGAAGTTTCGGGCGTGTCGGTGTCCTTCGACGGGTTCAAGGCGATCAACAACCTGTCCTTCGAGATCGGCCCGGCGGAGCTGCGCGCGATCATCGGGCCGAACGGCGCGGGCAAGACGACCTTCATGGACATCGTGACCGGCAAGACCCGGCCCGATACCGGCGAGGTGCTGTGGGGCGAGATGAGCCGGTCGCTGTTGAAGATGAACGAAAGCCGGATCGCGCGCGAGGGCATCGGCCGCAAGTTCCAGCGCCCCACCGTGTTCGAGGACCAGTCGGTGTTCGACAACCTGCTGATGGCGCTCAGGAAGGACCGCGCGCCGTGGAAGGTTCTGTTCTATCGGCGGACGGCGGCCGACACGGCGCGGGTGGAGGGCCTGGCCGAGGAGATCGGGCTGGCCGACGAGGTGACCCGCAAGGCCGGCGAGTTGAGCCACGGCCAGAAGCAATGGCTGGAAATCGGCATGTTGCTGGCCCAGGAGCCGAAGCTCCTGCTGGTGGACGAACCCGCCGCCGGCATGACCCTGGCCGAGCGCGAGCACACCACGGACCTGTTGAAGGAGGCGGCGAAGACCCGCGCGGTGGTGGTGGTGGAGCATGACATGGAATTCGTCCGGCGGCTGGAGTGCCGGGTGACGGTGCTCCACGAGGGGTCCGTGCTGGCCGAGGGCAGCCTCGACCACGTCACGAGGAACCAGCAGGTGATCGATGTCTATCTGGGACGCTAGGCGATGCTGAAGACGCAGGGGCTGACGCTGCATTACGGGGGCTCGCAGATCCTCCACGGGATCGACCTGCAGGCGCGGGCGGGCGAGGTGACCTGCGTGATGGGCACCAACGGGGTGGGCAAGACGAGCCTTCTGAAGGCGATTTCCGGCACGCATCCGCGCACGGCCGGGCGGGTGGAACTGGACGGGCAGGAGGTCGGGCGCGTGCCCGCCCAGGGGATGGCGCATCGCGGCGTGGGCTATGTGCCGCAGGGGCGGATGATCTTCCCGCTGCTGACGGTGCGCGAGAACCTGGAGACCGGCTTTGCCTGCCTGCCGCGATCCGAGCGGGCCGTTCCGGGCGAGATCCACGAGCTGTTCCCGGTGCTGAAGGAGATGGCGAACCGGCGCGGCGGCGACCTGTCGGGCGGGCAACAGCAGCAGCTGGCCATCGCGCGGGCGATGATCACCCGGCCCAAGCTCCTGCTGCTGGACGAGCCCACCGAGGGCATCCAGCCCAACATCATCCAGCAGATCGGCCGGGTGATCGACTACCTGCGCGCGCGCCGCAACATGGCGATCGTCCTGGTCGAGCAGTATTTCGAGTTCGCCTACGGGCTGGCCGACAGGTTCTACGTGATGGAACGCGGCGCGGTCACCCTGTCGGGGACGAAGTGCGAGCTGTCGAAGGCCGAGCTGATGCACGCCGTGTCGGTCTGAGGGGGCGCCCGCGCGCCCGTCAGAGGGCGGCGATCAGCCGGGCGGCCGCCTCGACCCCGTCGATCACCGGGCGGTCCAGATGGGCGCGCAGATGCGCCGTCAGCCGCGCCATGCCCGCACAGCCCGGCACGATGGCCTGGACCCCGTCCTCGGCGAAGGCGCGGGCTGCCTCTTCGGTCACGCGGGCGCAGGCCGCGTCGGGGTCCTGTTCCAGCGCCAGCACCGGCACGTCGCTCGCGCGGACGCGGGCGAGGTGGGGACCGAACCCGTAGGCGCGGATATTGCGCTCGATGATCGGCACCGAGACGGGCAGGGTGGTCACCGCCGAAAAGCGCCAGCCGCGCAGGGCGGCGACGTGGAACGCGGCCTGCCCGATGCCGATGACCGGGCAGGGGGCAAGCCGGCGCGCCTCGGCCAGCCCGGTATCGTCGAAACAGGCGATCACGATGCCCTCGGCGCCGCGTTCGCTTGCCCGGGCCACGAGGTCGAGCAGCGGCCCGGTCGCCCGCTCGCCGTCGGCCGCGCCCTGGATCGCGGGCGGGCCGTCATGCGAGGTCCAGGCCTCGAAGGCGGCCCCGGGCGCGGCGGTTTCGGCCATGGCGCGGATGCTGCGTGTCATCTCCGCGCAGGAATTGGGGTTGATGAGGATGTAGGCCATCGGGTCAGACCATGCCCCGCCCGGCATCGGAGGCCCGCCGCGCCCGGCGGCGGTTGACCATCCAGACCGTCAGCAGGAACGCCGCGATCACAAGGAACGAGAACAGCGTGGTCAGCGTGCCCAGCGCGAAGATCACCGGGGTCGTGACGTTGGTGGTCATCCCGTAGATCTCAAGCGGCAGGGTGTTGTAGCTGCCGGCGGTCAGGAGCGTGCGGGCGAACTCGTCGTAGGAGAGGGTGAAGCCGAACAGCGCCACCCCGATCAGTGAGGGCGCGATGATCGGCAGCACGACATGCCGGATGGTCTGCCAGGCGCTGGCGCCCTGGTCGCGGGCGGCCTCCTCGTAGCTCTTGTCGAAGCGGTTGAAGACCGCGAACATGATCAAGAGGCCGAAGGGCAGGGTCCAGGTCAGTTGCGCGCCGAACCCGCTGGTCGCCCAGTGGACGTCCAGCCCCGACTGGCTGAAGATCAGCCCCACGCCCAGCGAGACCAGGATCGAGGGGATCACCAGCGAGGTGATGACGAGGTAGAACAGCACGGTGGAGCCCGCGAACCGCTTGCGGAAGGCCAGCCCGCCCATGATCGAGACGACCACGGTCGTGACCATCACCATCAGGCCCAGCGCGAAGGACCGGCGGAAGCTGCCCCAGATGTCGCCCACCGCCTGTTCCTGGAAGAGGTCGCGGAACCAGTGGAGCGACACGCCGCGCATCGGGAAGGTCAGGCCCCCCTGCGGCCCCTGGAAGCTGAGGATGCCGATGGTCAGGATGGGGCCGTAGAGAAACAGCAGGAACAGCACGAAGAAGGCGCCGAGGAGGTAGAAGGCGCGGGAGCGTTTCTCCATCGTCAGAGCTCCTTCCGGATGTCGACGAAGCGCAACAGGATCGCGATGACCATCAGCACGGTGATCAGCAGGATCACCGCCGTCGCCGCCGCCGAGGGGTATTGCAGAAGACCGATGTCGTTCGAGATCAGCCGGCCCACGTTTGCCGATTGCGACCCGGACATGAAGCGCACGGTGATGAAGTCGCCCATCACCAGCGTGACCACGAAGATCGACCCGATCATGATGCCCGGCTTGCAGAGCGGGATGATGACGTTGGTCAGGGTCTGGCGCCCGGTCGCGCCCGCGTCATAGGCCGCCTCGATCAGCGATTTGTCGATGCGCATCATCGAGTTGAAGATCGGCACCACCATGAACAGCGTGTAGAGATGCACGAAGGCCAGGATCACCGAGAAATCCGAGAACAAGAGCCAGTCCAGCGGCTCGTCGATCACCCCCCAGGAGATCAGCGTGGAATTGGCGAGGCCGTTGCGCCCCAGGAACGGAATCCACGAGATCATTCGGATGATGTTCGAGGTCCAGAACGGGATCGTGCACAGGAGGAACAGCGCCACCTGCCAGGTCAGGCTGCGGACGTGGAAGGCGAGGAAATAGGCCACCGTGAAGCCGATCGCGAGGGTGAAGGCCCAGGTGACGAGCGCGTATTTGAAGGTGTTGAGGAACACCGACCAGGTCACCTGCGAGGTCAGAAGGAATTCGTAATTGTCGAACTGGAAGGCCGGGTAGATCGAGAACTCGGTCGCGCCCCAGAAGCTGACGATCACGATCATCACGATCGGCAGCACCAGGAAGGCCAGCAGCACCAGCGCCAGCGGCGAGGCGAGCAGCCAGCCCGTCAGATGTCGGTTCTTGAATGGCGTGGCCATGGCGCCCCTGTCCGGTTCGGGAAACGGCGCCCTTCCCCGGCGGACGGGGAAGGGCTGGGCCGGGCGGGGCGGAAGGGTCGTGCCCCGGCCGGCATGCGGTGTACGTGCGTCACGCGGCGATGAACTCGTTCCACTTGCGGACCATGTACTGGTTCTCGTCCATGACCGCGTTCCAGCAGGCCACCGCGCCCATCCGGTCGTGGAACGAGCCGCCGTCGCGGACCTCGCCGGCCTGGGCCATGACGTCGCCGAAGGGGTTGGTGATCGGCTCGACCGCCTCCTTGCCCTCGAACCAGTAGCCCCACTCGTTCTCGGACATGTGGTTCTTGGAGGTTTCCGGCACCGCCGAGTAGTAGCCCTGGCGCATCAGGAAGCCGCCGACCCAGCCGTCGAGATACCAGTTGATGTATTCGTAGGCGGCATCCAGTTCGAGGCCGGACAGGTTCTTCGACAGGCCGATGCCGCCGCCCCAGGAGCGGTAGCCCTCTTCCAGCGGCTGGTAGACGCACGGGATGCCGCGCGACTTGACCGCGGTGATCGCGGGCGACCACATCGACTGGATCACCACCTCGCCGCTCGCCATCAGGTTCACGCTTTCGTCGAAGGTCTTCCAGAAGGCGCGGAACTGGCCGTTCTTCTTCGCCTCGGTCATGATCGCCATGGTCTTGTCGATCTCTTCGCGGGTCATGTTGCCCTTGTCGCCATAGGTGATCTCGCCCATGGATTCGCAGACCATGGCGGCGTCCATGATGCCGATGGCCGAGATGTCGAGGATCGAGGCCTTGCCCGCGAATTCGGGGTTCAGCAGCTCGTGCCAGTTGTTGATCGGCCGGCCGATCAGGTCGGGGCGGATGCCCAGCGTGTCGGCGTTGTAGATCGTCGGGATCAGGGTCATCCAGCCGGTCTCGCTGTCGGCGAAGTCGCGCCCGTCGGGCCCCTCGGCGAAGCCCACGGTATGCGGCGCGGTCCCTTGCGCGATCTCGCTTTCGGGGGTCAGCTTGCCGGATTTGAAGATGCCGACGATCTTGTCGTAGTTCTTGATCCTGGAGGTATCCATCGCCTGCAGGTTGCCGGTGGGCCAGACCTTCCTGCAGATCCAGTACTCGATATCGGCGATGTCGAAGCTGCCCGGCTGGGTCGCGGCGCGCTGGGTCACGGCATCGCTGTCCAGCGCGGTCATCTCCAGCGTGAAGCCGAGGTCTTCCTTCACCTTCTGCGCCACCTCGTTGAGGTTGGACACGCCCGTGCCGAACTGGCGCAGCGTCACGTCCTTGATGTTCTGCGCCCAGATCATCGGGGCGGGGAAGGCGGAAGCGGCGGCCCCGGCGGCGGCGCCCTTCAGCAGGCTGCGGCGGCTGAGGCCGGGTTTCGTCCGGTCGGTCATGTCGGTCTCCCGTGTTGAACTGTCAGGTCAGGGGGTCAGGGCGTGGAGGTTGTCTTCGTCCCAGCTCAGCCCCACGCCGTCGCCGGGCTGGATGGGTTTGGCGAAATACCTGTCCTCGGGCAGGACGGCGGTGATTTCCTGGTCCCCCGCCGCCACGAGGGTCAGCGCGACGCTGGCGCCCTGGTACTCGAAGCCGACCACCCGGCCCTCGAGCTTGCCGTTCTCCGGCGCGGTGAGCGTCACCTGGTCGGAGCGGATCGCGAAATGCCCCCTGGGCAGGGCAATCACGTTGTGCCCGCCCATGAAGCGGGCGACGAACTCGGTCCTGGGCGCGTTGAACACCTCGCGGGCGGGGCCGGCCTGCTCGATGCGGGCGTCGTTCATCACCACGATCTCGTCGGCGAGCGCCAGCGCCTCGTCCTGGCCGTGGGTGACGTGGACGAAGGTGATGCCCAGTTCGCGTTGCAGCCGCTTGAGTTCGCCGCGCATGCGGATGCGCAGGAACGGGTCGAGCGCCGAAAGCGGCTCGTCCAGCAGCAACACCTGCGGATCGGTGATGAGCGCCCGGGCCAGCGCGACGCGCTGCTGCTGACCGCCCGAAAGCTGCGCGGGCAGGCGTTCGGCGAAGTCGGTCATGTGGACGAGGTCCAGCATCTCGCCGGCGCGGCGGCGGCGGTCGGCCCGGTCCACGCCCTTCATCCGCAGGCTGAAGGCGACGTTGTCGATCACCGAGAGGTGCGGGAACAGCGCGTAGTTCTGGAACATCATCGCCGTCCCGCGCTTGGCGGGCGGGAGATGCGCGATGTCGTGCCCGCCCAGCACGATGGCGCCGTCCGACACCTCTTCGTGGCCCGCGATCATCCGCAGGGTGGAGGACTTGCCGCAGCCCGAGGGGCCGAGGAGGCAGGCATAGCTGCCCGCGTGGAACAGGTGCTGGATGCCGTCCACGGCCACGGTCTGGCCGTAGCGCTTGGTCAGGGCGACGAGTTCGAGGTCGAGATCGGTTCTCATGGCGCTTCCGTGCTGTTGCGGCCAGTGTCGACCGGGGCCGGGCGCAAGGGAACGGTCCGCGTTGGGGGCGTGGCCGTCGGAACCGGCCGTTGCCTGCATATTGGGCAGCGGTGGACGGGCTTGTCTCTCAGGCGATCACCGATTGTATACGATCCTGTTTCGCAGGGCGCCGCCGGGGGCCGAATCTTGTTTGCCCGCCCGGCTTCGGCCAAACAGGGGGCCGACATGACGGAGTGACAGCGTGACCGAGGTCCGTAACATCGCCGGCCGCCCGGCCGGGCGCGCCTCGCGGGCGCGGGACGTGGGCGACAGCCTGCGGCGCGCGATCCACGAACACCGCATCGGGCCGGGCATGAAGCTGTCCGAGGACGAGGTCGGCGAGGTGTTCGGCGTGAGCCGGACCGTGGTGCGCGCCGCGCTCCAGCAGCTGGCGCACGATCAACTGGTGACGATCGAGCCGCATCGCGGCGCCTTCGTCGCGCAGCCCTCGGTGCGCGAGGCCCGCGAGGTGTTCGAGGCGCGCGCGCTTCTGGAACCGCGCACCGCGCATTCCGCGGCGCTGCGCACCACGCCCGAGGATGTCGCGATCCTGCGCCGCCACATCGCCCAGGAACATGCCGCGCTGGCCGAGGGTCGCGACGGGCAGGCGCTGCGCCTGTCGGGGCAGTTCCACCTGGAAATCGCGCGCATCGCCGAACAGGCGACCATCGCCGAGTTCATCGGACAGCTCGTGTCGCGCTCGTCGCTGGTGATCGCGCTGTACTGGCGCCGGCGCACCGCGCTGTGCGAGAGCCACGCGCATGACGCGCTGATCTCGGCGATGGCCGAGCGCGACGGCCCGCGCGCCGAGGACCTGATGAAGGGGCACCTGCTGGACCTCCTGTCCTCGCTCGACCTGCGCGACGCGCCGCCGCCGCCGCGCTCGCTGAAAGAGGCGCTGGCCCCGGAATGATCCTGCGCGAGATGACCCTGGCGGAGCTCGACCGCGTGCTGGACTGGGCCGCCGAGGAGGGGTGGAACCCCGGGCTCGACGATGCCGCGCCGTTCCATGCCGCCGATCCCGCGGGCTTTTTCGTGGCCGAGATCGGCGGCGCGCCGGTGGCGGCGATCTCGGTGGTGAACCATACCGAGGGCTACGCGTTCCTCGGGCTCTATCTTTGCCGGCCGGCGTATCGCGGGCGGGGCATCGGCCATGCGCTGTGGCGGCACGCGCTGGGCCATGCGGGGGATCGCGTCGTCGGGCTGGACGGGGTGCCGGCGCAGCAGGACAATTACCGGCGTTCGGGCTTTGTCTACGCGGCCGAGAACACGCGCTTCGCCGGGCCGCTGCCGCCGGGCGACGGCCCGGAGCTGCGCCCGGTCGCGGTCCGTCACATCCCGCACCTGGCCGCGCTGGAGGCCGAGGCCAACGGCGCGGGCAAGACGGCCTTCCTGACTGCCTGGCTGCGCCCGGCCGAGACGCGCCAGACCCTCGCCCTGCCGGGGGAGGGGGTGCCGGCGGCCTTCGTGACGCTGCGCCGCTGCCGCGCGGGCTACAAGATCGGCCCGCTCGTCGCGCCCTCCCTGCCCGAGGCGCAGGCCCTCCTGGCGGGGGCGGCCCGACTGACCGGGGACGCGCCGGTGATGATCGACCTGCCCGGCGACCAGACGGCGCTGGCCGCGGTTTGCGGCGGACTGGGGATGGTGCCCTGTTTCTCGACCGCGCGCATGTATGTCGGGCCGCCGCCGGTGCCCGGCCCGGCGATCCGTGCGCTTGCGACCCTGGAGCTTGGCTAGGGCCGGGCTGCGCCCGCGTGCCCGCGGGCGGCGGCTCAGCGCATGCCCGCCTCGATCGACACCCGGATCAGTTCGCTGGTGTTCCGGACCCCGAGCTTGCGCTTGAGCGCGGAGCTGGTGTTCGCCGCCGTCTTGTAGCTGATGCAGAGCGCGTCGGCGATCGACTGCAGGTCGTCGCCGCGCCCGAGAAGGCGCAGCACCTGGTGCTCGCGCTCGCTGAGCGCGGCGAGCGGGTCGGCCGTGCCGCCCACGCGCATCGCGGCGACGGCGACGGCCACCGCGTGGCTGAGAAAGATCTCGCCGCGTTCCAGCGTCTCGACGGCGGCGACGAACTCCTCCGGGGCCGAGTTCTTCGACAGGTAGCCGCGCGCGCCTTCCTCCAGCGCCTTGGCGGCGAACACCGTCTGCTCGTTCATCGTGAAGACCAGCACCCGGGCCGCCGGCGCCCGCGCCAGCAGCGGGCCGATCATGTGCAGACCGCCCGCGCCGGGCAGGCCGAGATCGAGCACGATCAGCCCCGGCCGGTGCGCCTCGGCCAGCCGGTAGGCCTCGCGGTCGGTCATCGCCTCGTGGATCGTGTCATAGCCGAGATCGCGCAGCAACTGGCCGCAGCCGATATGGGTGACGGGGTGATCGTCGATGATGAGGGCGCGGTTCATGACGCGGTATCCAGAATCCCGGGGGCCTCGGCAGGAGACGACATCGGCAGGGTCACGGCAAGCCGCGTGCCGCCGCGCGGGCGGGAGGCCAGCTCCAGCCGCCCGCCGACGGCGCCGACGCGGTCGCGCATCGCGGTCAGCCCGCGCCCCTCGACGGCGGTGGGCGCGATGCCCCGGCCGTCATCCTCGATGACCAGGTCCAGCTCGCGCCGGTCCGTGCCCGAGACCGTCAGGCAGACCCGCACCGCCTGCGGGTCGCCATGGCGCAGGGCGTTCGTGACGCCTTCCTGCACGCAGCGATAGACCGTCAGGTCGAAGATCTCCTCGGTATCGGCCACGCGCGCCGGCAGCGAAATCCGCCACCGGAGCCCGGGATGGGTGCTGCGGAACCCCTCCAGCATGTCCTCCAGGGCCTCGACCAGCGAGAGCTGGCCGATGGTCATCGGGCGCAGGGTCGTCAGCAGGCGGGTGTTGGCCGCCTGGATCTGGTCGACGATCGAGGTGACGGTTTCGGCGTCGCGTCGCAGCTGCGCGTCGCCGGCGGCGACGGCGGCGCGGGTGATCGCGCCGGCCTTGACCTTGAGGCCGAAGAGGCAGGGCCCGAACTCGTCATGCAGTTCCATGGCGATGGCGCGGCGCTCGGCATCGCCGAGGGCGACGATCTTGCGCGCCATCGCCGCGCGCTCCGCCTCGCTTTTCTGGAGGCTCTCCGAAAGCGTGTTGAACCCGGCCACGAGCGGGCCGAAATCCGGCCCGCGGATGCCCGATATGCGCGTCGACAGCTCGCCGCCCCGCAAGGCGCGCAGCCCCGCGTTCAGCGTGTCGAGCGGGCGCAGCGCGCGCCCGATCAGCGCGATCAGAACGGCCAGGGTCGCGGCGAAGCCCGCGCCCATCGTCCAGATCAGCGCCGAGGCGTCCTGCCAGACCTCGGCGATCTCGTCCCCCGGCGCGGTCGTGATCGAGACGAAACCGTGATCGACGCCGTTCTCGACGATGGACAGGCGCGTCTCGCGGACCGTCGGCATGACGAGCGTGCGGAACCAGGCCGGCGCCGTCTCGTGCGGCTCCTCGCCGGCGAGGCCGAGGCTGGGCAGCCGCCCGGTGCGCGAGTCGAACAGCGCGAGGCGGACATGGCGCGGCGAGACGAGCTGTTCGGAGAGCGTCGGCAGCACCGCGTCGGGCGGCCCGCTGCGCATCGCCGCGCCGACCGCGGCGATGACCTGGGCGCGGGCGCTTTGCTCGGCGGCGGCCATTTCCAGGGTCACGGCCGCACGGGCGTTATGCACCAGCACGGCGGCGGCAAGGGCCAGCGCGACCGCCTGCAAAAGCGCCACGCACAGCACCACCTGCCAGCGAAGGTGAAGCCGGTCGAGCATGAATGTCCTCCCTCGATGCGCAGCCTAGCGCGGCGCGGCCCGTCCGTCGATCAGCCAAAGGTCGGGGCGGGAAGATTCGGCAATCGCATTGCCGCCCGTTCCCGGCGAGATTTGGGAGGAACGGCGGCGCGTCGCCATGCTAGCCGAAAGAAAGGAAGGAGCCTTGGGGGGAACGGGAATGGCAATCGCATCGGGGGTCTGGTCTTGCCTCTGCAACCTGCGTGCGCGGACGATCGGCGCGATCTCCCTGGCGCTGGCGTCCCTGGCGACTCTCCCCGCCACGGCGCAGGAGGTGCGCACCGCCATTCTTCGTGTCGACTACCCCGCGCTCCTTCCCCTTTCCCGCATGGACCTGCCGGTCGAGGACCTGGGCTTTGCGGGGGCGGCCGTCGCGACCTCCGACAATGCCACCACCGGCGGGTTCCTGGGCCAGACCTACGACACGGTGACGGTGGCGGCGACGCCCGAAGACGTGCGGGCGGCATTCGACCGCCTCGTCGGCGAGGGTGTGCGCCTTTTCGTGATCCTGTCGCGCGAGGCGGAACTGCTGGCGCTGGCCGATGCCGCCCCGGACGACGCCCTGATCCTCAACGCGCGGTCGGGCGCCCGCGATCCGCGCAGCGCGGCGTGCCGGGCGAACCTGCTGCATGTCGCGCCCAGCGATGCGATGCGCGCCGATGCGCTGGTGCAGTTCCTGGTCTGGAAGAAATGGACCGACCTGTTCCTTGTCCACGGCTCGAACCCGGCCGACGCGGCGCTGGCCGACGCCTACCGGGCCGCGGCGGACAAGTTCGGCGCCCGGATCGTGGGCGAGCGGGAATTCGAGGATACCGGCGGCTCGCGCGTGTCGGATTCGGGCCATGTGCTGATCCAGCGGCAACTGCCGGTCTTCATGCAGGACACGCCCGACCATCACGTCGTGCTGGCCGCCGACGGCACCGACTATTTCGCCGAATACCTGCCCTACAACCTGTGGGAGCCGGCGCCGGTCGCGGGCTCGGCGGGTCTGGTGCCGGTGTCCTGGGCGCCGACGCATGAATCCTGGGGCGCGACGCAGATGCAGACCCGGTTCGAGAAGCATGCCGGCCGGACGATGCGCGAAGAGGACTACCAGGCCTGGCTCGCGGTGCGCGTGATCGGCGAGGCGGTGACGCGCACCGGCTCGGCCGAGCCGGGCGTGATCCGCGACTATGTGCTGGGCGAGGAATTCGAACTGGCCGCCTTCAAGGGCCAGCCCGTCACGTTCCGCCCCTGGAACGGCCAGTTGCGCCAGCCGATCCTGCTGTCGAACGGGCGGATGACCGTCAGCGTCTCTCCCCAGGACGGTTTCCTGCACCAGCGCTCGCCGCTCGACACGCTGGGGCTCGACGCGCCCGAGTCCGACTGCACCGCCTTTCAATGAGGATGCCCATGCTCCGCACCGCCGCCCTGGCCGCCCTGCTGGCCGGCCCCGCCTTCGCCAACAACGTCTTCGTCTCGAACGAGCGCGGCAACACCGTCACCGTGCTGGACAGCGAGACCTGGGAGGTGATCGCCGAGTTCCCCGCCGGCAACCGGCCCCGCGGCATCACCATCGCACCCGACGGCAGCGAGCTTTACGTCTGCGCCTCCGACGACGACCTCGTGCGCGTGTTCGACCCGACCACCTTCGAGGAGACGCACACGCTGCCCTCCGGTCCCGACCCGGAGCTTTTCGTCCTGCATCCCTCGGGCAACCCGCTCTACATCGCGAACGAGGACGACAACCTGGTGACGGTGGTCGACACCGAGACGCGCCAGGTGCTGGCCGAGGTGCCGGTGGGGGTGGAGCCCGAGGGGATGGCGATCAGCCCCGACGCCTCGGTGGTCATCAACACCTCCGAAACCACGAACATGGCGCATTTCATCGACACCGAAAGCTACGAGATCGTCCATAACGTGCTGGTCGACCAGCGCCCGCGCTATGCCGCCTTCACCCGGGACGGCACCAAGCTCTACGTCAGCGCCGAGATCGGCGGCACCGTCAGCGTGGTCGACCTGACCGGCGACGCGCCGGCGATCGCCAAGAAGATCAGTTTCGAGGTGCCCGGCGTGCTGGAGGAATGGCTGCAGCCGGTCGGGATCAAGATCACCGAGGACGCCTCGCGGGTCTTCGTCGCGCTCGGTCCGTCGAACCGGGTTGCGGTGATCGACGGCGAAACCGACGAGGTGATCAAGTATCTGCTGGTGGGCCAGCGCGTCTGGCAACTGGGCTTCACGCCCGACCAGGACTACCTGATCACCACCAACGGCAACTCGAACGACGTGTCGATCATCGACGTCGCGGCCGAGGAGGTGATCCGCTCGGTCCAGGTCGGCCAGCAGCCCTGGGGCGTGGTCGTGGCGCCGGAGTGAGACGGCAGGAAAAACGGATACCGAGGGAGGAAACGGAATGAGATGTTCACTGGCGCTTGCCGCGGCGCTGATGGCGGGCCCCGCCGCCGCCGCGCCGCTCTGCGACGAACTGGGTTTCGCTGGGCTTCTGGCCAGTTGCAACCGCGGCGCGCCGATCGAATTGACGCTGGCCTCGGGCCAGCCGCTGCATTCGGGCGACCAGCCCGTCGAGCTGCAGTCGGGCGCCTATTACGAGCTGGAGATCACCGCCGACGGCTCGGCCGAGCTGGCGCTGTCGGGTCCCGGGTTTTTCCGCAACATCTGGATCAACGAGATCGTCATCAACGACATCGAGATCCGCCCGATGGCCGTGGACAGCCTGGAATTCGACGCCGCCGGCGCGGCGCGGATTTCCTTCGTCGCGATCAAGCCCGGCTCCGTCGAGCTGAAAATCCCCGGCTCCACCGGGGACAGCCAGCGCGTCCAGTTCGCAATCCGTTAAGGAGACATCCCGATGAAACGCCTCGTCGCCATTGCCGCCCTCGCCCTTGCCCCCGGCCTTGCCGCCGCGCAGGAGGGTGAGGTTTCGCAGGAGACCGTCGACCGAATCATGGCCATGCTCGCCGAGATGCAGTGCGAGATGGACCCGGGCGATATCGAGGCCGAGGGCGGCGGTTACGAGCTTGACGACGTGTTCTGCGCGGACGGGCAGTACGATATCGACCTGGACGAGAACCTCGAGGTCACCAGCCGCCGCAAGGAGTAAGGCGGACGGCCGGCCCGGCCGGGCGCGATCAGGCCGCGCCGGCCAGCGCGTCGCTCCAGACCGCGATCAGCCAGTCCTCGTAGCGGCGCCGGGCATAGGATTCGATCTCGGTCGCGGCCTCGGTGACGGAGCGTTCCCAGCGCCCGAGATCGCCCAGGAGGTCGGTGACCGCCGCGGCCATCGCCGCGATATCGGCGGTGTCGAGCGCCACCCCGGCCTTGAGCACCTCGGCCGCGCCCGAGGTTTCGGGATAGATCACCGGGACCCGGTGCAGCATCGCCTCGAGGATCACCATGCCGAAGGGTTCCTCGCGCGATGGGACGATCACCGCGCTCGCGCCCCGGAACGCCCGGCCGCGTTCCTTCCACGACAGCGGGCCGGCCAGCCGCACGGGGTAGGGGCGCAGCGCCGCGCGTTCGGGCCCGTCGCCATGGACCACGAACTCCGCCGGCAGGTCGGCGTCGCGCAGGTGCTTGGCCACGGCCCCGAACCGGTCCACGCCCTTCTGGGCCGAGAGCCGGCCCAGGAACACCACCCGGCGGCTTTCGAACCGGCCCATGTCGGCGGGGGCGGCCGTCGTTTCGGACAGGCAGTTCGGGATGACGTCGATGCGGCGCTGCCCGACGGGGTCGTACTGCGCGGCGATGCGCGCCTTGCCGTGGTCGCTGACCGCCACGACGCGCGTGGCGCTGTCCACCGCGCCCTGCTCGATCCGCCGGGTCAGGGGGTCGGGCATGTCCGGCTGGCGGTCCGTCTCGGTCGAGTGGAAATGCGCGACCCAGGGCACGCCGGCGCGCGCCGCGGCGGCGCGGGCGGCGTCGAAGGTCACCCAGTCATGGGCGTGGATCAGGTCGATCGGCGCGTCGGCGAGGTGGTCGCGCACCCGCTCGGCGAAGGCGCCCATCAGGCGGAACAGCATCGACCCCGACAGCGAGGCCGCGCCGTAGGGCCCGTAAGAGCCGCCATAGGGGCCGCCGCCGAGGCCGCGCGGGCCGGCCTGCGCGTAGGGCGACCAGAACGGCGCGCCCCCGCCATAGGGGGACCAGCCGCCGCCGCCGTAGGGGGACCAGCCACCGCCATAGGCCGACCAGCCGCGCCGGTCCGCGTCCTCCGGGGCCAGCGCGATCTCCATCGGCACGATGGGCACGTCGACCCCGAAGGGCAGGGGGTCGTCGGCGAGTGCCGCGCGCGTCCAGGGGACGATGACGGTGACATCGGCGCCGCGCTGGCGCAGGTTGCGCACCAGGTGGTAGCAGGCCGTCCAGGTGCCGCCGGCCACCAGGGGCGGGATTTCCCACATCAGCATCGCCACGCGCATGCGCGGCAGGCTTGAGCCGTACTTGCCGTCGAGTTCGCGCGCCACCTCGGGGTCGAACTCCGCATTGCGCCAGTTGCGCGTGGCGTCCCACGGCACGCTGCGCCAGCCCGGGCCGATGTCGCGCAGCACCGCCTTGTCGAGATCGAGGTTCAGCACCTTGACGTTGGTCAGGTCGGCGCCGCCGAGCCGCGCGCCCGCCATGCTCGCCCCCGCGAGATCGGCATAGGTCAGGGTCGCGCGTTCCAGCGCGGCGCCGTCGAAGCGCGCGCCCTGCAGCTTGGCATTTGTGAGGTCCGCGCCGGCCATCTCGGCCCCGGCGAAGGACGCGTTCTCGAGCACCGCGTCGCGCAGATCGACGCCCGACAGGTCGGCGCGGTCCAGGTCCACGCCGCGGAGGAACACGCCCTGCCAGCTGACGTCGCGCAACACCTCGGACGAGACGCTGCGCACCGCGCGCTCGATGGCCAGCCGCACGCCCTGGCGCACGGCCGGGTTGTCGTCGTCGATGCGCGACGCGGCGATGAGCGAGGAAAACGCCTGCAGGTGGAAATCGGCGCGGTCCTGGGCGAAGAACGGCAGGAGCCCGGCCGAGCCGACGACGCGCTGGCGCCATTCGGTCGAGACCAGCCGCGCCACCGTTTCGTTGAGATCGGTTCCCAGCCGGGCCAGCCGGTCCTTCTCGCGGATGGCCAGTTCCTTTTCGAGCGCGTCCTGCCGGTCCCGCCGCTCCTTCTCGCGCGCGTCGAGATAGCCCCGCAGCGACAGCACGGCCCCGAGGATCGCCGCCAGCGCCGCGATTGCCGCGCTGAGGCCGGCGGTCAGGCCGATCGACAGCGCGCCGCGGGAGTCGTTGTCGATCTGCTGGCCGATCAGTTCCTGGCGGGTCTTCTCGCGCTCCAGGTCGGCGACGGGCGCCGAGGGGTCGGTGGCCGTGATCGCGGTTTCGACGAGGCCCTTGATCGACAGCGCGTTCCAGACCTGCAGCCCGGCGAGCAAGACGGCGAGTGCGAGAAACACGATCACCCAGCGAAGGGACGTGTCGGACCGCGCCGCCGGCTTCATCGCGTGTCCCCCCCCTGCCCACGAGTTCCCGATGTCTTGGACCGATGCTGCACGCGCGCGGCGTGCCAAGGCAAGCGTTTTCGCGGGCCCGCGCGCGGCGCCCGCGGCTGCGCAAGGCCTTGGCAGGTTCCGCGCCCGTGCTAGGCTGCGGGCGTCGCGAACAGGGAGGAGCGCATGTCCAGCACGAAAACGGCGGTCGAACGGGCCAACGCGGCCTATGCCGAGGCGTTCGACAAGGGGGACCTGGCGTTGCCCCCGGCGCAGGGCTTTCTCATTCTCACCTGCATGGATGCCCGCCTCGACCCGGCGAAATACGCGGGTCTCTCCGAGGGCGACGCCCATGTGGTGCGCAATGCGGGCGGCCGGGCCACCGACGACGCGATCCGGTCGCTGGTGATCAGCCACAAGCTTCTGGGCACGCGCGAATGGTTCGTGATCCACCACACCGATTGCGGCATGCTGTTCTTCGACGACGCCACCATGGGCGATCTGCTGGCCGGCTCTTTGGAGACGGCGGAACTGACCGAGAGCGGGTTCCGCAACGCCTCGGAGCCCGGCGGCTCGCCCGAGGGGCGCTATGTCAAGTGGCACACGATCCGCGACCAGGAGGCGGCCGTGGTCGAGGACGTGACGCGCATTCGCGCGCACCCTCTGGTGAACCCCGCGATCCCGATCTACGGCTATGTGTACGACGTGCGGACCGGCCGCCTGAACGAGGTGACGCGCGCGACCGAGGCGGGGCGGCCCGCCGGCTGACCGGCGGGGCGCGGGCGGGTCAGGGGGCCAGGTGGGTTCCCACGGCTTCGCCGAACTGCCAGGAGTAGAGCCCCTTGCGGCAGGCCGCTTCGACACCGTAGCGCGTGCAGAACGCGTCGATGGCGCGCTGCGTGCGCGGCCCCATCAGCCCGTCGATCGCGCCGGTATAGAACCCGGCCTCGGCCAGCCGCGACTGCACGGCCTGGATATAGAGCATCCGGTGCGGCCGCAGGTCCACCAGCGCGGCGGCGTAGGCCTTGCCCTCCAGCGTCTCAAGCTGCGCCACGGCCGTGCCGCGTGCCGCCCGCCCCTGCAGGCGCGGCGCCGTGGCGACAAGCTCGTGCCGGACCAGGCGCGGCCGGTCGAGAAGCGCGCCGTGGGCCGCGACGATCGCGGCGGCTTCGGGCGAGGCCTGTGCCGAGCGTGTGGCCCGCCTGTGCCAGTAGTCGAACAGGCTGCGCGCCGCCCGTTCGTCACCGGCGGCCGCGGCCTTTTCGGCGCGGGCCAGGGCCTCGGTCCGCAGCGCCTCGGCCCGTTGCCCCAGCGCGCCTTTCTCCGCGCGCATGGTGACGACCAGCCGCACCATCCCCGCATCGCCCGCGGCCACGCCGTCGGCGGCGAGGTCGAGACCGGCCGCGGGGTCGGAGAGCGGGCCGAATTTCCGGTAGAGGTGCCCGGCGGCCAGTTCGCGCCGCGCGGTGGCGACGACCTCGCCCTCGCCGGCCATCGCCGCCTGGAAGCTTTCGAGCGCCGCGGCCGGGTCCGGCGCCGTGCCCGCGCCGTTCATCTGCATCCGTCCCAGGTGGAGCGAGGACCACGCATCGCCCGCCTCGGCCGCGTTGCGCGTCGCCTCGAAGGCGCCCTCGGGGTCGGCGGGCCCGCCGCTGCCGGTCTTGCGCATCCGCGCGAGGTCGGACCAGGCGGTGAAGCCGGGCAGCGCCGCGGCGGCCTCGTAGACCTGGCGCGCGGTGCGCCGCTTGTCCGGGTCCTCGGCGCGCATCAGGGTGCGGGCATACTGCATGCCGGACACCACGTCGCCGGCCTCCCATCCCAGGCGCAGCGTGTCGAGGATGTCCGCCGCGTCGGCGCCGGAGTCGCGCAACAGCCAGGTCAGGCGCCGGATGGTGGGGATGTCCCCCGCGGCGGCGGCCGGGCCGAGAATGTCGATGGCGGCCTGCCGGTCGCCGTCCTCGTCGAACTGGCGCGACAGGATGCCGGCGGCCTCCGCGTCGCCCGCGCCGGCCAGCGCGCGCAGCTGCTCCAGGGCGGCGTCGCGGGTGGCGGTGTCGGTCGAGAAGAGATCGCCGTGCAGCGCCTCGACGTCGGCCGGGGCCTGGCCCGCGGCGGGCACGGACAGGGGGCCGATCAGCAGGGCTGCGCAAAGGACGTGGGCAAGTCTGGACATCGTTCCCGGTTCCGGCTCCTGTCGCGTGTCCGACCGTCGGTCACCGCCGGTCGCCCGAAAGGTATCTCCGACGGTGCGCCCCTTCCACCTCAAACATGCGCGGCGGGGCGCGCCGGCGACGGGGCGGTGCCCGGCCGGGGGCCGTGCATTCGCGCGCGCTGGAGGAAAAGCACATGTCGGAGATTGTTTTCCTTCGGGGCGAGGCCGTCCGAGCGGGTCCCCGCGCCACCGCCTCGCCCCCCTGAACGTGACCGGGGCCCCGGCGCCCTTTCTTAAGTGCCTGTCACGAGGACCTTCCCTTGACCGATACCTTCACGCTCGCCGATCCCGGCTGGGCCCCCGGTTTCCTGCGCCGGCTCGACCTGGACGAGCCTTCCACGACCACCGGGCGGCATCTGCGGCCGATGACCGGCGGCGGCTGGCTGATCGACACGCCGGCGATGCGCGCCTTGCGCTTGGCCGAGGCGCATGCCCGCGACCGCGCGTTTGGGCGGGTCGTGCGCTCGGTCATGCGCGACAAGGCGTGGGCGCGGGACGACCGCTGAGCGCGGCGCGCGCCGGGCGCTGGCCGACGGCGCGCGTCAGATGTCGAGCGTGTGCTCGCGCTCCCAGTTCGAGAAATGGGACACGAAGGAATTCCATTCCTGTCCCTTCAGCTTGATGTAGGAGGCCGCGAAACTGTCGCCCAGCATGGATTTCAGTTCGCCGTCCGCGTCGAAGGCCCGGATCGCGTCCAGCAGGTTGAGCGGCAGCCGCGGCGCGTCTTTCACCGTATGCCCCTCGGCATACATGTCGATGTCGTAGCGCGGGCCCGGGTCGGCCTTGTGGTGCATCCCCGACAGCCCCGCGGCGATGATGACCGCCTGAAGCAGATACGGGTTCGCCGCCCCGTCGGGCAGGCGCAGCTCGAACCGGCCGGGGCCGGGCACGCGGACCATGTGGGTGCGGTTGTTGCCGGTCCAGGTCACGGTGTTCGGCGCCCAGGTCGCGCCCGAAACCGTGCGCGGCGCGTTGATCCGCTTGTAGCTGTTGACGGTCGGGTTGGTGATCGCGGCCAGCGCCTCGGCGTGTTTCATGATCCCGCCCAGGAAGGTGCGGCCCTGGTCGGACAGGCCCAGCTCCCTGGAGCTGTCGGAAAAGGCGTTGGTCTTGCCGTCGCTGTCCCAGACCGAGATATGCACGTGGCAGCCGTTGCCGGTGAGCCCCTCGACGGGCTTGGGCATGAAGGTCGCGCGCAGGCCGTGCTTTTCGGCCACCGACTTGACCATGAACTTGAAGAAGCTGTGCCGGTCGGCGGTCACAAGCGCGTCGGCGAAGCCCCAGTTCATCTCGAACTGGCCGTTCGCGTCCTCGTGGTCGGTCTGGTAGGGGTTCCAGCCGAGGTCGAGCATGTAGTCGCAGATCTCGGCCACCACGTCGTAGCGCCGCATCACCGCCTGCTGATCGTAGCACGGCTTGGCCGCGGTATCGAACGGATCCGAAATGCGGTCGCCCTCGGGGGTGAGCAGGAAGAACTCCGCCTCGATCCCGGTCTTGACGCGGAGGCCCGCCTGGGCCGCCGCGTCGATCTGCTTGCGCAGCACGTTGCGCGGCCCCTGCGCGACGGGCTGGTCCTCCATCACCAGATTGGCGGGCAGCCAGGCGACCTCGGGCTTCCAGGGCATCTGGATCACCGCCTCGGCATCGGGAATCGCCAGCATGTCGGGATGGGCGGGCGTCATGTCCAGCCAGGTCGCGAAGCCCGCAAAGCCCGCGCCGTCGGCCGCCATGTCGGCGATGGCCTGCGCGGGCACCAGCTTGGCGCGCTGGCCGCCGAACAGGTCGGTGAAGGAAATCATGAAATACTTGATGCCCTTTTCGCGGGCGAAGGCGGCGAGATCGGTCATCTGCGAATGATCCTTTTTTGTCGTTCCCTGTTGGATGGGGTCGGGGCGGGCGCGACCGGCCCGCCCCGACGCGGTCAGAACCCCGGCTTGCCGGGGAACCAGTCGGTGCCCGCCAGCGGCACCTGCGCCATGGCGGCGGCCTCCATCGTCAGCGCGCAGAGGTCCTCGGGTTCGAGATTGTGGACGTGGTTGTGGCCGCAGGCGCGCGCGATGGTCTGGCATTCCAGCGTCAGCACGCTGAGATAGTTGCGCAGCCGCCGCCCGCCCTCGATCGGGTCGAGCCGCTTCTGCAACTCCTCGTCCTGGGTGGTGATGCCGGCCGGGTCGCGGCCCTCGTGCCAGTCGTCATAGGCGCCGGCGGTGGTGCCGAGTTTCCGGTACTCGTCTTCCCATTTCGGGTCGTTGTCGCCCAGCGCCACCATCGCCGCGGTGCCGATGGAGACGGCGTCCGCCCCCAGCGCCAGCGCCTTGGCCATGTCGGCGCCGGTGCGGATGCCGCCCGAGACGACAAGCTGCACCTCGCGGTGCATGTCGAGATCCTGCAGCGCCTGCACCGCGGGACGGATGGCGGCGAGCGTCGGGATGCCGATATGCTCGATGAACACGTCCTGCGTGGCGGCGGTGCCGCCCTGCATTCCATCCAGCACCACGACATCCGCCCCGGCCTTCACCGCGAGCGCCACGTCGTAATAGGGCCGGGCGCTGCCGATCTTGACGTAGATCGGCTTTTCCCAGCCGGTGATCTCGCGCAGTTCCAGGATCTTGATCTCCAGGTCGTCCGGCCCGGTCCAGTCCGGGTGGCGGCAGGCCGAGCGCTGGTCGATCCCTTCGGGCAGGTCGCGCATGTCGGCCACGCGTTCGGTGATCTTCTGGCCGAGCAGCATGCCGCCCCCGCCCGGCTTCGCGCCCTGGCCGACGACCACCTCGATGGCGTCGGCGCGGCGCAGGTCGTCTGGGTTCATGCCGTAGCGGGACGGCAGGTACTGGTAGACCAGCTTTTCGGAATGGCCGCGCTCCTCCTCGGTCATGCCGCCGTCGCCGGTGGTGGTCGAGGTGCCGGCCATCGTGGCGCCGCGGCCCAGCGCCTCCTTGGCGTTGGCCGAGAGCGAGCCGAAGGACATGCCCGCGATGGTCACGGGGATCTTCAGCTCGATCGGCTTTTTGGCGAAGCGGGTGCCGAGCGTCACCGAGGTGTCGCATTTCTCGCGGTAGCCCTCCAGCGGGTAGCGCGAGATCGAGGCACCGAGGAACAAGAGGTCGTCGAAATGCGGCACGCGCCGCTTGGCGCCGCCGCCGCGGATATCGTAGATGCCCGTCGCGGCGGCGCGGCGGATCTCGGAGTTGATGTCGTTCGAGAACGTCCAGCTTTGCCGGGGCGTCGTCTGGGGCAGGGGGGGGGTCTTCTGGTCCATGGGCGTGTCCTCAGTACTGACCGGCATTGTCGATGTGGAAGTTGTAGAGCTGGCGCGCCGAGCCGTAGCGGCGGAACTCTTCCGGTTTGGCATCCGCGCCGGCGCGGGCCAGCAGGTCGGCCAGCAGCTCAAGATGCTCCGGACGCATCTCCTTCTCGACGCAGTCCGCGCCCAGCGACTTGACCTTGCCGCGCACGAAGAGCCGCGCCTCGTAGAGCGAGTCGCCCAGCGCCTCGCCCGCGTCGCCCAGGACCACCAGGTTGCCCTTCTGCGCCATGAAGGCGCTCATGTGGCCGATATTGCCGTGCACCACGATGTCGATGCCCTTCATCGAGATGCCGCAGCGCGAGGACGCGTTGCCCTTGATGACCAGCAACCCGCCATGGCCGGTCGCCCCGGCATACTGGCTGGCATCGCCCTCGATCACGACCTCGCCCGACATCATGTTCTCGGCCACGCCGGGGCCGGCCGAGCCCTCGACGCGGATCGTCGCCTGCTTGTTCATGCCGGCGCAGTAATAGCCGGTGGACCCCTTGACGGTGACGGTGATCGGCGCATCCAGCCCCACGGCGATCGCGTGGCTGCCGCGCGGCCGTTCGACCACGAAATCGCGCTGGTTGGTCTGGCCCGACGTCGCCTGCAAGCTTGCGTTGACCTCGCGCAGCGGGGTGACGGCCATGTCGAGCACGGTTTCGCCCGTGGCGGTCATTTCCATCGCGTTCATCTTTCAGCGCTCCCAGAAATAGACGGTGGCGGGTTCGGGTTCCCAGACGCGCGCGGTCTCGATCCCCGGCAGGTCGGCGAAGGCGCGGTATTCGCTGGCGAACGCCACGTAGTCGTCCGTTTCGGCCATCACCGCGGGCTTGCACGCGATCGGGTCGCGCACCACGCCGAAGCCGGTCTTGGTGCCGGTGACGAAGGTGAAGAAGCCGTCGAGGTCCTGCAGCGTGCCTTCCAGCGCCTCGCCGAGGCTCGCGCCCTCGGCGATGCGGGCGCTGATATAGGCCGCGCCCACCTCGGTGTCGTTCCCAGTGCGGGTGTGCATGCCCTTGCGCGCGAGCTTGCGGCGCATCTGGTTGTGGTTGGACAGCGACCCGTTATGCACCAGGCACTGGTCGCCGGCCGTCGAGAACGGGTGCGCGCCCAGCGTCGTCACGGCGGATT
The DNA here is from genome assembly GCF_900142935.1 of Rhodovulum sp. ES.010. NCBI lineage: Bacteria > Pseudomonadati > Pseudomonadota > Alphaproteobacteria > Rhodobacterales > Paracoccaceae > Rhodovulum > Rhodovulum sp. ES.010. The sequence continues at coordinate 1,310,952 of NZ_FSRS01000001.1, read as the reverse complement.
CGGTGGCCATGCGGGTGTGGCCGATGCCGTGGCTGCCGGCCATCCCGCGCAGGCCGAAGCGCGCGGCCACGTCCCGGGGCAGCCCCACCTCCTTGTAGATCTCCATCGACGCGCCCGCGCCCATGATCCGCAGGCCCTTCGCCTCGAGCGCGGCGATCGCGGCCGCTTCGCGGTCGGCCGGGACGGTCAGCACCGCGTGGGTGTCGACCACCCGGACCGAGACCGGGACGCCAAGCGCCCCGGTCAGCGCCGCGTCGAGCCCGGCGAATGCCGTGTCGGGGTCGTCCGACTGCACGGTGATCTTCACCCCGTCCACCTCATCGCCATAGATCGCGATCCCGGCGCTGTCGGGGCCGCGGTCGGTCATGGTGACGAGCATGTCGGTCAGCATGTCCCCCAGCCGGGGGCGAAGCGCGTCCTGCTTGAGGAACAGCCCTACAATGCCACACATCTCTCTCTCCATCTTCGGCCGGAAACCGGCGTCATGAATTAACTAGAAAGAAATTACGTTTCGCAGCAAGAAAATTCTCAGCGGCCCCTCGCCGGAGCGCACCGGCGATGCAGCGCGTGCCGGAAAACCGGGCAGACCGGTCGCGGGCCCGTCATTTCGCAGGCAGCGGCGGGCATCGGGGCTGCGCGCCGATTCCCCCGGCCGTTCGGCGCGGCCGCGCGCCCTAGGCCTGTCGCCGGGTCGCGGTGGGCGGTTCGCCGAACTGCCTGCGATAGCGCTCGGCGAACGCGGCCTGGCTGGCGAACCCGGTCATCTCGGCGATCTCGGCCATCCGCAGGCGCGATCCGGTCACCAGCCGCCGGGCCGTGTCCAGCCGTATCCGGCGATAGACCTCCATCACCGGGGCGCCGAGGGCGGTGTGGAACTGGCGCTGCAACTGCCGCGCCGACAGGCCGGCCAGCGCCGCGAGCTGCGCCATGTCGAGCGGGTCCCCGACATGGGATTCCATCAGGTCCAGCGCCGCCTCCACGGGCCGGCTCGTCACCCCGTAGCGCGCCGCGATCCCGGCCTGCTGCGGCGCGTCCGGGGCGCGGATCTGGGTCTGGATGAACCAGTCGCTGACCCGCCGGGCGAAGGCCGCGCCGTGCCGTGCCGCGAGGATCGCGTGCATCATGTCGAGCGGCGCGCTGCCGCCCGCGCAGGTATAGCGGTCGCGGTCGATGACGTAGAGCCGCCGCTCGACCAGCAGGTCGGGCGACAGGCGGCGGACCGCATCGAGATGGTGCCAATGGACGGTGAAGCGCCGCGCCTCCATGAGCCCGGCTCGGGCCAGCACCGCGCCGCCGCCCGAAATGCCGCCGAGCGCCACGCCGGCGTGGGCCAGCCGCCGGAGCCAGCCGAAAAGCCGGGCGTCGCGCACCCGCAGCGGGCCGTCCCCGTCCCCGCCCGCGACCACGAAGACGAGGTCGAACGCGGTGCCGGCCTGCGCGACCGGTCGCGCGTCGAACCGCGCGCCGAGGGAGGAGGCCGCCGCCCCGCCCGCGATCGACAATACGCCGATGTCGTAGAGCGGCGTCTCCGAAAACAGGTTCGCGGCGCGCAGCGGCTCCATCGCGGCGGACGTCGACATCAGGGCGAAACCGTCCAGCAGGACGAATCCGATGCGATACATGGCTAGTGTCCGTTTTGAGAAAATTTATGGCGCTCAGGCGAAAGAATACAAGGGCCGGGATCGTTAGGAAGGGATGAGGACAGCGGAGAGGACGCCATGGGCTTTTCGGGCCTGCGCCTACTGAAAGAGGGCCTGACCGGCCAGAAGGGGTGGCGCCCGCTCTGGCGCACGCCCGACCCGCGGCCCGCCTATGACATCGTGATCGTGGGCGGTGGCGGGCACGGCCTGGCGACCGCCTATTACCTGGCCTCGGTCTACGGGCAGACGCGGATCGCCGTGCTGGAAAAGGGCTGGCTCGGCTCGGGCAATATCGGGCGCAACACCACGATCATCCGCTCGAACTACCTGCTGCCGGGCAACCAGCCCTTCTACGAATTCTCGATGAAGCTGTGGGAAGGGCTGGAGCAGGAGCTGAACTTCAACGCCATGGTCAGCCAGCGGGGCATCCTGAACCTCTGCCACAGCGACGGGCAACGCGACGCGTTCCGGCGCCGCGGCAACGCGATGCTGCTGGCCGGGGCCGACGCGGAGCTTCTGGGCGCGGACCAGGTGCGCGCGATGTGCCCGTTCCTGAACTTCGACAACGCGCGCTTTCCGATCAAGGGCGGGCTTTTGCAGCGACGCGCCGGAACCGCCCGCCATGACGGCGTCGCCTGGGGCTATGCCCGCGCGGCCGACCGGCGGGGCGTCGACATCATCCAGAACTGCGCGGTCACCGGCTTTCGCATCGAGGGCAGCCGGGTGACCGGGGTCGAGACGAGCCGAGGGCCGATCGGCGCGGGCAAGGTCGGCGTCGCGGTCGCCGGGTCGTCGAGCCGGGTGATGGCGCTGGCCGGGATGCGCCTGCCGATCGAGAGCCACGTGCTGCAGGCCTTCGTCACCGAGGGGCTGAAGCCGGTCCTTCCCGGCGTGATCACCTTCGGGGCGGGGCATTTCTACGTCAGCCAGTCCGACAAGGGCGGGCTGGTCTTCGGCGGCGATATCGACGGCTACAACTCCTACGCCCAGCGCGGGAACCTGCCGGTGATCGAGGACGTGGCCGAGGGCGGCATGGCGTTGATGCCGATGATCGGGCGGACGCGGCTGCTGCGCGCCTGGGGCGGCGTCATGGACATGTCGATGGACGGCTCGCCGATCATCGACCGGACCGGGATCGAGGGGCTCTATCTCAACGCGGGCTGGTGCTATGGCGGGTTCAAGGCGACGCCCGCCTCGGGCCGCGCCTTCGCGCATCTGCTGGCCACCGACGCGCCGCACCCGACCGCGACGGCCTTCCGACTGGACCGCTTCGCCCGCGGCCATGTGATCGACGAAAAGGGCGTCGGCGCCCAGCCGAACCTGCATTGAGGGCCGCAAGATGCTGATTCCGCACCCCCTCCTTGGCCCGCGCGATGCGCAGGAGTTCACCTGTCTCGGCGACGCGGCCCTTATCGACCGCCCCGACGGCATGGCCGACGGCGCCGAAGCCGCGTTCTGCGACTACGTCTTCCTGCGCGACAACCCGGCCGGCGTGCATCGGGAACTGTGGTTCCACGAGCAGGGCGACCGGTCGTGGCTGGTCGTCACCCGCGACACCGTCACCCACGAGATCCTGTCGGTGGACCTGGCGCGCGACGTGGCCCGGGCGCGGAGGGCGGGCGCATGAGCCGGATCGACGGCGGTCTGATCGACCGCGACAGGACGCTGAGCTTCACCTTCGACGGGCGCCGCTACCGGGGGCATCCGGGCGATACGCTGGCCTCGGCGCTTCTGGCCAACGGCGTGCGGCTGATTGGGCGCAGCTTCAAGTATCACCGTCCGCGCGGGGTTTTCACGGCCGGATCGGAAGAGCCGAACGCGCTGGTCGAGTTGCGCACGGGCGCGCGGCGCGCGCCCAACACGCGGGCGACGGTCGCGGAACTCCATGACGGGATGGAGGCACGGAGCCAGAACCGCTGGCCGTCGCTGGCGCTGGACGCGCTTGCCGTGAACGACCTGCTGGCCCCGGTGCTGGGCGCGGGCTTCTACTACAAGACCTTCATGTGGCCGAAGACGTGGTGGGAAAAGGTCTACGAACCCGCGATCCGCCGCGCGGCGGGGCTGGGGCGGCTGTCGATGCAGCCCGACCCGGATGCTTACGACAAGGGCTTTCTGCATTGCGACCTTCTGGTGATCGGCGGCGGGGCGGCCGGGCTGGCGGCGGCCCTGACCGCGGCGCGGGCGGGCGCGCGGGTGATCCTGGCGGACGAGGATGTCCGGCTGGGCGGGCGGCTGCTGGCGGAGACGCACCGGCTGGACGATGCGTCCGCGACCGGCTGGATCGCCGGTGTCGAGGCGGAACTCGCCAGCCTGCCGAACCTGCGGGTATTGCGGCGGACGACCGTCTTCGGCGTGTTCGACCACGGCATCTACGGCGCGGTGGAGCGGGTGGCCGACCACCTGCCGACGCCCGGTGCCGGGGTGCGCCAGACGCTGTGGCGGATCACGGCGAAACGCGCGGTCCTGGCCGCGGGGGCGACCGAGCGGCATATCCCGTTCGCGAACAACGACCGGCCCGGCGTAATGCTGGCCGGCGCGATGCGCGCCTATGCCAACCGCTGGGCGGCGACGCCGCTGCCGCCTTCGGGCGGGCGGGTCGCGATCTTCACCAACAATGACGACGGGCACCGCACCGCGCTGGACCTGATCGCGAAGGGCGTGCCGGTGCTGGCGGTGATCGACCCGCGGGCCGACGCGCCGCGGCTGGGCGCCTATCAGGTGCGCGCCGGGGCCCGCGTCACCAACGCCTTCGGGCGGGGCGGGCTTTGCGCCATCGAACTGACGCACGCGGACGGGCGGCCGGAACTGCTGGAATGCGCCGCGCTCGGCGTGTCGGGCGGCTGGAACCCCAACCTGCACCTCGCGTCCCACCACCGGGGCCGCCCGGTCTGGTCCGAGGCGCACCAGGCGTTCCTGCCCGGCCCGGACGGTCCGCGGGGACTGCACGTGGCCGGGGCCGCGGCCGGTGAGGGGACCACGCAGGCCGCGCTGCACGGCGGCGCGCGGGCGGCGCAGGCGGCATTGGCCGAACTTGGCGTCGCGGCGCATCTGCCGGACCTGCCGCACGCCGACGACACGCCCGCGCCCCCCGCCCCGATCTGGCACGTGCCGGGCAAGGGCCGCGCCTGGGTCGATTTCCAGAACGACGTGACGGTCAAGGACATCGCGATGGCCCATCGCGAGAACATGGCGCCGGTCGAGCATCTGAAACGCTGGACGACGCTCGGCATGGCCACCGACCAGGGCAAGACCGCGAACGTCACCGCGCTTGCCCTCATGTCGGCGCTTACGGGCAAGCCGATCCCCGAGACCGGCACGACGATCTTCCGCCCGCCCTACACGCCGGTCTCGCTCTCGGTGCTGGGGGGCGGCGACACGGGGCCCGCGTTCCGCCCGCGCCGCCTGACGCCCACGCATCGCTGGGCCGAGGCGCAGGGCGCGGTCTTCACCGAGGTCGGGCCATGGATGCGGGCGCAGTATTTCCCGCGGGCGGGCGAAGGCCACTGGCAGGAGACCGTGGACCGCGAGGCGCGGGCGGTGCGCGCGGCGGTGGGCATCTGCGATGTCACCACGCTGGGCAAGATCGACGTGCAGGGGGCGGATGCGGCGGCGTTCCTCGACCGGGTCTATTGCAACACCATGTCGACGCTGAAGGTCGGCCGGGTGCGCTATGGGCTTATGCTGCGCGAGGACGGCATCGCCTATGACGACGGCACCTGCGCGCGGCTCGCCGAGGACCATTTCGTGGCGACGACGACCACGGCCAATGCCGGGCTGGTCTACCAGCGGATGGAATTCGCCCGGCAATGCCTGTGGCCCGATCTCGACGTGCAGCTGATCTCGACCACCGACGCCTGGGCGCAGATCGCCGTGGCGGGACCGAGGGCGCGCGACCTCCTGGGCCGGATCGTGGACGGTTTCGACCTGTCGAACGCGGCGTTTCCCTTCATGGCCTGCGCGGCGTTGACCCTGTGCGGCGGGCTGCGGGCCCGTCTCTTCCGCATCTCGTTCTCGGGCGAGCTTGCCTATGAACTGGCGGTGCCGGCGCGCTATGGCCATGCGCTGATGGCGCGGCTGATGGCGGCGGGCGCGGATCTCGGCGTGACGCCCTATGGCACCGAGGCGCTGGGCGTCCTGCGGATCGAGAAGGGGCATGCGGCGGGCAACGAGTTGAACGGCCAGACCACGGCGCAGATGCTGGGGCTCGGCCGGATGGTCTCGCGGAAAAAGGATGCCATCGGCGCGGTCATGTCCCGCCGCGAGGGGCCGGCGAACGACAGCCGGCGGCTGGTCGGGCTGGTCCCCGCGGAGGAGGGCGCGCGGGTCGTGGCCGGCGCGCATCTCTTCGCCGAGGGGACCGCGCACGCGACCGATACCGACCAGGGCTGGATCACGTCGGCCTGTCATTCCCCGCACCTGGGGCACGGGATCGGCCTCGGGTTCGTCGAGAACGGCGCCGAACGGCTGGGCGAGACGGTGGTCGCCGCGAACCCGCTGGAGGGCGAGACGGCCCGTCTGACGATCGTCTCGCCGCATTTCATCGACCCCGAAGGAGCGCGCCTGCGTGACTGACCTGACCCCGATCACCGCGCTTGGCGGCGCCGCGCCGCGCCGCGAGGATTTCGGCCCGCTGACGCTTGCCGAGCGGCCCGACCTCGGCCTTGCCGCGCTGGCCGTGCGCGCCGGCGCCGGCGGCGTGCGGCCCGCGCCCCTCGGTCTCGACCTGCCCGGACCCGGCGGTCTGGTCCTGCGCGACGACCTGTGGGCGTTCTGGACGGGGCCGGAGCAATGGATGATCGCGGGCGAGAGGCGGGCGGAGGAGGATTTCGCCGCCGCGGTGCGGCGCGCGGCGCCCGGCGCCTCCGTCACCGAGCAGACCGACGGCTGGGCTGCGGTCGAGATCGCCTCGGCCGGGGGGGCGGAGCCGCTCCTGCGGCTGATCGAGAAGCTGGCGAATCTCGACCCGGCGCGGCTTGCGCCCGGATGCGCCGTGCGCACCGGCCTCCACCGCATGGGCGTCTTCGTCCTGCGCCCGTCCGGGGACCGGCTGACGCTGCTCGGCATGCGTTCGGCCGCGGGCACGCTGTGGCAGGCTCTGGAGACGGCGGCGCGTCGCAACGCAGCGAAATGACGCCGCTATTCGGCTTTTGCGCCCCCGCAGCTTCGGCTACCAGCGAAACCTGAAACCGCCCCGTCCGGGGCCGGTCGTCACCCCGCAACCGCCACCTGAACGGACCCTTCGCATGAACAAGTTCTGCCTGACCGTCACCTGCCCCTCGACCCGCGGCATCGTCGCCGCCATTTCCGCCTATCTTGCCAGGCAGGGCTGCAACATCACCGACAGTTCGCAGTTCGACGACGCGCAAACCGGGCGGTTCTTCATGCGGGTCAGCTTCACCTCGGAGAAGGGCGCGGACCTCGCCGCGCTGGACGCGGACTTCGCCGCGACGGCGCAGGAGATGGGCATGCAGCACGCCTTCCACGACGAGTCCGAGAAGATGAAGGTCGTCATCATGGTCTCGCGCTTCGGGCATTGCCTGAACGACCTGCTCTACCGCTGGCGCATCGGGGCGCTGCCGATCGACATCGTGGCGGTGATCTCGAACCACATGGACTACCAGAAACTGGTGGTGAACCACGACATCCCGTTCCACTGCATCAAGGTGACGAAGGAGAACAAGCCCGACGCCGAACGCCGGATCATGGACGTGGTGGACGAGACCGGCGCGGACCTGATCGTCCTGGCGCGCTACATGCAGGTCCTGTCCGACGAGATGTGCGCGCGGATGTCGGGGCGGATCATCAACATCCACCACTCGTTCCTGCCGTCCTTCAAGGGCGCGAACCCCTACAAGCAGGCGTTCCAGCGCGGGGTGAAGCTGATCGGGGCGACTTCGCACTACGTGACCGCCGATCTCGACGAGGGGCCGATCATCGAGCAGGACACGGTCCGGGTGACGCATGCGCAAAGCCCGGAGGACTACGTCTCGCTCGGCCGGGACGTCGAGGCCATGGTGCTGGCGCGCGCGGTGCACGCGCATATCCACCGGCGTGTCTTTCTCAACGGGAACAAGACGGTGGTGTTCCCCGCCTCGCCCGGCTCCTTTGCCAGCGAGCGGATGGGGTAGGGGCCGCGCGGGGGGCTGTCGGGCCGCGGTGCCGCCTCAGCCCTCCTGCGGGTAGCTGATGATCGACAGGTAGCGGATGGGCATCTGGACGAGCCGCTCGGGCCCGTGCGGCGCGTCGGCGTCGAAGAACAGCGTGTCGCCCGGTTCGAGCTGGTAGATGTCGGACCCGTGCCGGTAGTCGAGCTTGCCCTCGAGCATGTAGATCGTCTCGATCCCGGTGTGCTGGAAGGTCTTGAACAGGTCGGACTCGGTGTCGAGCGCGATCAGGTAGGGCTCGACCATCACCCCGCTGGAGTTCGACCCCAGGTGGCCCAGGAGCTTGTAGTGATGGCCGGCGCGGGTGCCCGCCCGTTCGATTTCCAGCCCGTGCCCGGCCTTGGTATGCACCGCTTCGCGCTGTTCCTCGAACCCCCGGAAGAAGGCGGTCAGCGGCACCGAAAGCGCGCGCGACAGCGCCTGCAGGGTCGTCAGCGAGGGCGAGATGTTGCCGTTCTCGATCTTCGACAGCATCCCCGCCGAGATGTCGGTCAGCTTCGACAGTTCGGCAACCGTGATGTTGCGTTTCTTCCGATAGGCGCGGACCTCGCGGCCGATCGCGACCTCGAGAACCTTCTCGCGATCTTCCCGCAGCCGATGGGGGTCCTGCGTCAGCTTGGTGCCCTGTCGGCTGTCCTTGAAATCCATCCCTGTCTCCGAAAACGGCCGGTGCGCCGGGCGGCGGCGCAGCACCGCGCCCGGCCGGCCTGACGGCAACCGGCCCTGCGCATCGCCACGGTCCCCGGATGTGAAACTGGTACTGCGCGCAGCGGGTTTGGGCAAGCGGCGGGCCCGGACGCGTCGGCGGACGGCGCGATTCGGGGCGTGCGCCGCCGCGCGCCCCGCGGCGGGGACAGCTCGCCCGCGCTGCACCGTCGGGCCGGGCCCGTATTCGCATGATGGCTTGATTGGAGCGGGCGATGAGATTCGAACTCACGACCCTTACCTTGGCAAGGTAATGCTCTACCCCTGAGCTACGCCCGCATCCATTGGGTGAGGCGTGATTTATAAAGTTGCGCGTGGGGCTGCAAGGGGAAATTCGCAGCTTTCCGCGAAATTTCTTGCCGGGTCCGGCATCGGCCGCGCCTGCCGGACGATCCGGCGCCGGATGGGGCGTGTCGCGGGGGCGGGGATCCGGCGTTTCGCGCATGGCCGGGGCGCGCGCCGGGCCATTTGCGCCTTGGTACGCGGGCAAAAGAATGATGTGCTGAAAATGTGTATTTGTTTGGGGGGTGCCACATGTTCAAGCACATCGCAGCGTCGGCCAGCCTGCTGGTCGCTCTGGCCGGTTCAACGCAGGCGGCCACGGTCGGCTTCGCCCTGACCATCGGCGGGTCCGCGAACGCGCCATCCTTCACCGTAGAGAACGTTTCGGAGACGGCGCGGATTTCCGGGGGCCGGGTCGGGATCGGCCTCAAGAGATTCAACTTCGATTGCGTGACGAGCCCCGCCGCGCCGGGCGGAGGCAAACTGAGCTTCACGACACCGGAAGTGGGCGGCTGCGTTCCCGGCGGCGGCCTGCGCGCCGACGAGATCGTCTTGCAGGCTAGCGATTTCGATCCGGGCGAGACGCTGTCCTTCTCGACCGATATCGATCCGGACTCCCATGATGCCGGGGTCTCCGGTTGCGGGGCGCTGATGGATGGGGGGCGCTTCGAGGTGACCTTCGCGGGGGCGGGTCTCGATGCGCCGCTCGGCGTGGACTTCGTCGGCCGCACGATGAGCTACCGCGTCACCGCCCCCGCCGCGACCGTCGGGGCCGTGCCGCTTCCGGCCGGGGCGGCCATGGTGTTGACCGCCCTGGGGGCGTTCGGCGCCGTCGCCCGGCGCAAGCCGCGCTGAACCAGCCGGACGGGGGGGGCGCATGCCCCACCCATCACGGACTTACGCGAACTCGACCAACAGGTCCTTGGCGTCGATCTGGGCGCCAGGGGTGACGTGGACGGCCTTGACGGTGCCGTCGCGCTCGGCATGCAGGCCGGTCTCCATCTTCATCGCCTCGATGGTCAGGAGCAGGTCGCCTTCCTGGACCTTCTGATCGGGGGCGACCGCGACCGAGGCCACCACGCCGGGCATCGGCGCGCCGACATGGGCGGGGTTGCCGAGTTCCACCTTGGGCCGCTTGGCGACGCTGGCCTTGGCCTTGCGGTCAGGCACGCGGATCACGCGGGGCTGGCCGTTCAACTCGAAGAAGACGCGCACGTCGCCCTCTTCGGTGGTCTCGCCCACCGCCGACAGGCGGATTTCCAGCGTCTTGCCGGGGTCGATCTCGGCGGTGATCTCCTCGCCCGGTTCCATCCCGTAGAAGAAGGTGCGGGTGGGCAGGGTGCGCACGGGGCCGTATTGCGTGTGCCGCGCGGTGTAGTCGGTGAAGACCTTGGGATACATCAGGTAGCCGTTCAGGTCCTCGTTGTCGAAGTCGAGATCCTCGAACTGGCCTTCCAGATTGGCGCGCACGTCCTCGTGGTTGACGGGGGGCAGGTGCTTGCCCGGGCGTTCGGTCTGGGGGGCCTCGTCCTTCAACACCTTCTTCACGATCTTCTCGGGGAAGCCGCCGGGCGGCTGGCCCAGATCGCCGCGCATCATGCCGATCACGGAGTCGGGGAAGGCGACGTCCTTGTCCGGGTCCTCGACATCGGCGCGGGTCAGCCCCTGGCTGACCATCATCAGCGCCATGTCGCCCACGACCTTGGAGGACGGCGTCACCTTGACGATATCGCCGAACATCCGGTTCACGTCGGCATAGGTCTTGGCGACCTCGGGCCAGCGGTCCTCCAGCCCCAGGGACCGCGCCTGCGCCTTGAGGTTGGTGAACTGGCCGCCGGGCATCTCGTGCAGATAGACCTCGGAGGCGGGCACCTGCATGCCGGATTCGAAGGCGGCGTATTGGCTCCGCACCTGGCCCCAGTAGTCCGAGATTTCGCGAACCGCCTCGATGTCGATGCCGGTTTCGCGCGGCGTGTTGTGCAGCGCCTCGACGATGGAGCCGAGGCAGGGCTGCGAGGTGCCGCCCGAGAACGCGTCCATCGCCGCGTCCACCGCGTCCACCCCCGCGTCGGCGGCGGCGAGGATGGTGGCCCCGGCGATGCCGCTGGTGTCATGGGTGTGGAAGTGGATCGGCAGGCCGACCTCCTCCTTCAGCGCCTTGAAGAGCTGCGTGGCCGAGGCGGGTTTCAAGAGCCCCGCCATGTCCTTGAGCCCCAGGATATGGGCGCCGGCGTCCCTCAACGCCTTGCCCATCTCGACATAGTATTTCAGGTCGTACTTGGCCCGGTCGGGGTCGAGGATGTCGCCGGTGTAGCAGATCGCGCCCTCGCAGACCTTGCCGGTCTCCAGCACGGCGTCCATGGCGACGCGCATGTTCTCGACCCAGTTCAGGCTGTCGAAGACGCGGAACACGTCGACGCCGGTGTCGGCGGCCTGTTTCACGAAGCCCTGCACCACGTTGTCGGGGTAATTGGTGTAACCCACCCCGTTGGACCCGCGCAGCAGCATCTGCGTCATCACGTTGGGCATCCGCGCACGGATGTCGCGCAGCCGCTGCCAGGGGCATTCCTGAAGAAAGCGGTAGGCCACGTCGAAGGTGGCCCCGCCCCAGCATTCCACGCTGAAGAGTTGCGGCAGGTTGTGGGCATAGGCCGGCGCCACCCGGATCATGTCGATCGAGCGCATCCGTGTGGCCAGGAGCGACTGGTGCCCGTCGCGCATCGTGGTGTCGGTCAGCAGAAGCTGGTTCTGCTCGGCCATCCAGTCGGCCACCGCCTGCGGCCCGAACTCGTCGAGGATCTGGCGCGTGCCCGGGGCGTAGCTTTCGCGCCGGTTCTCGGGCGGGCGCGGCGTCTTGAGATCGGCGGGTGGGCGCTGACGGCCTTCGGTCTCGGGGTTCCCGTTCACGGTGACGTCCGCGATGAAGGTCAGCAGGCGCGTCGCCCGGTCCCGCCGCTTTTCGAAACGGAAAAGCTCGGGCGTCTGGTCGATGAACTTGGTGTGGTATTCGTTCGACAGGAAGGTCGGGTGCTTCAGCAGGTTCTCGACGAAGGCGATGTTGGTGGACACGCCGCGGATGCGGAACTCGCGCAGCGCCCGGTCCATCCGTGCGATGGTGCCCTCCGGCGTGGGCGCCCAGGCGGTGACCTTCTCCAGCAGCGAATCATAGTAGCGGGTGATGACCGCGCCCGAATAGGCGGTGCCGCCGTCCAGCCGGATGCCCATGCCGGTCGCGCCGCGGTAGGCGGTGATCCGGCCGTAATCGGGGATGAAGTTGTTCAGCGGGTCCTCGGTGGTGATCCGGCACTGCATGGCGTGGCCGTTCAGCTGGACTTCATACTGGCTGGCGATGCCTGTCGCCTCGACAAGGCTGGCGCCCTCGGCGATGCGGATCTGGGCCTGCACGATATCGATGCCGGTCACCTCCTCGGTGACGGTGTGCTCGACCTGGATGCGGGGGTTGACCTCGATGAAGTAGAACTCGCCCGTCTCCATATCCATCAGGAACTCGATGGTGCCGGCGCATTCGTAGTTCACCGCCTCGGCGATCTTCTTGCCGAGATTGCACAGGTGCTCGCGCTGGGCGGGTGAGAGATAGGGCGCGGGCGCGCGTTCCACGACCTTCTGGTTGCGCCGCTGGACCGAGCAGTCGCGCTCCCACAGGTGGTAGATGTTGCCGTGGCTGTCGCCGAGGATCTGCACCTCGACATGGCGGGCGCGGGTGATCATCTTTTCCAGATACCCTTCGCCGTTGCCGAAGGCGGCCTCGGCCTCGCGCCGGCCCTCGCGCACCTTGTCCTCCAGCTCGTCGGGGCCGGTGATCGGCCGCATGCCGCGCCCGCCGCCGCCCCAGGACGCCTTCAGCATCAGCGGATAGCCGATCTCCTCGGCCTCGCGGGCGATGGCGGTCATGTCCTCGCCCAGAACCTCTGTGGCCGGGATCACCGGCACGTCGGCGGAAATCGCCACCTTGCGGGCGCTGGCCTTGTCGCCGAGCGCGCGCATGGTTTCCGCCTTCGGGCCGATGAAGGTGATGCCCTCGGCGGCGCAGGCCTCGACGAAGGCCGGGTTCTCGGACAACAGTCCGTAGCCCGGATGCACCGCGTCCGCGCCCGACATCTTCGCGACCCGGATGATCTCGTCGATGGCGAGATAGGCCTGCACCGGGCCCAGCCCCGCGCCGATCTTGTAGGCTTCGTCCGCCTTGAAGCGGTGGAGGCCCAGCTTGTCCTCCTCGGCATAGACCGCGACGGTGCGCTTGCCGAGTTCGTTGGCGGCACGCATCACCCGGATGGCGATTTCGCCGCGGTTGGCGACGAGAATTTTCTTGAACTCGGACAAGGGCGGGCTTCCTTCTGGATCGGTCCGTCCGGCGCGGTCGGCGCGCGGAGAATGACTAATCGGTATATCTCTGCGCCGCAGCGGCGCAAGAGGTCTTGGCACGCGGCGCGGCAGGTCAGCGCGGCGTCACGGTGCGCACGGCCCCCTCCGGGCCGGTCTGACAGCGCCATGTCCGCGCGTTGCCCGGCATGCCGAGATCGATATACCAGCCGGCCGCCGTCCGCCCCTGGCCGCCCATCAGAACGGCCGTCCGGGGCAGGCGGAACCGGGTGGCGAAATCGGCCACGCAATTGGTCCGTGCCGCGGGCGGCGGCATCACCATGGCGGCCGCCGCGGCGTCCATCGCGGCATCGGCTTCGGGGCCCGGCGGGATCGGGCGGAGATCGGCGGGGGGCGGCGACGCGGCCGGGCCGGCGATGGCGGCGGCAGGCCAGGCCGTCACCGGGGCGGGCGCGTTCGCCGGCACCGGCTCGATCGGGCGCATCTCTTCGGGCGCGCGTTCGGGCGCGTCGGCGGCGCACCCCGCAAGCGCGACCAGACCGATCCCGAGCGCCAGGGCGCGCATGTCTCTTGCAGCGGGTTTCATGAGTCGACTATTCCCGTTTCGCGCGAAAAGGCAATCCTGCGGCGTGTTTCGGCGGATCGAAGGAACATTCTGCGAACACTTCTTTAACTTCGCGGCGAGCCGCGCTAGGTTGAGGGCCATGAGTCCGATCGACGACACCGACGCCTTTGAGGCGGCCGAGCGCGCCTCGCTGTCCGCGCGCGCGATGGCCGCGCGGCCCATGCCTTATCTCGAAGGTCTGAACCCGGCCCAGCGACAGGCGGTCGAGGCGCTGGACGGCCCGGTCCTGATGCTGGCGGGCGCGGGCACCGGCAAGACCAAGGCGCTGACCACCCGCATCGCGCATCTGCTGAACACGGGCGTCGCGCGGCCGAACGAGATTCTCGCCGTGACCTTCACCAACAAGGCCGCGCGCGAGATGAAGGAGCGTGTGGGCCGGCTGATGGGCCACACGGTCGAGGGGATGCCCTGGCTGGGCACGTTTCACGCGATCTGCGTGAAGCTGTTGCGGCGGCATGCGGAACTGGCGGGGCTCAAGTCGAACTTCACGATTCTCGACACCGACGACCAGATCCGCCTGATGAAGCAGTTGATCGTCGCGGCCAATATCGACGAAAAGCGCTGGCCCGCGCGGCAACTGGCGGGCATCATCGACCACTGGAAGAACCGCGCCTGGACGCCCGAGCAAGTGTCCGCGGCCGAGGCGTCGGCCTTCAACAACCGGGGCGTGGAGCTTTACGCCGCCTATCAGGACCGTCTGCGCAATCTGAACGCTGTCGATTTCGGCGACCTGCTGCTGCACATGCTGACGATCTTCCAGGCCCATGAGGACGTGCTGGCGCAATATCGCCGCTGGTTCCGCTATATCCTGGTGGACGAGTACCAGGACACGAATGTCGCGCAATACATGTGGCTGCGTCTGCTCGCGGGCGGACACAAGAACATCTGCTGCGTGGGCGACGACGACCAGTCGATCTATGGCTGGCGCGGGGCCGAGGTGGGCAACATCCTGCGCTTCGAGAAGGATTTCCCGGGCGCCGAGGTGATCCGGCTGGAACAGAACTACCGCTCGACCCCGCATATCCTGGCCGCCGCCTCGGGGCTGATCGCGGCCAACAAGGGGCGGCTGGGCAAGACGCTCTGGACCGAGGCGGACGAAGGCGAGAAGGTGCGCCTGATCGGCCATTGGGACGGCGAGGAGGAGGCGCGCTGGATCGGCGAAGAGGCCGAGGCGCTGCAGGGCGGCAGCCGCGGACTGGACCCGAAAAGCCTCGACGACATGGCGATCCTGGTGCGCGCCTCGCACCAGATGCGCGCCTTCGAGGACCGGTTCCTCACGATCGGGTTGCCCTATCGCGTCATCGGCGGCCCGCGCTTCTACGAGCGGATGGAGATCCGCGACGCGATGGCCTATTTCCGCCTCGCCGTCAGCCCCGACGACGACCTCGCCTTCGAGCGGATCGTGAACACGCCCAAGCGGGGCCTCGGCGACAAGGCGCAGCAGAAGATCCAGGTGATGGCGCGGTCGAACGGCGTGACGCTGGTCGAGGGCGCGCGGCTGCTCTTGGAAACGCAGGGGCTGACCGGCAAGGGCGCCAGTGAACTGCGCAAGCTGTTGCAGGGCATCGGGCGCTGGCATGGGGGCGCGCTGGACAGCGCGCAAAGCCATGTCGAGCTGGCCGAGATCATCCTCGAAGAGTCCGGCTATACCGAGCACTGGCAGAACGACAAGACGCCGGAGGCGCCGGGGCGGCTGGAGAACCTCAAGGAACTCGTGAAGGCGCTGGAGGAGTTCGAGAACCTGCAAGGGTTCCTCGAACATGTCGCGCTGATCATGGACAACGAGACCGAAGGTGAGGGCGCCAAGATCTCGATCATGACGCTGCATGCCGCGAAGGGGCTGGAATTCCCGGTGGTGTTCCTGCCGGGCTGGGAGGACGGGCTGTTCCCCAGCCAACGCTCGATGGATGAAAGCGGGCTCAAGGGGCTCGAGGAGGAGCGGAGGCTGGCCTATGTCGGCATCACCCGGGCCGAGGAGCTGTGCACGATCTCCTTCGCCGCCAACCGGCGCGTTTACGGCCAATGGCAATCGGCGCTGCCCTCGCGCTTCATCGACGAACTGCCGGAGGCGCATGTCGAGGTGCTGACCCCGCCGGGGCTCTACGGGGGCGGCGGCGCGGTGTCGTCGGGGATCGAACAGGCGGCGGCCGGCGCGAATGTCTACAATTCGCCGGGCTGGAAGCGTCTGCAGGCGCGCGGCCAGCAGCGCCCGGTCGGCCAGCCCCGCGAAAGCCGGACCATCACGATCGACGTCGAGGCCGTCGCGGCCTACGAGTCGGGCGCGCGCGTGTTCCACCAGAAATTCGGCTACGGCACGGTGACGGGGATCGAGGGCGACAAGCTGGATATCGCGTTCGACAAGGCGGGCCGCAAGAATGTGGTGGCGCGGTTCGTCGTGCCGGCCGAAAACGCCGACGACGTGCCGTCCTGAACGTGCGGACCGGCGGGTTTTAGCGAAAACCCGGTGCAAATTCCCGTCGCGCTTCGCGGCCCGGTTAACCCTTCCTTGGGGTGGGGCGGAAGAGGTTGGCTGGGAAGGAGTCCGCCATGCTTGTGACGTTCACCCCGCCGGATACCGAGTTTGCTGCCGCCACCGGCCGCAATGTCGACAGCAATGCCAGCGGACCGGGCTCATCGACATTCGACTATCCGCCGAACGGCACCAAGGACCTCGTCATCACCGCGAAGTCCGATGATCCCGACCCGTATCTCTTCGAGGTGGGCGATGTCTACGACGTGTCCTTCGGCGGGGCGCACAAGGCCACGCTGACCGATGCCGTCGTCATCCGGTCCGACGAGATCGAGTTCGCCAGCGGCCACGCCGTGGTGTTCGAGGGCACCGACACGGACGGCCAGACGGTGCAGGTGGTCTGGTCGCCGGGCTTCGACCTGGAGCAATGGTACTGGGACAATTACAGCGGCGGGTTCAGCCCCGGCTTCTACGTCTACGACCAGGACCCAAACAGCGAATACACCGCCCAGGTGATCTGCTTCGAGGGCGAAACCCTGATCGCCACGCCGCGCGGCCCGGTGCGCGCGGCGAGCCTCGTGCCCGGCATGATGGTCGAAACCCTCGACCACGGCCCGCAGGTGCTGCTCTGGGTCGGGCAGAGCGTCGTGCGCGGGACCGGGCGGATGGCCCCGGTGGAGTTTCCCGCGGGCACCCTTGGCAACGACCGGCCGCTGCGGCTTTCGCCCCAACATCGCCTGCTGCATGCGTCCGCCTCGGCGGAGTTGCTGTTCGGCACGCCCGACGTGCTGGTGCCAGCCCGCGCCTATGCGCTGAGCGGGCAGGCCGGCGCCCGCGTCGTCGAGCGCCCGATGGTGCGCTATGTCCACCTTCTGTTCGAGCGCCACGAGATCGTGCTGGCCGAAGGCGTGCCCTGCGAGAGCCTTTATCTGGGCGATGTCGCGCGCCGGGCGCTCGACAGCGACGCGCGCGACGAGATCGCGGCGCATTTTCCCGAGTTCGATCTCGACGCCCCCGAGGGCGAGTCCTTCGAGGCGGCCCGTCCCGTTCTGCGCGCCTACGAGGCGCGCGCGCTCTTCGGCGGGGCGTCGGAGGAGGCGCCGGCGCAGGCCGGCCTTTCGGACCGCGCCGCACTTCGGGCCTGAGCCCGCTTTCGCCACGGCGTCCTCAATGCAAAACGGCGATGCCCGGGAGGATGGGCACCGCCGCTCTGTCCTGCGACGGGGTCAGGGAGGAGGAGACGACCCGCCGCACAAGCCGGCGCCCGAAGGCCCCGGAAGAAAGGTGCGGCGACACCTGGGAGGAGGTAGGTGCCGCCGCGAGACAAGGAAACCCAGGGAGGAGGAGGGGTTTCCCGTTCACCCGAGCCGGTCCGGGCGCTTGCCCCGACCTTGCCCGTGGCGCGGGCTGTGCCCGGCGCCGTTGATCCTCAAAATAGGCGAATGCTGCACATGCACAATCCCTGGCGGGTGAATTTCTGCCATGCAGAAAGCGCATAAGTTATGCTGACGTATTTCTGGGCGCTCCGTGGGGCGCTGCCGCGAAACCCGGCAACGCGTGAACGCCCTTGCCCTTGCGGCGGATATGACCAAGTAAAGCGGTAAGGAAAAGGCACGAAAAGGAGGCGCGCATGCCCGCCACCCGAGACCGCATTCTCGACGCCCTGTCCCGAATCGCCCTGCCAGATGGCGGCGACCTCGTCTCGCGCGACATGGTCCGCGCGCTGACGGTGGAGGGGGGCACCGTGCGCTTCGTGATCGAGGCGCCGGATGCGGGGCAGGCCGCGCGGATGGAGCCGGCGCGCGCCGCCGCCCAGGCCGCGGTCGAGGCGCTGGAGGGCGTCGAGGCCGTTTCGGCGGTGCTGACCGCGCATGGCGGTGCGCCCAAGGCGCCGCCGCAGGGCGGTCTCAAGATCGGGCGCCACCCCACGGCCCAGGCCGGCCCCGAGAACCCCGCCGGGATCGACCGTATCCTTGCCGTGGCCTCGGGCAAGGGCGGGGTCGGCAAGTCCACGGTCGCATCGAACCTGGCCGTGGCGCTCGCCCGCCAGGGGCGGCGCGTGGGGCTGCTGGATGCGGATATCTACGGCCCGTCGCAGCCCCGGATGATGGGCATTTCGCGCCGCGCCGCCTCGCCCGATGGCAAGACCATCGAACCGATCGTCGCCCACGGCGTCACGATGATGTCGATCGGGCTGATGATGGAAGAGGGGCAGGCGGTGGTCTGGCGCGGGCCGATGCTGATGGGGGCGTTGCAGCAATTGCTGACGCAGGTGAACTGGGGGCAGCTCGACGTCCTGATCGTCGACCTGCCGCCGGGCACCGGCGATGTGCAGCTCACGCTGTGCCAGCGGACGAAGCTGAACGGCGCGCTGGTCGTTTCGACGCCCCAGGACGTGGCGCTTCTGGATGCGCGCAAGGCCATCGACATGTTCGCCAAGCTCAAGACGCCGGTGCTGGGGCTGATCGAGAACATGTCCACCTATGTCTGCCCCAATTGCGGGCACGAGGCGCATCTGTTCGGCCATGGCGGGGTGGCCGCCGAGGCCGAGAAGATGGGCGTGCCGCTGCTTGGGGCGCTGCCGCTGGCGCTCGAGGTGCGCGAGGCGGGCGACGCGGGCCGTCCGGTGGCGCTGGGCGAGGGTCCGGCGGCCGACGCCTATGCCCATATCGCGACCCGGCTGGTCGGCGGCGGGATGGCCTGAGCGACCCCACGGGAATTCATGGTCCAGTGCCGCGCGAGCCCGGCGCGCGGCGAATCGCGGCGTCAGGCGTGGCCGAATTCCGCAAGAATCCGGGACTCGAAGGGCGTTTCAGCCCCGTGTCCGCGAAAAAATCATCAGAAGCCGGGAAATCATGGGAATGGCCGGGCCGAGGTGCGGGTGGGCTATATTTTGGCCAAAAATCGAATTTTTCACTATATGGGCGATAAATGTGCCTGCGAACGCAGTCAGATCCGGCCCGCAATGCGCTCGGCGACGCTGTTGCCTGGTTTGATCCCGTCGATTTCAGTTGATTTCCATGAATTCCCATGGCATCCATGAGACATCGATGAGGAGCGGGCACACAGGGGCGCCAAGACCCCGCAAGGCTCAGTCAGGTTTCATACAGGCCCCGAGCTTCATCGCACAAAGAGATCCGGCGCGCGGGCGAGCAGAACATCCCCCCAGGTGGCGCGCGCAGCCGGGCATCCCGAAGCGGGACGAGGGCGGCGGATTGGGCAGTGGCAGCAGCTCAATCCGCCGTTTTCGTAGGCGCGAACGGTGAAGCAGAAGGAGCGTCGGACAGGTGGCGCGCAGGTTCAGAGGCGAGAGCCGCCACAAGGTGGACAGCAAGGGCCGGGTGTCGATCCCGTCCTCGTTCCGCCGCGTGCTCGAAGCCGGCGACCCCGACTGGACCGACGGTCTGCGCCCGCAATTCGTGATCGTCTACGGCGATCCGCGCCGCAAGTTCCTCGAAGGCTACACGATGCAGGCGATCGAGGAGATCGACCGGAAGATCGAGGCCAAGCCGCGCGGGTCGATCGAACGGCAGATGCTGGAACTGACCTTCAACGTCCAGTCCCACCCCACCGAGGTCGACAATGACGGCCGCATCGTGCTGCCCCAGAAGCTGCGCGAGAAGATCGGCCTGACCGACGAGGCGTATTTCGTCGGTTCCGGCGAGAAGTTCCGCATTTGGAACCCCGAGACCTACGAGTCCGAGGAAATGTCCCGGGCGCGGGCCCGCTTCGAGGAGTTGCCGCCCGATTTCGACGTGGCCTCGTTGCTCGACGGATCGCTGGAGGAGTAGGGGATGGCCGCCGCGGACCGCACCACCCCCCCCGCCGAGCCGCCGCACATCCCCGTCCTGCTGCGGCCGCTGCTTGAAGCCGTCTCGCCGGTCGAGGGCCTTTGGCTGGACGGCACGTTCGGCGCGGGCGGCTATGCGCGGGGCCTGCTCGATGCGGGCGCGGCGCGCGTGATCGGCGTCGACCGCGACCCCAGCGTGTTCGAGATGGCCGCCGACTGGGCCGCGGCCTATGGCGACCGTCTGACGCTGGTCGAGGGCCGCTTCTCCCGGCTCGACGACCTGGCCGGGGCGCCGCTCGACGGGGTGGTGCTGGATCTCGGCGTGTCGTCCATGCAGCTGGACCGTCCGGAGCGGGGCTTCTCGTTCCAGAAGGACGGCCCGCTGGACATGCGGATGGGCCAGGAGGGGCCGACGGCGGCGGACCTGGTCAACACCGCGTCCGACCAGGACCTGGCCGACATCCTTTTCCACTTCGGCGAAGAGCGCGCGGCGCGCCGGATCGCCCGGTCCATCGTCGCCGCGCGCGCGGTCGCGCCCATCGTGACGACGGCGCAACTGGCCGAGGTGATCGCGCGCTGCCTCCCGCGGCAGAAGCCGGGCCAGAGCCACCCGGCCACCCGCAGCTTCCAGGCGCTGCGGATCGCGGTGAACGACGAACTGGGCGAACTGGTCGCGGGGCTTGAAGCGGCCGAGCGGGCGCTGAAGCCCGGCGGCAAGCTTGCGGTGGTGACGTTCCACTCGCTGGAAGACCGCGTCGTCAAGCGGTTCCTGCAGGTGCGCTCGGGGCGGGGCGGGGGCGGCAGCCGCCATGCCCCAGAGCAGGTGCAGGACGCGCCGCGGTTCACGCCGCTGACGCGCCGGGCCGTGCCGCCCGACGCGGTGGAACTTGCGGCCAATCCGCGGGCGCGGTCGGCCAAGCTTCGGGTGGCGGTTC